>JAYSZH010000209.1:0-19479 GCA_043738155.1 Polaromonas sp. | reverse complement strand
CTTCAAGGGTGCGATTTTGCTAGAACCAAAACCACGCGAACCGACTAAGCACCAGTACGATTTTGATGTGGCGACCGTCTATGGCTTCTTGCTCAAGCATGGTTTGGAAAAAGAAGTCAAAGTCAACATCGAAGCCAACCACGCCACATTGGCAGGGCACAGCTTTGAGCACGAAATTGCATCTTCCATCGACATGGGTCTTTTTGGCTCAATCGACATGAACCGCGGCGACATGCAGTGCCAGTGGGATACCGACCAGTTCCCGAACAGCATTCCAGAAACTGCTTTGGTGATGTACCAAATCATGCAAGCTGGCGGGTTCACCACGGGTGGCGTGAATTTTGACAGCAAAGTTCGCCGTCAATCGATTGATCCAGAAGACATGTTCTACGGCCACATTGGTGGTATGGACGTGACAGCGCGTGCTTTGTTGATTGCAGAAAAAATGATCAACGATGGTCGTTTTGAGAAGGCAAGACAAGACCGCTATGCAGGTTGGAAATCTAGCTTTGGTGGTGACGTCATGGCTGGCAAGTTGAGTTTGGATGCAGTGGCGGCACGTGTGTTGCAAAGCAACGCAGATACGCGTCCAGTCTCTGGTCGTCAAGAAAACTTAGAGAACTTATTGAATTCGTTTGTTTAAGTGTATTTGGTGCAATATTAGCGTCTAGCCGGCGTGTTTATTAGGGTTATAGCTATGAAAAAAGTAGTATGGGGTATTCTTAGTACCGCCAAAATTGGTTGGGAGAAAGTTATCCCTGCTATGCAGCAAAGCGAATTTTGTGACGTGCGAGCCATCGCTTCGCGTGCGCCTGGCAAGGCTGATGAGTGGGCTGCCAAGTTGGGTATTCCTAAGGCCTATGGCTCGTATGAGGCTTTGTTAGCTGATCCTGAAATTGAAGCCATTTACAACCCCTTGCCCAACGATTTGCATGTGGCGTTGACCTTGCAAGCTGCGCGCGCTGGTAAGCACGTGCTCTGCGAAAAACCGTTTGCTATCAACGCCAACGAAGCCGCGCAGTTGCGCGAGGTGGCGGACAAGGTGCACATCATGGAAGCCTTCATGGTGCGCTTTCACCCGCAGTGGCTACAAGTGCGCAAGCGTGTTCGCAGCGGTGAACTGGGCGATTTGCAAACCGTGCAGGCTTTCTTCTCCTATTTCAATCGCGACACCAACAACATCCGCAATAAGTATGAAATCGGTGGTGGTGCTTTGTACGACATCGGCTGCTACCCGATTGTCACTGGGCGGTTTTTGTTTGACGCTGAGCCCAAGCGCGTGATTGCCTTGGTTGACCGCGACCCTGATTTCAAAGTCGATAGAACCGTCAGCGCTTTGCTCGATTTTGGTGATGGAAGAAGGTTAGATTTCACGGTCTCCACGCAATCTGTATCGCACCAGCGCGTACAAGTGGTGGGGACTAAAAAACGTATCGAAATCCAAATCCCTTTTAACGCACCATTGGGTGGTGAAACCGATTACTTTGTGGACGACGGAACTGCTTTGAGCGGGGCTTCTATGCAAAAGCATACTCTGCCAGCCTGCAATATGTATGGCTTGCAGGGTGATGCATTCTCAAAAGTGGTGCGTGGTGAAATGACCCTGCCTTATGGTGTTGAAGACGCGATTTTGAACATGAAAGTGATTGATGCTTTGTTTGCATCAGAGAAAACGGGAGCTTGGGTGAATGTCTAATCTGTTAAAAACTATTTTGGCGAGTTCCTTAGCGCTGCAGACCGCAATGGCACCTGTGTCTGCGCAAGTTGCAGCGCCAGTCTCAGCGCCTGTGCCCGCCATTCCTAAATTTGTAGAAGAAACCGACAGCGCTGGCTTACAAAGCCGCTTCGAAGGCGACGATGAATTCATGGTCGGTGGCGGCGTAGCCACGTTTGACTGTGATGCCGACGGCTTGCCAGAGATTTACGTGACTGCCGGTGTTAACAAAGCCAAGTTTTACCGCAACAAAAGCGCCCGTGGTGGTGCAATCAAGTTGCAAGAAGAACGCACGGGTTTGGAGTTGACCAATGCCATTGGCGCGTACCCTTTGGATGTTGATGGCGACGGTAACACCGATGTGGTGGTACTGCGCGTGGGTCAGGTCGAAGTTTTCAGAGGCTTGGGCGCATGTAAGTTTGAACGTGCCACAGAAAAATGGGGCGTTAAAACAGGCAACGAGTGGCATGCGGCTTTTTCAGCGACTTGGGAGCGTGGTCAAAAATGGCCCACCTTTGCCATTGGCACTTACATTGACCGCACCAAGCCAGAATTTCCGTGGGGTAGCTGCACGCCGGGCGTGTTGTTGCGCCCGAATAGCGCTGGCAACGGTTTTGCAGCACCCGTCAAGCTAGAACCATCGTATTGCGCTTTGTCCATGTTGTTTTCAGACTGGGGGCGCAAAGGCACACCTGATTTGCGGGTGAGTAACGACCGTGAGTTTTATAAGGGTGGTCAAGAGCAGCTGTGGAAAATTGCGACAGGGCAACCGCCGACCTTGTACACAGAAGCGCAGGGCTGGAAGCCCATGCAAATCTGGGGCATGGGCATTGCCAGCCAAGATATTGATGGCGATGGTTACCCAGAGCTGTATTTGACCAGCATGGCAGACAACAAATTGCAAAAATTGCAGCTTGATGCGTCTGGCAAAGCCTCCAAACCCGAATATGTTGACGTTGCCTACAAGCGCGGCGTCACGGCGCATCGTCCTTATGTAGGTGGAGATATTCACCCTTCCACCGCGTGGCATTCACAGTTTGCAGATGTCAACCACGATGGACTGGCAGATATTTTCATCGTCAAAGGCAATATTTCAACCATGCCTGATTTTGCCGCTTTAGACCCTAATAATCTCTTGCTGCAGCAAGTTGATGGTCGGTTTTTTGAATCAGGCCAGCTCTCGAATATTGCCAGTGTCAGACGTGGTCGTGGAGGTATGTTGGCTGATTTGAATGGCGATGGTCTGCTCGATATGGTGGTGGTCAACCGCTGGGACAAAGCCCAACTTTGGCGCAACGTGGGCACTGGCGCAGTTGAAAAACCACTGCCCATGGGCACAAATGGCCATTGGTTGCAGTTGCGTTTGAAGCAAGCTGGCGGCAATAGAGACGCTGTAGGCGCTTGGGTGGAAGTTGATTTGGGCGATGCCATGCAGCTGCTCGGTAAGCAGCGCATCATCCGACAAGAGCTCACCGTGGGCGGTGGCCACGCCAGCGGGCACTCGGGTTGGATGCATTTTGGTTTAGGCGCTGCAACGACGGTAAAAGTCCGTGTGCAGTGGCCATTTTCAGACTTTGGCCCTTGGCAAACCGTCGCTGCGGATGGTTTTTATGTGATTGACAAATCAGCAGGCAAAGCAGAAGCAGTTACTGCGGGGAAGGCACCATGAACAAGCATAAATTCTTCATTAGTACGCTTGCTGCGGCTTTGGTCGGCTTGGGTTTAACCACTCAAATTCATGCCCAAGCCCAAACTACTCAGCAAACAGCAAGCGTCTCCGCCCGTACGGCAGACAGCTACAGTGCTGCAGTCGCGACTGAGTGGACCTCGCTGGCGTTGTCGTTAACCCAGCAAACCCCAGGTTTTAGCCCGCCCGTTGCGTCGCGTGCTTTTGGGTATTTGGGTTTGGCGCTGTATGAATCTATCGTTCCTGGCATGCCAGGCTACATCAGCTTGGCTGGACAGTTGAACGAGCTCAATTCCTTACCTGTTGCGCAGCCCGATGAGCCTTTGCATTGGCCGACAGTGGCAAATGCCTCAATGGCGACCATGACGCGCATGATGTTCAGCAACGCCACTGCGGAAAACAAAGGTCGTATTGACCAGCTTGAGCGCTTGTTGCCTTTGAAATACGGTCAAGATTTTGACCCCAACACCTACACCCCCGAAATCCTCAACCGCTCTACCTCCTTTGGCAAACTCATGGCTATGGCGATCATGACCTGGGCGCGCACCGACGGCGGCCACGAAGCTTGGGGGCCCTTGCGCCGCAACCGCGCCAACTATGTGCCACCCAGTGGTGCAGGGCTTTGGACGGCCACACCGCCTGCGTTTGCCAAACCGCTGTTGCCCTATTGGGGCGAAAATCGTCCTTTCGCCATGAAATCGGCGAAAGACTGCCCAGCGCCGCCGCCGCCAGAGTATTCTGAAGACGCCAGCTCTGTTTTTTACAAAAGCGCGCAAGAGGTTTACACCATCAGCAAAGCTGCCACCCAAGAGCAACGCCAATTTTCCCTGTATTGGGCGGATGATCCAGGTAAAACACCCACACCAGCCGGGCATTGGCTGTTTATAGCCAACGATTTGCTGAAAACCCGCAAAGCCAACTTGGCCGATGCAGCGCAAACACTGGCACGCTTGAATATTGCGATGGCAGACGCCTTCATTGCGAATTGGGCGACCAAATATACGCTCAACGTTTTGCGCCCTGTGAGCTATGTGCAGGGCTCATTCGACAGCAATTGGGTGCCACCGCTGATGGTGACACCCCCATTTCCTGACTACCCCTCAGGTCACTCCACCCAGTCTAGCGCTGCAGCAGTTGTGCTGAGCAGTATCTTTGGTGCGAATACCGCTTTCACTGATAACGCTCACAACGACAGAGGCTGGGGCCCACGAACGTTTCCAAATTTCAAATTCGCGGCAGACGAGGCTGCCATGTCACGCTTGTATGCTGGTATTCACTACCGTTTTGCAAACGAGGGCGGGAAGACGCAGGGCTTATGCGTTGGGCAAAAAGCGTTGGATTTGAAGTTTAAAACCAATTGATGCGTAAAATAGCTTGAATTCAGGCGTAAATTCAGCTATAGCCGGCGTATTTATTGTCTGAGTAGCTATTAAAAATATAGCAAATACAGCTACCCCGTCGCTTCGCGCCACCCCTTCAAATTGGAGGGGTGCCCAACGGGTGGGGTAGCTGACTTAGGGGTGCGCTTGACAACTTTTGCAAATATCAGCAAAATACAAGTCGTCAGACAACCGATGACTTTAATCATGCCGTTGGTATGTTGTAGTTTGCCTAAAGATTTAACTTGCTTCCATGAAAATTTCCGCCGTTCGAGTCACGCCCATCGCTATCAAAGACCCCGCTTTGCTCAATGCCGCCGGGGTACATGAGCCATTTGGGTTGCGCTCTATTATCGAAGTCGTGGGTGCCAACGGCATGGTCGGCCTAGGGGAGACCTATGGCGATGCGCCAGTGTTGGATTTGCTGACGCGGGTGAAAAACAGTTTGGTGGGGTTGTCGGCATTTGACTTGAACGGCTTGTTGGCCAAGGTGATTGCAGAATCTAAACTCACCAAAACCGCTCACGTTGAGATGGAGCTCGCGCCTGGCTCTATGGGTGACAACCTGACGAGCAGTGTGTTTTCAGGTTTTGAGGTGGCACTTTAGACTTGCAAGCGCGTACTTTGGGTATTCCGCTGGTGGAATTATTAGGCGGGGCGGTGCGCGACAAGGTGGCGTATTCAGCCTATTTGTTTTACAAATGGGATGCCAGCGTAGACCCAGAATACGCGCCCGACCCCTATGGTGAGGCGGTGAATCCTGCGCAAATCGTTGCACAAGCCAAAAAGATGATTGACCAATATGGCTTTGAGAGTATCAAGCTGAAAGCTGGTGTCTTCCCACCCGATGAAGAGGCGGATGCGATCAAAGCGTTGAAAGTCGCTTTCCCGAACCACCAGCTGCGGATCGACCCGAACGGCAATTGGTCGATTCCAACCAGCATCCGCATCGCTGAGCGGCTGGCGAATGATTTGGAATATTACGAAGACCCGACACCGGGCTTGGAAGGCATGGCCGAGGTTTACAAAGCCACGGGTTTGCTGCAGGCGACGAATATGGTGGTGACGTCTTGGGATCATTTGAAGCGCAGTGTTGAACTGAATTCTGTGCAAATCGTGCTGTCTGACCACCACTATTGGGGTGGTTTGCGGGCGACGCAGGCTTTGGCGCGCACTTGTCAGGCGTTTGGTATGGGTTTGTCCATGCATTCGAACTCACATTTAGGCATCAGCCTGATGGCGATGACGCATTTGGCGGCTTCGGTGCACCATTTGACCTATGCCTGTGATACGCATTACCCGTGGCAGAGTGACGAAATTTTGGTCGGTGGCAAAGTGCCTATCGTGGGTGGTTGTGTGCATGTGACAGACAAACCGGGTTTGGGTGTGGAGTTGGATCAAGCCAAACTGGCTGAGCTGCATCAAGCATTTTTGAATTGCCGCATTCGCACCCGCAATGATGTGACGCAGATGCAAAAGTTTCGACCAGATTGGTCAACGGTCAAGCCACGGTTTTAGTTGTATGTGGAGTTTTTAAAGTTGAGAGTTGGTTTTATAAATTAGGAGACAGAAATGAAAAAAGTATGGTTAAAAGTAGTCAGCGCAGCAGCGGTTGGTTTGATCGCGCTGAGCGCTTTGGCGCAAGATTACCCAAGCAAGCCGATCAAAATGATCGTACCTTTCCCACCTGGCGGCACCAGTGACGTGATGGGGCGCATGATGGCGGACGAGCTGGGCAAGATTTTGAAGCAGCCTGTCATCGTTGAAAACGTGGGTGGGGTAGGTGGTGTGATTGGCACGGAACGCGGCGCAAAAGCAGCGGCTGATGGCTACACCATCGTTCAAACTGGTGTGGGCCAAAGCGCGGTGGCGCATGGTTTGGACGCCAATTTGAAGTACAACTCCAACACAGATTTCATCCATTTGACGCAAGTGCATTCCGGCCCGAATGTGCTATTGGTTCACCCAAGTTTGCCGTTTAATACAGTTAAAGATTTGGTTGATTATGCGAAAGCCAATCCAGGCAAGTTGGACTATGGCTTCACACATGCTGCCTCTGGCCACATGGCTATGGAGTTGTTCAAGCAAACCGCTGGTATCTTTATGACCGGTATCCCCTACCGTGGCGGTGGCCCGATGATGACGGATTTGTTGGGCGGCACCGTTAAAGTCGTATTTTTGAACCAAGACGTTGCCCTGCAGCACGTCAAAGCTGGCAAGTTGCGAGCACTAGGCGTGTCTAGTACGCAGCGAAATGCGCTGTATCCTGATGTACCGACGATTGCAGAATCTGGCTACAAGGGTTTTGAGGCTTTGTCATGGTCAGGTATGTCGATTCAAAAGGGTACACCCAAAGCGGTGGTTGACAAGCTGGAAGCGGCTATGGCTCAAGCCATGACTTCACCTGCCATCAAGCAGCGCATGGACTCACAAGGTTTTGTGATTCCAACGCAGGGTTCTAAAGCCTACACTGCTTTTGTGGCGAATGAAATTCCGCGTTGGACCAAAGTGATTAAAACGGCGGGAGTCACGGCGCAGTAAAGTAGTTAAGTGCATTCCTAAAAACCGCCAGCTTGGCGGTTTTTTTTGCACTTTTCCCGTTTTTAGGGTTTTTACGTATTAAATGTTATCGTGCTTTTACGCAGTTTCGGATATAGTTATATTAGAGATGCGTAATAACCATATATTTTTTATGACATATAAAAAATAAAGGAGATAAAAAGATGAGACTGACACAAATGAAAATGCGATATGCTATTGTTTTGCTAGCTGTTATCTCTGTATTTTCGACTGCTACAGCCTCAGCACAAAGCAAAGATGAATTATATGTAGCGAGTGTTTCTGCTACTTGCGCTGCCTGCCATGGCACGATGGGTCGAGCTACAGATGGTTCATCGGTCGTCGCATTGGCTGGCATGCCTGCAGCCAATATTATTTTGCAAATGAAAGCGTTCAAAGACGGCAGTCGACCCGCCACGGTGATGCATCAGCTCAGCAAGGGCTACAGCGATGCGCAAGTTGCCATGATTGCTAATTATTTTGCAGCACAAAAGAAATAAGGAGCGCGACATGACAAACTCTAACAATATGCACCGTCGCCAAATTTTGCAATCAGCCGCCGCTTTGAGCTTGCTAGGCCTAGCCGGCTGCGCAACGACGACTATGCCTTCAAAAGCAAAAGTCGTCGTTATAGGTGGTGGCTTTGGTGGTGCAACTGCCGCTAAATACATCCGCTTGCTGTCGCAGTACAAAATTGACGTGGTGTTGATCGAGCCCAACGCTTCCTTCATTTCTTGTCCAGTATCCAACATGGTGTTGGGCGGACACAAAAGCATGGCCGATATCACCAGTTCCTACGCGCATTTGTCTAAAAAACATGGCGTGACCATGATTCAAGACATGGTGAGCAGCATCGACGCAGCCAAGAAAACGGTGACCTTGGCGCGTGGCGGCAGCATCGCTTATGACAAATTGATCGTCTCGCCTGGTATCGATTTGATGATGGGTAGCATCGAAGGCTTGGCCGCGGCCAATGCCAGTGGCCAAATCGTCCAAGCTTGGAAGGCGGGCGCTGAAACGGCGACTTTGCGTAAGCAGCTCGAAGCCATGCCAGACGGCGGCACATTCGCTATCACTATCCCCGTCGCTCCCTACCGCTGCCCACCCGGCCCGTACGAGCGTGCAAGTCAAATCGCGTCTTACTTCAAAGTGGCAAAACCAAAGAGCAAGATTTTGATTTTGGACGGCAACCCCGATGTGACATCCAAAAGTCCGTTGTTCAAAAAAGTATGGGCTAACGAGTACAAGGGCATGATTGAGTACCGTGGCGACCACAAGGTAACAGCGGTTGATGCCAAAACCGGTACTATCAAGTTTGAGATTCAAGAAGATGTGAAAGCGATGGTGATCAATGCCTTGCCAAACATGCGCGCAGGTTTGATTGCGGTCAACTCTGGCTTGAACAACATGGCCAATGGTCGCTGGTGTGGTGTGAACTACCTGACGTTTGAGTCAACAGCTGCCAAAGATGTGCACGTCTTGGGTGACGCCATCCAAATCGCACCAGGCATGCCTAAGAGCGGTCACATGGCGAACGCGCAAGCCAAAGTGGCAGCCGCTGCCATCGTCGCGCAGCTCAACGGCTGGGAAGTTAACCCCAACCCTATGTTGACCAACACCTGTTACAGCATGGTTGATGCGAAAAACTGCATCCACGTGGCTAGCGTGCACGAGTACGTGGCGGCGGAGAAGACTTTCAAAACAGTAGCTGGCTCAGGCGGTGTGTCGGCGATCGATTTAAAGCCTGAAGTCACCATGCTGGAAGGCGCGTATGCAGAGAGTTGGGCGCAGAATATTTGGGCTGATAGCTTGGGCTGATACTTTGGATTAAGCCAGATTCACAGCTCATTTTTAACTTTCCCGGTGATTCAGTTCATCGGGATTTTTTTGACTCAATCGCTTATAGTGAAAAAACTATATATATATTCTTACTAAACGTGTATGAGAAGTAACCGATTCATCCAAGCAGCACCCGAGGGTTTTCTCGGCAGCGAACACATCAAGTCTGTTTATGCAGGCAGGCGTGGCTTTATGGCTGGCGCATTTGCCGCAGCTATGGCTGCTACAACGGCAGCACGCGCGCAAACCAATGTTTCCAGCACTTCAAAAGACGATCCCAATATCGTGAATTTGCCAGCACACACCAAAGGACTAGGTCAGGGTGTTGCTGCGCTTGGGTATGGCGTGCCGAGCATTCATGAGAAAAACTTGCAGCGCCGCGAAAGCCCGGGCCTGACCAACGTCACGCAATCAGGGGTGAGTTTTGCACCGCTGCAGGGTTTGTTTGGCATTGTGACGCCCAGCGGTTTGCATTTTGAGCGCCATCACCAAGGTTGGTGGGACGTTGAGCCTGATAAACACCGCTTGATGGTGAATGGCAGTGACGAAAAAATGCTTAAAAAACCCATGGTGTTCACCATGGATGATTTGATGCGATTGCCATCCGTCAGCCGCTTTCACTTCATCGAATGTGGCGCCAATACCGGCATGGAGTGGGGTAACACCGCTGTTCCTACGGTGCAATACACGCATGGGATGCTGAGCTGCAGTGAATATACAGGCGTCCCCTTGCGTTTGTTACTGGAGTTGTGCGGTGCAGATTTCAAACGCGGTAAATTCGTCTTGGCTGAAGGCGCAGATGGCTCAAGCATGACGCGCACGATCCCCATGAGCCTTATCATGAGTGACGAAGTCTTGGTCGCTTACGGCATGAATGGTGAAATGCTGCGCCCCGAAAACGGCTACCCTTTGCGCTTGGTTGTGCCGGGTGTGCAGGGCGTGAGTTGGGTCAAATACTTGCGCCGGATTGAGCTGGGCGACGAAGCCTACGCCACCAAAGACGAAACGATTCACTACATCGATTTATTACCCAGCGGCATGCACCGCCAATACAGCAGTATTCAAGAGGTGAAATCTGTCATCACCACACCAAGCGGTGGGCAGGTGATTATGGACAAAGGCTTCTTAAATGTCACGGGCTTGGCGTGGACGGGGCGCGGCAAGATCCGCAAAGTCGATGTGTCCATGGACGGCGGGCGCAACTGGAAAACCGCGCGCTTAGAGACGCCAGTGATGTCCAAATGCTTGACGCGTTTTAACTGCGATTGGGCATGGGACGGTAAACCGGCGTTGCTGATGAGTCGCGCAACTGACGAAACCGGTCATGTTCAACCCACTTACGCCGAAAATCGCAAAGTGCGCGGCACCCGTAGCATCTACCACAACAACTCAATTCAAACATGGTGGCTGCAAGAATCTGGCGAGGTGAAAAATGTTCAACTGTCATAATTTTTCATCAATTTTTAAGCTGCAAATTACTACAAAAATAATAGCAGTAATGGCAATAATCACGCCGGCTAGTGGCATATCACAGGGCAAGTATGACGGCATTGGAAGAGTGGCAACTTCAAATGAGGTTGCAGCGTGGGACATTGACGTCCGCCCTGACTTCAAGGGTTTGCCCAAAGGTTCGGGTAGCGTCAAACAAGGAGAAAAAGTGTGGGAGGCACAGTGCGCTTCTTGCCACGGTATTTTTGGTGAAAACAACACGGTTTTTAGCGCTTTGGCGGGGTACACCACTAATAAAGACGTAGAAACCGGTCGCGTTGCCAGCTTACTGCCCTATGCCGTTTCGCCCACGCGTACGACCATGATGAAGGTGTCCCAACTCTCAACCCTGTGGGATTACATCAACCGCGCCATGCCGTGGACAACACCCAAATCACTCACGCCGGACGAGGTTTATGCCGTCACGGCCTATTTGCTCAATTTAGGAAATGTGGTGCCAGACGACTTCACGCTGAGCGATCAAAACATCGCCAACACGCAAAAAAGGCTGCCCAACCGCGCTGGCATGACCACGGCGCACGCCATGTGGCCAGGCAAAGAGTTTGGCGGTACGGTTAAGCCAGACGCGCAAGGCTCAGACTGCATGACAAACTGCAAAACTGAAGTCCACGTTGGGAGCTTAATTCCTGAGTACGCGCGCAACGCGCATGGCAATATTGCCGATCAAAATCGCGCGTTTGGGCAGTTTAAAGGTGCAAATACAAGCAATAATTCAGCCCCAGCTTCGGCATCTATTGACTCGACTGCGCCTAAAACTATGGTGAGACCGATTATTTCAGCTGCGCCCGACATAGCCACAAAAGCTTCACCGAAAACGCTGAAGAGTGCGGATGTGATGGCAACTTTGAACAAATACGCCTGCACAGCATGCCATGGCATGGACAACAAAATTGTTGGCCCCAGCTTCAAAGAAATTGCCGCCAAGCAAGGGGGTAAAACCGATGCCGCGGCCTATTTGGCAGGCAAGATCAGAGGTGGCAGTTCTGGCGTTTACGGCAGCATCCCCATGCCGCCGCAAAGTTTGGGGGAGGTCGAATTGAGCAATGTCGTGACGTGGCTAGCCATGGGTGCGACAAAATAGGGTAATCACGCTGTGAAAATCAGCTTTAAAGTAGATAATTTGGTTATGGGATGTGTAATTTTTTTAGTTTTCAGGAGAAATTGATGAAACGTCGTGAATTTGTACAAACCACCTCAGGTGCTGTCGCACTTGGTTTGGTCACTACCGCAGGTTTGTTGCCTGCCACTGCATCAGCGCAAGCGGCGTGGAACAAAGCCGCTTTTGAATCGAAAAGCCTAGCCGACGTGGTTAAAGCTTTGGGCGGCGGCACAGCCACCGAGAGCGCCGATGTGGTTTTATCCGCACCAGAAATCGCAGAAAACGGCAATGTGGTGCGCATTGGTGCCCAAAGCGCGGCTGCCGGTGTGACTTGGCTGGGCTTGGTGATTGAGAAAAACCCAGCCGTCTTGGCAGCAGGTTTTGATGTCATGGCTGGCACTGAAGCGAGCATGTCCACCAATGTGAAAATGGGTCAATCCAGCAATGTTTACGCCTTGGCCAAAGTGGGAGACAAGTTTATTTACGCGGTGAAAGAAGTCAAAGTCACACTCGGTGGCTGTGGCGGTTAAATCTACGCAAGTAATTTTCAAGATACCAGAAATTCAGGAGTTCAAAATGAGTGATCCAATGCGCATACGCGCCCAAGCAGCTGGCGACAAAGTGACCGTACGTGTGCTGGTCAGCCACGAGATGGAAACTGGCCAACGTAAAACGGCCGACGGTAAAACTGTACCTGCGATGTATATTCAAACCATCAGCGCGACACATAACGGCAAAACGGTGATGAATTCTCAATGGGGCACGGCAGTGTCCAAGAATCCGTTCATCCAGTTTGTCTTCACCGGCGGAAAAGCTGGAGACAAGGTTGCGGTGACTTGGGTCGATAACACGGGCGATAAGCGCACCGACGAAGCGACCATTTCGTAAATTTACCCATACAGCCAATCAACACAACATATCATGAACAAATTTACCCTGTCATTGCTAGCCTTGGGTTGTCTCGCCAGTTTGTCATCCTCACCCGTCTGGGCGCAGCAAAAATCAGCGAAAGATGCGATTGATGATTACCGTGCCAGCTTGCAAGATGGTAATCCTGCCGACCTGAACGCCGCGCGTGGGGAAGCTTTGTGGAAAACGAAGCGTGGGTCTAAAAATGCAAGCTTGGAAGCGTGTGATTTAGGATTAGGCGCGGGCAAGGTGAAGGGTGCGGTGACCGTGTTGCCCAAATATTTTGCCGACACCAACCAAGTCATGGATGTAGAGAGCCGCTTGGTGCATTGCATGGTGACGCTGCAAGGGGCCAACAAAGCGGATTTCACTGCTAGAAGTGCTTTCAGCGGCGAAGGTCAGAAAGCGACTGCGATTGAAGACTTGGTGGCCTATATTTATGACGAATCACGCGAAATGGTTATCAAGGTGCCACAAGAGCATGCCCTTGAAAAAGCGGCTTATGCACGCGGTAAACAGGCTTTTTACTTCAAAGGTGGCCCGTTTGATTTCAGTTGCGCCAGTTGCCATGGTGAAGATGGCAAACGTATACGCTTGCAAGAACTGCCAAATTTGACCAAGCCCGGCCCAGCACAAGCTGCGTTCAGCCAGTGGCCCGCTTATCGCGTCAGCCAAGGCGCAGTGCGCACGATGCAGTGGCGCTTGTACGACTGTTTCAGACAACAGCGTTTTCCAGAACTGCAATATTTAAGCCAGACCTCGGTTGATTTGATCACCTTTATGGGTGTGAACGCCAACGGCGGCAAAATGGCGGCACCGGCCATCAAACGTTAAATACAGAACATAATGAGAAAAATAATGATAAATTATCATGTAGCCGGCGTATTATTTGATTATTTTGCTATTAAAAATATAGCTAAAATGGCTGTAAAAATATCGGCAACAGTATCTGCCGTTGCGTTGTTGGCGAGTTGCGCTTCAACGTCCATGCAAGGCCCCAGCGCTGCTGAGGTGCTGGCCTCTATCAAAGGCAGTTTTGCGGAACGCGGCATTGCCAAGTTGGACCGTTTGGATCAAACCGAGATTCAAAAAGTCTGCTCTGAATCGTTTGCCAGTGGCAAAGAAGTGCCAAAAGCAACACGTGAAAAGATGGAGCAAGCCATCTACGCCAGTATTCCGTACCCCAAAGATGGCAATTACACCGGTGATTGGCGAGAGGGTGAAAAAATCGCCCAAAACGGCCGTGGTTTGCAGTTTAGCGATGTCGCTGGCGTACCCAATGGGGCTAACTGCTATGCCTGCCACCAGTTGACGCCGACTGAAATCAGCTTTGGCAACCAAGGCCCATCGTTGATGAAATACGGCAGCTTACGCGGCGTGAAAGATCCAGCTTCCAAGGATTCAGAAGCCATTGTCAAATACACATGGGCACGGATCTGGAATACACATTCGGTGAATTTGTGCAGCAATATGCCGCGTTTTGGCGATGCAGGTATTTTGAGCGAACAGCAAGTCAAGCATGTGATGGCGCTGCTGCTGGATCCGCAATCGCCCGTTAACAAATAAACCGCTTATAAACCGTTTATATAGCCGTTTTCTTATATGAATTTGAGCAGACGTGAGTTCTCATCCGTACTCACAGCGGCTGTCGTCGCCGGTTTTCCCTTAGGCCGTTCGGTCAGCGCACAAGAAGCCGACCAGCTTTACAACGTGCCCAAAACTGGCAATGTGCATTTGTTGCACATGACAGATTGCCACGCGCAGCTGTTGCCCATTTATTTTCGAGAGCCCAACGTCAACATTGGTATTGCGGGAATGACGGGCAATGTGCCGCACTTGGTAGGTGAGCATTTGCTCAAATATGCAAGCTTGAAAGCGGGCAGCGCGCAAGCATATGCGCACACTTATTTGGATTTTGAGCGGGCAGCGCATCAATACGGCAAAGTGGGCGGTTTTGCCCATTTGTCTACTTTGGTGAAGCAATTGCGCGGCAGCCGGCCAGGCGCTCTGTTGCTAGACGGCGGCGACACCTGGCAGGGCAGTGCCACCAGTTTGTGGACGAATGCCCAAGACATGGTTGATGCCAGCAAGCTGTTGGGCGTGAACGTGATGACGGCGCATTGGGAATTTACCTACGGCGAAGCACGCATGATGGAAATCATCGACAAAGACTTCGCTGGCAAGATTGATTTTGTGGCGCAAAACGTCAAAACCAAAGATTTTGAAGACCCTGTTTTCAAACCCTATGTGCTGAAAGAAATGAACGGTGTGACGGTAGCGATTGTCGGCCAAGCCTTCCCGTATACGCCGATCGCCAACCCAGGCTGGCAAGTGCCGAATTGGACTTTTGGCATTCAAGATGCGAACATGCAGAAAACAGTCAATGAAGCACGCGCCAAGGGCGCGCAAGCCGTGGTGCTGTTGTCTCACAACGGCATGGATGTTGATCTGAAAATGGCATCGCGCGTGACGGGTATTGATGTCATCTTGGGTGGCCATACGCATGACGGCGTACCCGTGCCCACCATGGTAAAAAATACAGCTGGTCAAACCTTGGTGACCAATGCAGGCAGCAATGGTAAATTTTTAGGCGTACTTGATCTAGATGTGCGTGACAAGAAAGTTGTCAATATCAACTACAAACTGCTGCCTATCTTTGCCAATTTTTTATCGGCAGACCAAGAAATGACCGCCTTGATCGACAAAGTACGCGCCCCTTTCCTGTCTAAATTGACTGAAAAATTGGCAGTTACAGAAGGTTTGTTGTACCGACGCGGCAACTTCAACGGCACGTTTGACCAGTTGATTACCGACGCACTCATCAATGTGCGCGGTGCGCAGATTGCTTTTTCGCCGGGTTTTCGTTGGGGAACATCACTGTTGTCTGGCCAAGCCATTACGCGTGAACACGTCATGGATCAGACCGCCATTACCTACCCTTGGACGACCGTGTCAGATTTGAGTGGTGAGACGATCAAAACAATTTTGGAAGATGTTTGCGACAATTTATTCAACCCCGATCCGTACTACCAGCAAGGCGGGGATATGGTACGAACGGGCGGCATGACGTATACCTGCAATCCAGCAGCAAAAGCAGGTTCACGAATCAGCGAGATGCGATTTGACGGGCAGTTGATGGAAGCTGGTAGAACCTATAAAGTCGCCGGCTGGGCTCCCGTGCAAGAAGCCAGTAAAAATGCAGGCCCACCAGCTTGGGAAGTGGTTGAAACTTATCTGAAAGATAAAAAGACCATTGCACCCATCAAGCTGTATAACCCGAAACTGTTAGGTTTAGACGGCAATCCTGGCGTGGTGATTTAATTTTTGTACTTGAAGTTAAGTTAAGTGAAGTTTAGTTATGTATAGCTTTAGTCGCCGACATTTACTGGCAGCATTGTCTGCAAGTTGGTTCAGTGTTGCGCTGCACAAAGTGGCACATGCTGCAACGCGTGTGTTGCCGACATCGACATCCTTGAAAACCGATATTGAATTAGCGCTAAAGACGTCAAAACCTTTGGTCGTTTTGGTCAGTTTAGACAATTGTCCGTTTTGCAAAATCGCCCGCGAAAACTATCTCATTCCTTTGATTGGTGAGCGAGCCATAAGCGTGATTCAAGTGAATACCAACCACACCACGCCTATTGACGATGCCCGGGGTAAACCCACCACGCATGAGCAGTTGATTCGGGCTTGGGCGATCAAGGTCACACCTACAGTGCTGTTTTTAGGAAAAAATGGTCGGGAAGTAGCACCGCGACTAGAAGGTGGTTCGACTTCTGATTTCTATGGTGCCTATCTGGATGAACGTTTGCGCATGGCGCAAAGTGCGGTTGCAGGCTCGTGAGCGTTAGGCTGACCCGTCCTGTCATAGGTTGACAGTTTGAGGGTTAGCAAATTGGGATTTAAATCCCTCTAAGGACGCCCGGTGAACTTCATCGGGCGTTTTGCATTTTAGGAATGCATGCGGCCTCTTGTGGTTGTAGATTTGCACAGACTGTTTAACCATCTTCTTTGCCTGAGCAAGGTTTGCAGGCCTCTGTAGCAGAAACTCCTTCTTGAGTATCCCATCAACCCGTTCAGCCAAAGCGTTCTGGTAGCAATCGTAGCCATCTGTAATGGAGCAGGTGATGTCATATCGTCGGGGAATTTCCTGGTAATAGGTTGAACAATACTGAATTCCCCGATCCGAGTGGTGTACCAATGGATGACTCGTTTGTCGCCCTTTCTGGAAGCGGTGGTAGCCATGTGATTCGTACAGTTTATTTTTTGTAAAGCGTGTCGGGATACCAGTTTGAGCTGGGGCAATTTTCACGGAAATCTGGCACGCCTTCCTTATAGGCTTTAGCACCAAATCCAAATTCGCAAATCAACCCCTTTGTATCTTTGATGAGTTCAAATTTTCCAATGTCGCTATGCACGATCCAAGCTTTTTTGATATTCATCGTTGTCATATCGCAATAGTTTTTGAACTTCACGTTGGCATCTATCCAATTTTTGAAGCGTTCTTGTGTAACGGCTTCTTTGTCCTTTTCGTAATAGCACCGCCAAGAGTAATCATGATGGTCGTCGGGCTTTACAACTTGAATTGCATCCGTTACGGTACCTGAAATTTTTTTTGTACTAGTAACTCTGCCCCTTACATTCAAAAAAATAAAAGCAGGCTGTTTTTTATTTATAAGTTTCAATGCATATCGCGTTGACCCAACCCCGCCCGAACGCACGCCATCCCATACCCATCCATCAGGATATTGCCCATCCACAATCTCAAGCCCAATCAGTTTTTTGGGGTCAGGTGTAGGTTTTTTGCTTTGCGCCGGTGCAGCAGCGCAGGACAATGTGATCAGCAAAATTGTTGCGAGTAATTTCAAGGTTATTTTCATGCCGCAATCCTCCAAATATCATCATTAGCAGCGTTTAAATTGAAATCATCATTATTTGAAGGTGTTTTTAGGCTGTAGCCAGCGTATTTATTGCCTAAGCAGCTATCAAATAAATAGTAATTTACGGCAACCGATTTTTTCATTTGTACCTCCGCTCTGAAACAAGCGACCTTGCGCAAGCCCAATAATCATGGGTAAATCTAAAAACACTTTTATGCGCGGAATCTAAGGGGGTTTTAATAATAATGACAGCCTCAATCGGCCTATTACCACGTCGCTTTTGCTCTTCAATATTTTTATGAATGCCATCACTAGGCCAAAGCGATCCTGCGCTATAGCCTAGCTTTGCGAATGTCTCGTCCTTGAACTGTGTTTCCCAAGCTTTTTGAATAACTTGCGCTTTAACGCATAAAAGCAAAGGGATCAAAACGATACCAACTCGTTCTATGTATTTGGTATCAAAATCTGGAGGAAACCTTTTATTTGATTCCACATATTGAACCGCGTTTTTAGGTGCATATTGTTTGCTGTAGGTTACTGATACTAAACCTGAATTTAGTACACTGTGAATAATTTGCTGCACACTAACTAATCCATCTTGAGTTGTATTGTTTTTAACCATTGTCTCAAAATCTTTATGGGTTAAAACCGACAGCGGTTTAATGTCAATAGTCGATGAATCTCGGTTTGTGAGTTTGCCTAGAAAGATTAAAAAATTCATTAATATTGTTAGCTGTTTGAGGCGTTTGTGGTACAGAGTCCACGCGTGTTTGAGCAAAAGCTATCAGCGCGGAGCTTAAAAGCAAAAAAAATATAAGAAGCTGGATTTTTTTCATGACACTGAAAGATGCATTTGTTACTATTTTAAGCAAGTCAGCTAAAGTTAAGCTGCAAGTAACCGGCTAAGTTGTGTCGAGAGTAAAAGAAATCGATATTTTTCGAATCCATTTTTGACTATCTGACTACTCTTCATCCATTAAGATTTATCCAGCGGATATTTTGAATGCTAAATTACTACCGTTGAATTAACGAAACTTCCTCTATCTTTGTAGAGTTTGAAACTTATTAAATAAGCCAATCATCCTTCGCCAATCCGAAACCCCTCAGCAATCGTGAAATACCAAACTGGTGCGCCCGTAAAATCTTTAAATATGAAGTTGTAACGGATAGCCTTTGCTCGCCAAGCTGCTCGTAAGTTTGGTTCAAGATCAATCATTAACCATGCCATCAATTGAATCAAATGATGGACTTATCGTGATATGGTAGATTGTCTAGGTCTATGATTGCTGTCGTTCCAAAGAGGCATTCAGCAGTCTATTGTCTATTTTGGTTCCACCAAAATAGTTGCCGCAAAACCGACCAACGGACAGTTTTTTTCAACGACCGGTTTGGAGTAGCCCGCTCGGCGTTGGCTACTTCTGCTTTGTATCTGGCGATGTCAATTCCTTGACGGACTGAAATGGGCGCGAAAACGGACATAACCCACCGGCTGCTTCCTGGAAGCCCAAATATAAGATTTTGATCGCCGGTCAGCAGTCATTCGACTAGAACAGCAACGGGCCAATAGCGGTCGATTTACGTTGCATTCAGTAGATGGCTGATGAATTTATTACGCGGTCTGCCGGAGTTTAAGCGTAGGCTTAGCAGAATAGATCAGCCGCTTCATTTCCGGCGTTTTAATTCTTTGCAACAAAATTTCAGCGGCATGTTCCCCCAATTTTCTTGGTTCTATGTCTATCGTGCTTAGTGGTGGATTTGAATGCGCAGAATCTAATACATTATCGAAACCAATCAATGAAAAGTCTTTTCCAGCTTTTAATCCCATTTCTCCCAGTGCTGAAAGAGCACCAAATGCCACAATATCGTTGTAGCAAACTGCAGCTCGAACTGCAGGATCTTTACGC
>JAYSZH010000208.1:0-19533 GCA_043738155.1 Polaromonas sp. | reverse complement strand
CTATCTTCATGCCTTCGCGGTATTTGGCCACGGTGCGGCGGGCGCAGTCTATGCCTTGCTCTTTCAGCATGGCGGCGATTTTGTTGTCGCTGAGCGGTTTTTTCGGATTTTCAGCGGCGACAAACTGCTTGATCAGCGCCCGTACCGCCGTGCTGGACGCGTTGCTGCCACCTTCGGTGCTCAGCCCTGAACCAAAGAAATACTTCAATTCATACGTGCCAAACGGCGTGCTCATGTACTTGGCAGTGGTGACGCGGCTGATGGTGGACTCGTGCAAGCCCAGCTCATCGGCAATGTCGCGCAGCACCAGTGGGCGCATGGCCAGCTCGCCGTGCATCAAAAAGCCTTTTTGTCGTTCAATGATGGCGTTGCTGACGCGCAAAATCGTGTCAAACCGCTGCTGAATGCTTTTGATAAACCAGCGCGCCTCTTGCAGGCGTTGTTGCAGCGCCATCGCACCCGAGGCACCTTCGCCCTTAAAGTTCTTCAAGGCATTGGCGTAAATATCATGCACTTTTAACTTGGGCATGATGTCGCTGTTGAGCTGGGCGCGAAACTGCGGCTCAGCGCCGGGTTTGCTGCGGCCAAGGGCAACCACGAACACGTCCGGCACGATGATGTTGCGCTGCACGTCAGCAAAAATACGGCCCGGTTTGGGCTCTAAGTGGGCGATCAGCGCGATAGCGTCTTTGATGTTTGCTTCAGATTCACGGCAAAGCTGCACAAGCTTTTTGAGATCGCGCCTGGCCAGCAAATCAATGGGTTGCTTCAAAATGCTAAGCGCGGTTTGGCAGGTTAGCTTCGCTGGGGTTGTCTTGTTTGATTCAAGATCTAAATCGTGCAACCTTGCCTTCACTTGCAAGCACAAGCATTCGGCTAAATCACGTGCACCCACGCCTGTGGGTTCCAAGCTTTGCAGCAAATGCAGCGCCACGGTGAAGCGGTGCACCAGCTCGTCTTGCTGTTCAATATCGTTGGGGTCACCCAGACTTTGCGCCAGCGATGGCAGGCTGTCTTCCAAGTAGCCGTCGTCGTTCAGCGATTCAATCAAATAGCGCAGCGCGGCACTGTCTAGTTCGCTCAGCCGCAGCGCCAAAGCTTGCCGGTGCAAATGCATGGTGAGCGATTCTTGCTGGCGGGCCAGTTCGACGGCGTCCAGTGTGGATTCTGAATTGTTTTGAGAGCTGTTTTGAGACGTTGAAGCTGTCGCATCACCACCCCATTCGCTGTCATCGGGCGACATATCTACGCTGCCATCACCGTCCCAATCACTGGGTGATGTGATTGATTCTGCAACATCATCAGCCTGTGGCGGTGTTGAAATTTCATGCGAAAATTCAGTATTAAATTCACTGCTAGCCGGCGTATTTATTGATTCATCTGCTATTGAATTAGTAGCATTTTCGTTGCCAAATTCCTCACGCACGGCTTCTTCCGTTTCGCGCTCTAAAAACGGATTTTCGTCGAGCGCTTGCTCAACCTCTTGGCTGAGCTCTAGCGTGGAGAGTTGCAAGAGCCGGATCGATTGCTGCAGCTGCGGCGTCAGCGACAGGTGCTGCGACGTGCGTAAAGATAACCCGAGTTTCACATCACCCTTGCATCAGATCGACATCACATCGTGAAGTTTTCGCCGAGGTATACACGGCGTACTTCAGCGTTGGCAATGATGTCTTCGGGCGTGCCTTCCGCGAGCACCTGGCCGTCGTTGATGATGTAGGCATGGTCGCAAATACCCAAAGTTTCGCGCACATTGTGGTCGGTGATGAGCACGCCAATACCTTTTGATTTCAAAAAGTTGATGATTTTTTGAATCTCAATCACCGCAATCGGGTCGATACCGGCAAACGGCTCATCCAACAAAATAAAGCGTGGCTGTGTCGCCAAAGCGCGGGCGATTTCAACGCGGCGGCGCTCACCACCCGAGAGCGACAGCGCCGACGAGTGGCGCAGGTGGTCAACATGGAGTTCTTTGAGGAGCGAGGTCAAACGCAACTCAATATCTGCCGAGCTGAGTGACTTGCCCTTTTTGTCGCCTTCTTGGTACTTTTGCAGCTCAAGCACGGCACGTACGTTTTCTTCGACATTCAACTTGCGAAAAATCGATGTTTCTTGTGGTAAGTAGCTCAAACCCAGCCGCGAACGGCGGTGAATTGGCAAATGCGCGACCGAGTGTCCGTCAATCGAAATGCTGCCCGCATCGGTGTGCACCAAGCCGACAATCATGTAAAACGAGGTGGTTTTGCCCGCGCCGTTGGGACCAAGGAGCCCGACGACTTCGCCTTTTCTGACCCAAAGCGACACGTCTTTGACCACCTTGCGACTGCCATAAGATTTTTGCAGACCCTCTACAGCCAGCAAACCTTCTGGTGAAATAGCGCGTGCAATGAATTTTGGATTAACGTTGCTGTCCGCTTCCTTTGTCGTTTCCGTCGCACTCGACATTACTTTTTCTCTCCGCTGGGTGCAGTAGTTGGATTCAAGGTGGTGCTTTGGCGTAAGGTGCCTTGCTGTGCGGGTGCCGGGGCTGGCGTAGCAGCAGGTTTTGGGCTCAAAATGGCGCTCACACGACCACCGCTGCCACCTTGGCCAGCGCCGCCGTCAACGGTGTAAACATCGGTTGTGTTGTCGTAAACCACCAAGCCACCGACGATTTCATCGTTGGTCGTCGCGCCACGCAGACGCTTTAAATTGGCTTTTTTGACAAATCGCACCGTGTCTGCTTTGCCGTCGTACTCAATCGTATCGGCCACACCCTCAATCCATTCGTCCACGCCGTTTTCACGTTTTTGCTTGAAGTAAGCTTGCGCATTGCCATTGGAGGTAATGGTGGCGAACTGAAAACCTTGCGGGTCTTGCCGCACATCCACCCGCCCACCGCGCATGATGATGCTGCCTTTGGTGATGATGACATTGCCGGAAAAAACGCTGGTTTGCTTCAAATCGTCGTATTTCAACGCATCGGCATTTGCATTCAGCGGCTTGTCGCGGTCCGCTTTTTCAGCCCAAACCGATGAAACTGACAAGCCAAGCACCAAACATGCAGCGCTAGAGATCATTTTTTTAGAGAAAGAGGTCATAAAAAGCAATCAGATGGGGTTTGAGACGGATGGTTAATGAGGATCTTGAAGCTTTTGGCAAAAGTAGGGTACGAATCTTGCTTGCGGGCTGTTATGAATTCAATTGTAGCAACAACACGCCCATAAAAAAGCCCACAAGCAGATGCTGTGGGCTTTTAATGCGGGTTGCAAGCGTTTATTTGGCTTTGGCTTCGTTTGCCAAAAACTCAACAACCTGCAAGGCACGCGTCATGCCTTTGGCCAAACCACCTTCTGTGTAAAACTTGCCCGCAACGCCCAAAGACGGCACGCCTTGGATTTTGTACTCATTGCTCAGCTGCTTGGCGCGCGACACTTTGGTGTTGACGGCAAAGGAATTGAAGGTTTCTACAAACTTCTTCTCGTCAAAGCCCTGCTTTACAGCCCAAGCGACAATGCCATCTTGGGTATTCAGGTTTTGCTTGTCCGCATGGATAGCGGTGAACACCTTGCGCTGCATTTCGTTGACTTTGCCCATGGCTTCAAGTGTGTAATACAGCTTTTGTAATGGCACGGCAGCTTCTTGGAAGGCAACAGGCACACGCTTGAAGCTGATGTTTGCTGGTATTTTTTTGAGCCAAGCTTCTAATTCAGGTTCAAAAGCATTGCAATGCGGGCACCAATAGCCAAAGAACTCGATCACCTCGACTTTGCCCGCAGTGGCTTCTGTCGCTACAGCTTTGTCTAAAACCAAGTAATCCACGCCCGCTTGTGGTTTAGCAGCTTGCGCTTGAGCACTTGTGTTGGACAACAAAGCGACGGCTGACAGTGACGACACAGCGCCAACAGCGAGTGCCACTTGAGTAAATTGACGACGTTGCATTAAAAAAGCTCCTGAAAAAAAATAAGCAGTGGGGTAAGCAGTCGAGATAACAGCTCTATAACGGCAAATGTGACTAAAAGGAGGACAAATAGTTCAAAAAACTAATTTTGCAGATTAACGTTGCACCCGTACCAATGCCGCATCCACACCCGTGGCGCTGAGTTTGTCTTTCACCCGGTCAGCGTCTTCTTCTTTGTTAAACGGGCCACTGCGAACACGGTATACCGTGCGGCCCGCTTGCTCACGCTCAGTCACTTTGGCATCTATGCCTTGCAGTGACAGACGCGCACGTTGGGCTTCTGCGTCTTCAGGGGTTCTAAACGCACCGGCTTGTACAAAATAGATAAATGGCTCGACGGTTGAATTGGTTAATTTTTGCTCTGCTTTTGACTTCATCAAGTCGCTGATCGGATCCGCCCCGGGTTTTGGAGCTGTTTTTGGCGCTGCTGATCCAGCAGGTACGGAAGGGCTTAAAGAACCCGCAACCACAGGAGGAGCTGTCGATGCAGTTGCTGCTGGTTTAGCAGGCTTGTCCGGCGGCATGGCAGGGGGGGTGGCAGCGCTTGATTTGGTCGCCGGCGTACCTGTGGCGGCTGCGGGTGTCACAGGGGCTGTTGTTGCAGCACCTGCAGGGACGCCAGGCACAGCTGGTGACGTTGGTTTGGCGGGATTTTTGCCAGATAGCGCGGCGTTAGGATCCCAGTCTTTGTTCTTTTTGGACTCGGTCGCGTCCGCTTCCACGCTGTGGTTTTGCATCTTGTTGTTGAACGGCGATGGCGTTTTGGTGACAAACACCGCCACGGCCAGGGCAGCAGCCAAGCCCAGCACCACGCCAATCATCAAGCCGAGTATGGTTCCACCACGTTGATTGTTCATATTTTTAACTGTATAAATAAACATATTTTACATTTTCTCAGGTGCAGACACGCCCAACACGGCTAAACCGTTGCGAATCACCTGCGCCGTTGCTGCCACCAACGCCAAACGCGCTGTTTTAACCTGCACATCATCCACCAAAATGCGCTCGGCATCGTAGTAGCTGTGGTAACAAGATGCTAAATCACGCAGGTAAAAAGTCACATCATGTGGGGCAAAATCCAACGCGGCACTGGTCAGCATTTCAGGGTATTTGGCCAGTTGCAGCATCAAAGCTAAGGCTTGCGGGCTAGTTAAGGGACTTAAATCCGCTGTTTTCAGCGTTTCTCTGTCCCCACCCGAAGCCGCCCAAGTGCTCAACACCGAGCAAATCCGCGCATGGGCGTACTGCACGTAGTACACAGGGTTGTCGTTGTTTTTGGCCAAAGCCAAGTCCACGTCAAACACGTATTCGGTGTCCGGCTTGCGGCTGAGTAAGAAGAAACGCACGGCGTCTTTGCTGGTCCATTCGATCAAATCGCGCAGCGTCACGTACGAACCAGCTCGTTTGGAGATTTTGACCTCTTCACCCCCACGCATCACCCGCACCATGGTGTGTAACACGTAGTCGGGATAACCGAGAGGAATGCCGACGTTCGCTGCCTGTAGGCCAGCACGTACCCGGGCGATGGTGCCGTGGTGGTCTGTGCCTTGGATATTGACAACTTTTGAAAAGCCGCGCTGCCATTTGGTGATGTGGTAGGCCACATCGGGCACGAAGTAAGTATATTGAGGCGTTTGATCAGGCGCATCTGCAGGTACAGACTTCCGCATCACACGGTCTTTGTCGTCACCGTAATCGGTCGATTTCAACCACAGCGCACCGTCTTGCTCGTAGGTTTTGCCAGCGGCTAGCAGCATCTGCACCGCCTTGTCGACCAAACCGTCGGAGTACAGGCTCGATTCCAAGTAATAGTTGTCAAATTTGACCGAAAACGCCAGCAAATCCAAATCTTGCTCGCGGCGCAAATAGGCCACCGCAAACTCGCGAATCGATGCCAAATCATTCAGATCGCCCGACGCTGTAGTGCTGCGGTCATCTGCGGAAACTGTCTTTCTTGCTATAAAATCTGTAGCTATATCAGCAATATAATCGCCGGCATACGATGATTCCGGCCATTCAGAATCGCCCGGTTTGAAGCCTTTGCCGCGCAGCTGGGTGCTGTTGGTCAAGGTGCCAATCTGCACCCCCGCGTCGTTGTAATAAAACTCGCGGTACACGTCCCAGCCTTGGGTTTGGTACAAATTGCAAATCGTGTCGCCCAGCGCCGCCTGCCGGCCATGACCGACGTGTAAGGGGCCGGTCGGGTTGGCAGAGACAAACTCCACCATCATTTTTTTGCCCAAACGTGGCTGGTCACCAAAGTGGGTGCCGCTATCCAACACTTCGTGGATAACTTGCTGCTTGGCTTCGGGTCTGAGGCGAATGTTCAAAAAACCAGGCCCGGCGATGTCGATAGATTCAACCCAGCGCGTAAAAGCTGCTGTTTTTTGTAGCGCGTCACGCAGTGTTTCCGCCACTTGGCGTGGGTTTTTACCCAGCGGTTTGGCCAATTGCATGGCCGCAGTCGAAGCAAAGTCGCCATGGGAAGCGACTTTTGGGGATTCAAAAGCGGCTTTGGCAGCCGCGCCGGGGAGTAAATTGTCTAGCTCGGCAGCCAGGGCTGCGAGCAATTCGAGTTTTAAAGAGAGCATCCGGTGATTTTAAGGGGTACGTAAAAATAACCGTTCGCCCTGAGCTTGTCGAAGGGTTCAGAAAGACTTCGACAGGCTCAGTCCGAACGGAATATCCAATTTAAAAAGGAATATCGTCATCCATATCGTCAAAACCACTGGCAGCCGGTTTTGTGGCAGCTGGGCGTTGCTGTGCAGGGGCTGACGGTGCACGTGGTGCGCTGGCTGGGCGGGCATTGTAATTACTGCCTCCGCCGCCTTCGTCTCCACCCGGCGCGCCCATGCCTTCACGACCACCCAAAAGCTGCATTTCCGTGGCGATGATGTCGCAAGTGTTTTGCTCGTGCCCATCTTTGTTCGTGAATTTGCCATATTTCAAGCGACCTTCTACATACAACGGACGACCTTTTTTGACATATTCACCCACGATTTCAGCCAACTTGTCATAAAACGTGACGCGATGCCACTCAGTCGTTTCGATGTTTTCACCCGTGTTTTTGTCTTTACGGCGGCTAGAAGTCGCAATGCTGATGTTCGCCACGGCTTGGCCAGATGGCAGATAACGAATTTCAGGGTCGCGCCCACAGTTTCCGACCAAAATAACCTTGTTGACTGACGCCATGATGTGGTGCTCCAAATAGTTGTGTAAATGCGTTTGCGTTCCAACTGGATATTATCCACGATGGCTATGAATGAACTGGAAACTAGCTTGAAAACAGTCCGTCATTCCCGCGCAGGCGGGAATCCATCATGGCGCCTCTGTGGATTCCCGCCTGCGCGGGAATGACGAAAATAAGAGGTATTTTATGCCTCTAGCTAGCGTATTTATTGCCTAGTTAGCTATATAAATTATAGCATTTAGTGTGATAATACATTGTATGCAATATTTAAAAAATTAAGAGGACGCAGTTAAGTCGTCAACCTTGGTTTAAGCGTAGTTTTGCAAATTCCTTCCGCAGCCTGTTAGTTGAAGAGGGTTTTGCAGAGCCCTTAATAATTTCTCAAATTTATATTTGATTCATGGCTAAAATGCTGTTTCTTTCATTTGAAACAAAAAGTTTGTTTCAACAACCAATCTAACTCATGTTAAATAACAAAAGAATAACCGCCATAGATGGACTGCGTGGAGTTGCAGTATCTTTAGTGCTTTTCTGGCATTATATCGTAAATCAAATTGATGGAAATAATGATCTATTTTCTAAGTATATACATAAATATGGATCTGCCACATGGAGTGGCGTTGATTTATTTTTTATAATTTCAGGATTTTTAATTACAAGTATATTATTGAAATATAAAAATAATAAAAACATCATTACAATTTTTTATGTAAAAAGAATACTAAGAATTTTTCCGTTGTATTTTTTCTTATTATTTATTTTTTTATTCGTAATTTATAGTAATAATGCAAATATATCCGATTATTTATTTAAAGAGAAGCTTCCGCTAATATCTTATTTTGTATTCGCTCAAAATTTTTACGCAGCAAAAATTGGTGATTTCGGACCTAATTGGCTTAGTGTTGCTTGGTCTCTGGCTGTGGAGGAGCAGTTCTATTTATTTATACCTTGGGTGATTGTCTATTTTAAAAGAGGACATGCAATTTTATTTATTTGTATTTTACTGGTGACAGCTCCAATTTGGCGATTCCAAATTGGAGGAATGGCTGCTTATGTATTGCCTTTTTGTCGCGCTGATTCAATACTTATGGGTTCGCTATGCGCTTTTTTGGTGACATCAAGTTATTGGGAATTTTTGCGGGTAAAATTATTCAATAATATTATTATTATAATGTGTTTCGTATTATTGGGAATTATTTCTTTTTCAATTAATTTAAGTCAGATTGGTGGTGTGTCAAATCATCTATACTTTTCTTTCTTATTTTCATTTGTGATTTTGATCGCATATGATAATTCTTTTACACCCATTAGAAAATTGTTAAACTTAAATTGGTTGGCATGGCTAGGAATACGTTGTTTTCCTATATATTTGTTTCATCTGCCTGTTAATAGCATATTTCAAGAGTTGTTGCTTGAAAAACCGTATGCTATATACGATAGTTATAGTTTTGCAGTGGTCTTAATAAGCTTATCTGTTACTTTGTTGCTAGCAAATTTTAGTCATAATTATTTTGAATCATACTTTTTAAAAATGGGTGACAGGTATAAATACTCGGATGTTCAAGCTTCTTCGTGAAAGCTAAAAAGAGTAAATTCTTAGCACCATTCCCGCTACAGCCTTATCATAGAGGGTTGTCTTTTTGACGCTCTTTAGCGAAATTTAGTGAATTCATCTACCGATTCCTCCACCGTTGCCGCCTCGATAGCCAGTTTCGAAGCTGCTTTTGAGAAAGAAAAAGCTGCCAACGAAGCAAATAACCAAAACGGCCGCTATTTGGCGCAGGCTTTGGCTGCTCAAAAAATAAGCATTCGTGGGGCGCGAACCCATAATTTGAAGAATATCGACATCGATATTCCGCGCAACCAGTTGGTGGTTATCACCGGCTTGAGCGGTTCGGGTAAGTCGAGTTTGGCGTTTGATACGCTGTATGCCGAAGGGCAGCGTCGCTATGTGGAAAGCTTGTCGACCTACGCGCGGCAGTTTTTGCAGCTGATGGACAAGCCAGATGTGGACGTGATTGAGGGCTTGAGCCCCGCCATCTCCATCGAGCAAAAAGCCACCAGCCACAACCCGCGCTCCACCGTGGGCACGGTGACGGAGATACACGATTACTTGCGGCTGCTGTTCGCCCGCGCTGGTACGCCATTTTGCCCAACGCACAACTTAGCCCTGCAATCGCAAACCGTCAGCCAGATGGTCGATGCCGTGCTGGCCTTGCCTGAAGACACCAAGTTGATGATTCTCGCCCCGCTGGCACGTGAGAAAAAAGGCGAATTTTTAGATGTGTTTGCTGCGATGCAGGCGCAGGGCTATGTGCGTTTTCGAGTGGATGGACAAGCTTATGAATTTGACGACTTGCCCAAACTCAAAAAAACCGAAAAACACGATATCGATGTGGTGATTGATCGCTTGAAGGTGCGCGAAGACCTGAAGCAGCGTCTCGCTGAGAGCTTTGAGGCCGCGCTCAAACTGGCCGATGGCCGGGCCATTGCGCAGGAGATGGACACTGGCGTGGAGCATCTGTTCAACGCCAAATTCTCCTGCCCAGTCTGCACCTACTCCATCAGCGAGCTGGAGCCGCGCCTATTCTCCTTCAACTCCCCCGTGGGCGCATGCCCAAGCTGCGACGGCTTGGGGCACATGGAGTTTTTCGACCCAGCGCGTGTAGTGGCGTTTCCTACGCTCAGCCTCGCCAGCGGTGCGATCAAAAGCTGGGACAGACGCAATGGCTATTACTTTGCGCTGCTAGAAAGCTTGGCTAAGCACTATAAATTTGACATCGAACAACCTTTTGAAAACCTGCCTGAGAGCGTGCAAAACGCGGTGTTGCAGGGCTCGGGAGAAGAAGAAATCAAGTTCAGCTATGTGATGGATTCAGGTTCTTTTGAAGGCAAAAAGCTGACCAAGAAACACCCGTTTGAAGGCATCATTCCGAACATGCAGCGGCGCTACCGCGAGACGGAATCCAGCACGGTGCGCGAAGAACTGTCACGCTACCAGGGCTCGCAGCCCTGCACGGCGTGCAACGGGTCGCGCCTGCGGCTTGAGGCGCGGCACGTCAAAATTGGTGAGGGCGACCAATCAAAAGCAATTTTTGAGATCAGCCACTGGACGCTGCGCGAGAGTTTTGCCTACTTCAATGCGCTGGAAATGCATGGCTCCAAAGGCGAAATTGCATCTAAAGTAGTGCGTGAGATCGGTTTGAGGCTGAAGTTTTTGAACGATGTGGGGCTGAATTACCTGAGTTTGGATCGCAGCGCCGAAACCTTGAGCGGCGGTGAATCGCAGCGCATCCGCCTAGCGTCGCAAATCGGCTCGGGGCTGACGGGCGTGATGTACGTGCTGGACGAACCCAGCATCGGTCTGCACCAGCGGGACAATGACAGACTCATCAGCACGCTGAAGCACCTGCGCGACATTGGCAACAGCGTTCTTGTCGTCGAGCATGACGAAGACATGATGCACGCTGCCGATCACGTCATCGACATGGGTTTGGGTGCGGGCGTGCACGGCGGGCGGGTGATTGCGCAGGGCACGTTTGACGAGGTGAAAAACAATGCCGAGTCGTTGACGGGCAAGTATTTGTCGGGTGCATTAAAGATTGAAGTGCCTAAAAGGCGCACACCTTGGCTGCCCACGGTGAAGGCAGAAACTGTCGCAGCGCTAAAAAAGCCAGCCAAAACAAGTGCTTACGCTAAAGCACCCAGCAAAGCCGCTTTAGCCTGGGCCGACCGCAATGCCCACCATTTGGCGACGCAGGGTGATTTGCAGGCGCTCAGGGTCATCAACGCGACGGGCAACAACCTGAAGGGCGTCAGCGTCGCGTTTCCAGTCGGTCTGCTGACCTGCGTGACGGGTGTTTCGGGTTCGGGTAAATCGACCCTGGTCAACGACACGCTCTACACCGCCGTGGCGCGCCAGCTGTACCGCGCCCATGAAGAGCCTGCTGTGCATGAAGAGATTCAGGGCATCGAACATTTTGACAAGGTCATCAACGTCGACCAGTCCCCCATTGGCCGTACGCCACGCAGCAACCCCGCCACCTACACGGGTATGTTCACGCCGATTCGTGAGTTGATGGCCGAGATGAACTTGGCCAAAGAACGTGGTTACGGCGCAGGGCGTTTCAGTTTCAACGTGGAAGGTGGGCGTTGCGAAGCTTGCCAGGGCGATGGCGTCAAAAAGGTCGAAATGCACTTTTTGCCCGATGTCTACGTGCCCTGCGACGTGTGCGTGGGCATGCGCTACAACCGCGAAACGCTGGAAGTGATGTTCAAAGGCAAAAACATCGCCCAGATTTTGGAGCTGACGGTGGAGGCGGCGTTTGAGTTCTTCAAAACCGTGCCCACCATTGCTCGCAAGCTGCAAACGCTGCTGGATGTGGGTCTGTCGTACATCAAACTGGGCCAATCGGCCACCACGCTCTCGGGCGGCGAGGCGCAGCGCGTCAAACTGGCGCTAGAGCTGAGCAAACGCGACACCGGCCGTACGTTGTACATCTTGGACGAGCCGACCACCGGCCTGCATTTTGCCGACATCGCCCTGCTGCTCAAGGTGCTGCACCAGCTGCGCGATGCGGGTAATACCATTGTGGTGATTGAGCACAATTTGGACGTGATTAAAACTGCCGACTGGCTGATAGATATGGGCCCCGAAGGCGGCGCGGGTGGTGGTCAGGTGGTGGGTATGGGCACGCCAGAGGCTATTGCGGCGAACGAGGCTAGTTTTACGGGGTATTATTTGAAGCGGTTGTTGGATTAATTTTTGTTGTTTCAATTTGCCGTTTAGCGTTCATCGGTATATAATACTCCCATGATTTTAAGCTTCGCAGACCAAGACACGGCAGACTTTTTTGCTGGGATTCGTGTGAAGCGGTTTGTCAATATGGCGGCTGTGGCGCAACGGAAGTTGCAGATGTTGGATTCAGCGGCTGTGTTGGAGGCGCTGCGTGTGCCGCCGGGTAATCGGTTGGAGGCACTAGCTGGCGACCGCAAAGGGCAGCACAGCATTCGCATCAATGACCAGTGGCGTTTGTGCTTTGTTTGGACGGCTGATGGTGTGCATGATGTGCAAATCGTCGATTACCACTGATGAGTCATGCACCGATAACTATGAATTGATAGAAAGGCAACTATGAATACACCCACTACCCGCATTCCTGCCCCTCACAACGGCTTGCGCCCCGTGCATCCAGGTGAAATTTTGCGCGAAGACTATTTGATTCCTTTGGGGTTAAGCGCCAATGCGTTGTCCCAAGCGCTGCATGTGCCTGCTTCACGCATCAACGACATCACCTTAGAGCGCCGTGGCGTGACGGTGGACACCGCGATGCGTTTGGTGCGCTATTTTGGCGGCGATGTGCAAAGCTGGATGAATTTGCAAACGACTTATGAAATCAAAATCGCAGAAAAAGAAAATGCCAAACGTATTGCACGCGAAGTAATGCCGATGTTGGCTGCAGCTTGAAATAAGGCGTTATGAAAATCAAATTCACCAAAATGCAAGGCGCAGGCAATGACTTTGTCGTGCTGGATGAAACACGCGGGCGCTTGAATTTGAGCACATCACAGTACCAGTTTTTGGCCAATCGGCACTTTGGGGTGGGGGCGGATCAGATTTTGTCAGTTCGTGCTGCGCCAACAGACTCTGAAGATATTGATTTTTCGTATGCGATTCACAACAATGACGGCTCTGAGGTGGAGCATTGCGGCAACGGCGCACGTTGCTTTGTGCGCTTTGTCCGCGACCAAGGTTTGACTGACAAAAGCATCATCAAAGTGCAAACCATGAACCGCGTGCTGGAGTTGCGCGCCACGGCGGATGGACAAGTCACCGTGGACATGGGCGCGCCGCAGTTTGAGCCTAGCAGTTTGCCTTTTGAGCCTGCGGGGCTGGAAGTCGAGCAAAAAGGTCTAGCGCAGATGTTTTTGCTAAAATTGGATGAAAATATACCTATAGCCGGCGTATTTATTGACTCAGTAGCTATCAAAAGTATAGTAAATAATGCGGTAGCTGTGGCCATTGTCTCGATGGGTAATCCACACGCTGTGCAGCTGGTGGACGATGTGGATACGGCTGAAGTCGCGCAAATCGGCCCGCTGGTGTCCAGACATGCGCGTTTTCCACGTGGCGTGAACGCAGGATTCATGCAAATTGTGAACCGTGGGCAAGTGAAATTACGCGTTTATGAGCGCGGCGCGGGTGAAACCTTGGCTTGCGGCACGGGGGCATGCGCTGCGGTGGTGGCTGGCATTCGCCAAGGCTTGCTGAACCCCAGTGTGCAAGTCGCCACCCGTGGCGGTGTGTTACAAATCGATTGGGCAGGCGGCGATGCATCGGTGATGATGACAGGGCCGGCGACCAAGGTGTTTGAATCCGAGATTGAAATTCCTGAACATCTAAGCTGAACAAGCTAAGCAAGTTACTCAAGCTAAGTTATTGATAAATAAGTAAAAAATACTGAAAAAAATGCCAAATTCAAATCTACCCTCTCAATTGAACCCCATTACCGAGCAAGACATTGCTGATTTTTTGGTCAACACGCCAGATTTTTTTGAACGTCATGCCGAGCTGCTCTCATCCGTTCAACTCAACAGCGGCCACGGCAAACGCGCGGTGAGTTTGCAAGAGCGCCAAGCTGAAATGCTGCGTGAAAAAATCAAGGTGTTGGAGCGCGGTTTGATGGACATGATCCGTTACGGTAACGAAAACACGCAAACGGCTGACAAGTTGCAGCGCTGGACGCGTAAATTGCTCTTGGCAACCGATGCCCGTGAGCTACCCGAGCTGATTGCGCAAAACATCAAAGACGAATTCGCCGTGCCGCAAGTGGCCATCAAAGTGTGGGGTGTGGGTGAGCAATATGAGTCTGAGGCTTTTGCCAGTGGTGCGAGTGAAGATGTGCAGGCGTTTGCTTCGTCGCTGACCTTGCCGTTTGTGGGTTTGAACGCCAAATTTGAAGCCGCAACTTGGCTGGATAACCCCGACCAAGCCGTGTCAGTGGCGTTGATTCCATTGAAAGCGGCAGATGCATCTACCGCTTTGGGCTTGCTGGTACTGGCCTCGCCAGACGGGCAGCGCTTCAACAGCGACATGGGGACGGACTTTTTAGAGCGTATTGGCGAGGTGGCCAGTGCGGCGCTGTCAAGATTGAAAGATGCGCACAAAGCCTGAAATTCGGCCCGACGTCCAGCCTGAGCTTGCGCGCCCAACGGATGTACTGGTTGTTCGGTATTTAGAGCATGTTCGCGTAGAGCGGCGGCTGGCGGAGCGAACTGTTGCGCTCTACACCTTGGATTTAATCAAGTTGGCGGAATATGCTCAATCGGCATCGGTTGAGCTGCTTAATGTGCAAACCAGTCATATTCGCCGCTGGGTGGCGCATATGCACTCAGGTGGACGCAGTGGGCGCGGGATTGCGCTGATTTTGTCGGGTTGGCGCGGGTTTTACGTGTGGCTGGGGCGCGAAGGACTGATTGCCAGCAACCCCATTCAAGACGTCAAAGCGCCCAAAGCTGCCAAACCCTTGCCCAAAGCGCTGAGTGTGGACGATTCAGTGCAGCTTGCTAGCTTCCAAAACGCCGAGCAAGACCCGTGGCTAGAAGCGCGTGATGCGGCCATGGTGGAGCTGTTGTATGGCAGTGGTTTGCGGGTTGCTGAGCTGGTGGGTTTGGATGCTGTGGCTACGGCAACGTCGCACGGTTGGGTGGATATGCAGGCGGCTGAGGCGCATGTGCTTGGCAAAGGCGGCAAACGCCGTGCCGTGCCAGTTGGTGCTAAAGCACTGCAAGCTTTAGAGGCATGGAATTCGATGCGAGCCAGCGTATTTATTGCCAATAATGCTATAGATATAATAGCAAAAAATCGTTCAAAATCTACTGATGAACAGGCTCTTTTTTTAGGCCGAAATGGTTCGCGGCTGACACCGCAATCCATCTGGCAGCGTCTAAAACGCCGCAGTTTGCAAGCGGGTTTGGCAATCCCTGTGCATCCACACATGCTGCGCCACTCGTTTGCCAGCCATGTGTTGCAGTCCAGCGGCGATTTGCGAGCTGTGCAAGAGCTTTTGGGGCACAGCCAAATTGCGACCACGCAGGTTTATACGCGTTTGGATTTTCAACACTTGGCAAAAGCTTATGATGCAGCGCACCCAAGGGCGAAAATCAAGGGTAAAAATCAAGGGCAAAAGTGAAAGTTAAAACAGACAAATCGCCGTGAATTTGACTTGAATTTCGACTTTTCATCGCCATATAATTAGGCGAATTACTGTATATATTCACACATTTTTTAATTTCAATTTCTAATTTTCAACTTCTTTTTTAGGCAATTTCCATGAGTCTCATTCCCGTAACCATCTTGACCGGCTTTTTAGGCTCAGGTAAAACCACGCTGCTGAAGCGCATTTTGACCGAGGCACACGGTCAAAAAATCGCTGTGATTGAAAACGAGTTTGGCGAAGAAAACATCGACAGCGACATTTTGGTGTCCGATACCACAGAAAACATCATCCAAATGAGCAACGGCTGCGTTTGTTGCACGATTCGTGACGATTTGCGCGTGACTTTGCAAGATTTGGCGGAGAAAAAGCGCAAAGGGGAGATCGCCTTCGACCGTGTCGTCATCGAAACCACCGGCTTGGCCGACCCCGGCCCCGTCGCTCAAACCTTCTTTATGGACGAAGAAATTGCCGAGCAGTATTTGCTGGACAGTATTTTGACGTTGGTAGACGCTAAACATGCTGAAGCACAGCTGACAGAGCGGCTAGAGGCGCGTCGTCAAATTGGTTTTGCGGATCAAATTTTTATCAGCAAGTCTGATTTGGTCGCCAAAGGGGAGGTCGAAGCCTTGATGCACCGCATCAAGCACATGAACCCGCGCGCACCGCAAAAGACCGTGCATTTTGGCGAGGTGGCGATTGCGGATGTGTTTGACTTGCGTGGTTTCAACCTTAATGCCAAGCTGGATATCGACCCTGATTTCTTGACCGATGACCACCACCATGACACCAGCCCTGCTGACCCTGATAATTTAGGACCATTTTTAGGCCAGGATAAACCGCAGCACAAGCCGCACCACCACGTGCATGACGATGACGTGAAGAGCTTTGTATTCAAGTCAGACAAATACTTTGATGCGGCAAAACTTGAAGATTTTTTGGGCGCGATTGTCAATATTTATGGCCCACGCATGCTGCGCTACAAGGGTGTGCTGAACATGAAGGGTACAGAACGCAAGGTTATTTTCCAAGGTGTACATCAACTGATGGGCAGCGATTTGGGTCCTGTCTGGGCTAAAGGCGAGAAAAGAGGCAGCAAAATGGTATTTATTGGCATCAATTTGCCAAAAGACATCTTTTTGCAAGGTATGGAGCAGTGCTTGGTTTAAATCTAGCCTGAAACGGCTACAATCCGCGCGCTGATTGATTTTTGGCAATATTTGAATATTTAGTTACTACTTTATAGGGTAAATAAATTCTGAGTAGTTTTAAGGTGAACGCATTGGTTTTCTGGTGCGTGTGATTTGATTGTTTGATTTGAATAAATACCAGCTCAGCTGGGAGGCAATGAATGAAAACCGTAGCGAAAAAAGCAGTTAAAAAAGTGCCTGTTAAAGTGCCTGTTAAAGTGGCCGTCAAAGTTGCGACGAAAGTCGCGGCTAAAAAAACGGTGAATCTGGCTTCCAAACCGGTCGCAAAAACAGCAAAAAAAGCTGTTGCAAAAGCACTCGTGAAACCGGCACCAAAATCTGCAGCCAAAAAAATTACCAAACCCGCCATCAAATCAACAGCTAAAGTTGCCGTAAAAGCAATTGCAAAGCCAGCAGCCAAACCAGCTGCTAAGCCGATTAAACCGGCTCAGCCTGTCGTAGCGGCTGCTAAAAAAGGAATCAAAAAAGTAGAAACCGCAGTAGTAGAAATTAAAACAGTCAAAGCTGCCAAAGCAGTCAAGCCAGCAAAAGCAGTCAAAGCATTAGAAAAAACCAATGCTGCATCCAAGCCACCCAAAGTAGAGTCAAATTTAAAGCAACCCATGGTCATCGCGTCGAAAATAGCACCCCCAGAAATCAAAGATCTATCACCTGCAGCACCCGCACAGTCAAAAGCAAGAACATCAAGACTGGCGTCGTTAACTGTGCCATCCATGGCGCAATCTGTCGCTTCAACAGCTGCAAAATCTAGCTACGGTCCCCACATACCTTCGCTAGCAATCATTCCCCCACCACAATTTGCGCCCAAACAAAACCCAAAGCTAGCCAACAATTGGAAGACGAAAGCGGCGGAAGAAATGACGGATGAAGAGTTGCTGGCGATGCCTGATTCAGAGTACATGAACATCAAACAAATGACGTATTTCCGTCTGAAATTGATGCAATTGAAACAAGGTATTTTGGTAAGTGCCGGTGCGACGACGGAGCATTTGCGCGATGAGTCGGCCGTTGTGCCAGACCCGACCGATCGTGCGACAATTGAAGAGGAGCACGCACTAGAGCTGCGCACACGTGACCGCGAGCGTAAATTGCTCAAGAAGATCGAGCAATCGATTGTCCGTATAGACGCTGGCGACTATGGTTATTGCGATGAAACGGGTGAAGCTATTGGTGTTGGCCGCTTGTTGGCTCGACCAACCGCAACACTGTCGTTGGAAGCGCAGCAGCGTCGTGAGTTGAAGCAAAAAATGTTCGGAGATTAAATCGCCAATTATGGGTTTTTTAACAGACGCCAAATCTGCAGCATCATCGTTTCTTTCATCGTGGAAGAAAGATGGTGATGCTGTATTGACGGCTGCAAAAAATGCACCCTTAAAATCCGCGTCCCCGCATCTGCGCGGGGAAGCCAGGCGAACTTGGACCACCCGTAAGCGCGAGTTCGACAAGTTGCGGGCATTGCGCCAGAATGAAATACTCGATGATGGCAAACCCAAACAACGGTTTTTTCATACGAGTATGTTGACTGATTTGAGTGAAAAAACATCTACGATCAAAAAAATAGATGAAATTGAAGCGCAGATGTCCATGCAGTGGTGGAAAACTGATCGCTTAGACTTCAGTCTCAAAGAAGAAGCTAAAAACAGCATTAAATCCTAGCTAGTCGGTAACAAATACGCGTTTAAAACACGTTACAAATAACGCGCTTTGTCTGATAAATGCAGCGGCACTGTCGTTTGTTTTTTGAACAGCACTTTCTCGCTACAACTTTTACATTCTTATTGCATCATAAAGCAGCACTTTCAGTGATTGCTCTAAGTCGTTATTTTGTATAGATTTTTTACTTTATAATTTCAAAATAGCTCTCTAAGTCTTTGATTTAATTGAAAAATTTTCAGTTAAAATGCATTGTGAAAGAATAATTTCCTGATATAGTCCAAATAAGTGCAAATTAGTGGGTAAAAGTGCATTAAATCTCATGTAATCCACTGAATTATCTTTTTGGGACTAAATATCGTGTTTTTTGGCGCTTCTTCATTGAGTTTGGACGCGAAAGGTCGGCTTTCTGTGCCAACGCGCCACCATGAAGCGCTGATGGCTAGTTGCAAAGGCCAAGTCACGATTACCCAGCATTACGAGGGCTGCTTGATGGTTTTCCCGCAGCCCGCTTGGGAGGCGTTCAGTGCTAAGATTTCTGCCTTACCGATGTCGTCGCTGCCGCTCAAGCGTTTGTATTTGAGCAATGCGATGAGTGTGGAGTTGGATGGTACAGGTCGTATTCTGGTTTCACCAGAGCTGCGTGAAGCAGTTGGGATCAACAAAGAAACAACTTTCCGCGGTATGGGGCACTATTTTGAGTTGTGGGACAAAGTCGCCTACGAAGCCTACGATGCGCGCATCAAGAAAAGCATGCGTGAAGTGCCGCCGGCTGAACTCAACGACATTACTTTTTAATCGCAATGACCACAACGTCCTTGCAACATACCACCGTTCTGTTGGATGAGGCTGTAGATGCCTTGATCACCGACGCGGGTGCAACATATATAGATGCCACTTTCGGGCGTGGCGGTCATTCAAAACTCATCTTGTCGAAATTGAGTTCAAGTGGTCAATTGGTAGTTTTTGACAAAGACCCAGCAGCTATCGCGGTAGCAGAAGCTATTGATGATGCGCGCTTGTCGATTCGTCATGAGGGATTCAGGTATGTGGGTGACCTGCCTCCTCAAAGTGCGGCTGGCTTGTTGATGGATTTGGGTGTGAGCTCGCCACAAATCGACACCCCTGAGCGTGGCTTTAGTTTTCGTTTTGATGCGCCGCTAGATATGCGCATGGACACCACACGCGGCCAAACGGTGGCGCAGTGGCTTTTAACAGCGGATGTAATCCAAATAACGGAGGTGATACGTGACTACGGTGAAGAACGGTTTGCTGGCTCTATTGCAAAAGCGATTGTTGCTCGCAGGGAAGAAGGGCACCCCATTT
>JAYSZH010000207.1:0-6928 GCA_043738155.1 Polaromonas sp. | reverse complement strand
GCCAAACTTGGCATTGATCGCTGCAGCCAAAGCGCCAGTAGGCTCGCCGCCACCCGCTGGTTTCATGCAATTCCAGAAAAAGGTGTGGTTCCAAATCTGGGCTGAATTGTTGTAAATGCCGCCAGATGACTTCTTGATGATCTCTTCCAAGGTCATGCTTTCAAACTCGGTACCTTTTTGCAGGTTGTTGAGATTGACCACATACGCGTTGTGGTGCTTGCCGTGGTGAAACTCTAGCGTTTCTTGCGAGTAGTTAGGTGCCAAAGCGTCGATGGCATAAGGCAGAGCTGGTAGGGTATGTTCCATGGTGAAATCCTTTTGTATGGTTTTGGTTGGAAAAGTGCTCGGATAAGCAACTAGCTAGCTAATTCTAACGATGTCATGATTCACTTGGCGAGAGCATGCACTATTCGCCTTTTTTATTTAACGGTCAACTCAATCTGTCCTTTGGCCAACGTAGCCCGTAAAGCTTGCCCCACTTGCACTTGGGCAGCATCAACAACCGTCTCGCCAGCCTCGTCAGCCAGCCAAGCGTAGCCGCGTTGCAGCACCAACTGCGGGTCAAGCAAAGCCAAACCGCGCTCGGACCGCGCCAGGCGCTCTTGCATGCGCGACAGGGTTGATTTCAGCTTATTTGGCCACTGCGTTTGCAAACCAAGCAGCTGCTGGCGCTGACTTGCGACTTGTCCTTTAACCGCAAATTTCAAATGCTGCTGATGACTTTGCAGCTGCTGACGCTGCCGTGCCAGCCAAGTCGAAGGTCGTCCCAAGCGTGCCTGGGCACGGTCTAAGCCTTGATTTTGGCTATCGATGTAGCGGTTGGCGGTACTTTGCAAGCGATCTTGCATCAAATCCAAGGCATTTAGCCACGTTTGTTGCGATGCGCTGACCAATTCTGCCGCCGCCGTCGGCGTAGGTGCACGCACATCGGCGACAAAATCGGCGATTGAAAAATCAGTTTCATGGCCCACGCCCACGATGATAGGAATTGGGCTGTCGGCAATCGCACGAGCCAAGGCTTCGTCGTTGAATGCCCATAAATCTTCCAGTGATCCACCGCCACGCACCAGTAAAATAACGTCTATTTTTGGCAAATGATCACTTAATAAATCAGGCTCTAGCCGGCGTATTTGTTCATTGTATTGATATAATTTTGATAGCGCTTTGACAAGCTCTTGCGGTGCATTTACGCCCTGCACGGACGCGGGTGACAGCACCACGGGAATGTGCGGCACGCGGCGCTGCAGGGCGGTGGCAACGTCGTGCAAAGCGGCTGCGCCCAGTGAGGTGATCAAGCCGATCTGGCGCGGCATCAGCGGCAGCGTGCGCTTGCGGTTGGGTTCAAACAGCCCTTCTAATTCCAGCTTGGCTTTGAGGCGCAAAAACTGCTCAAACAACGCACCCTGCCCGGCTTGGCTGATGCTTTCCACAATCAACTGCAAGTCGCCACGCGGCGTGTACACGTCGATGCGGCCACGCACTTCGACCAAATCACCGTCGCGCGGCATGAAGTCCGCCATGGACGCGGCGCGTTTGAACATCGCACAGCGGATTTGCCCGCTGGCGTCTTTCAGCGAAAAGTAGCAATGCCCCGAGCCAGCTCGGGAAAACCCTGATATTTCACCCCGCACCGTGACGGGGTTGAAACGCGCATCCAGCGCATCAGCAATCGCCCGGCACAACGCGCCGACTTGCCAAACTTGTGCTGGAAGTCGTCGTGATGTCGTTGAAATGAATGCGTCTGTCATGCGTGTTTGAATTATCGTTATTTACGAACCAAGAATCGATAGATTGGGACAAAAGCCCGTGTTTATTCACTTCTTTGCTCATTTAAATACATCCCGTGACAACTAAAAACAATAGCATGACAGTACGATGACACCTTGTATCCTATTGATTTTATTGACTATTTTTACAAACATTCGTTATTATTGATATGCTTATTTTTTAAGCACTCCAACAAAACCACCTAAAAATGCGGGTTTGCGTCAAATGCAAGGTAGTTTTGCACAAAGATATCCACAGTTTTTGTGTGCTCCACTTTTTGACAAATTTTTTAAAAACTTTGTTGATTTTTCACGCAGTTTATTTTATCAATTCGCCATAAAAACCGCGATGAACAAGCGCGGCCTAGGTCATAATTGCCAGCATTGCTTTTAAGCATCCCTTTGCCTCAAAAATTTCGGAGAAACTCCACTTGCTGTCCATCATTCAAGCCGCCGGTTGGCCCATCTGGCCGCTTATTGCCTGCTCTATCATCGCCTTGGCATTGGTTTTTGAGCGTTTTTATAGTTTGCGCACCAGCAAAATCGCGCCTGCGAACCTGATTGACGAAGCACTGACCGTTGCGCGCAATTCTGTGCCTGGCCCCGATGTGGTCAAGCAGCTGGAGCAAAGCTCAGAGCTTGGCACGGTTTTAGCGAGCGGTTTGCGCGCCTTGAACATCAACCCCCGCGCCTCGGAGGCAGATTTGCGTGCCAGCATGGAAGAGTCAGGCCGCGTGGTCGGACACCGCTTGGAAAAGTATTTGACCGCGCTGGCCACCATCGCCTCGGCCGCCCCTTTGCTGGGTTTGCTGGGCACCGTCATCGGCATGATCGAGATTTTCGGCTCACAAGGCTCCACCACGGGGGGTGCAAACCCCGCGCAGCTGGCGCAAGGCATCTCTATCGCCCTGTACAACACAGCGTTTGGCCTGATTGTCGCTATTCCCGCCTTGATTTTTTGGCGCTATTTCCGCGCTCGGGTCGATGAGTATTTGTTGACCTTGGAGCTCAGCTCCGAGCGCTTGCTGCGCCATTTGGTGACTTTGCGCAAATAAAACCACAGAGCGTAAAAACCCATGGATTTTCGCAATCGCTCCCACCGCAGCGCCAGCACCGAGCCAGAAATCAACCTGATTCCGTTTATCGACGTGCTCTTGGTGGTGTTGATTTTTCTCATGCTATCAACCACTTACAGCAAGTTTACCGAACTGCAGTTGAAGCTCCCCACAGCAGACACCCAAGCCGCCAAAGACAGGCCGAACGAGATCATCGTTTCTGTGAACAGCGCAGGCACGTACTCGGTGAACAAAACCCCAGTCGCACAGCGCGGCGTTTTAGCGCTGGCTGCCGCTTTGGCAGAAGCCAACAAAGCCATGGGCGCACCTGTGGCAGGCAAAGAGCCGGTGGTCATCATCAGCGCAGATGCACAAGCCACCCACCAATCCGTCATCAGCGTGATGGAAGCGGCGCGACAAACGGGTTTGAACCAAATCACCTTTGCAACGCAAAAAACAGGTGGCAAGTAAAGAATCCATTGCAGATAGGTTAAAAATCGGCTTGCAGTCGGCTTGGTACAAGCGTGGGTTGCTATCGTCTTCAATATCAATGCTGCTTTGGCCGCTGTCTCAGATTTACAGGTTTTTAGTTTTCACACACCGCAAGCTGTACCAAGCTGGTGTTTTAAAAGCGAATAAAGTCAGCGTTCCCGTCGTCGTGGTTGGCAACATCGTCGCCGGTGGCGGCGGTAAAACACCAACAGTTATCGCCCTAGTGCAACATTTGCAGGCACAGGGTGTCCAAGTCGGCGTGATTTCGCGCGGGTATGGACGAAGCAGCGCCCAATGCCTAGAAGTTAAAAAAGACAGCCAAGTCTCAGACGTTGGAGACGAACCAGCCGGCGTATTAATTGCCTGTAATGCTATTATATTCGTAGCAAAATCACGCTTTGAGGCGGCGTCAGCTTTGCTCAAAACCTACCCTAGCACCCAAGTCATCATCTCCGACGACGGCTTGCAGCACCACGCACTGCAGCACGACATCGCCATCACCGTCTTTGACGACAGGGGTTTGGGCAATGGTTTGCTGCTACCAGCGGGGCCTTTGCGTGAATCAACGGTCAAAATCACCAATTCACTGGTATTACATACAAGCAACCAAGCTGCCAAGTTATCGAATGTCGTTGCACCGCAGTTCACCGCCCGCCGCACTTTGGCAAGCTATGCGCTTAAAGCTGATGGCAGCAACGTTGATTTGAGCGATTTAAAAGATACCGATAAGCTGCTGGCGCTGGCAGGCATCGCCAACCCAGAGGCTTTTTTCAAGATGCTCCGTGACGCCGGTTTGAACTTATCCAAAACGATTGCACTGCCAGATCATGTCGATTTCAGCTATAATTTTGATAGCTATTTAGGCAATAAATACGCTGGCTACACCCTTATTTGCACAGTAAAAGACGCTGTTAAACTGTGGCAAATACAGCCAGAAGCCTTGGCCGTACCGCTAGATTTTGCACCTGAGCCTGCATTTTTTGCAGCCTTTGATGCCATGCTGAAACCACTGATTCACCCAAAATCACCCTCTTGAAATCACCCTCTTAGTCATCTTAAAAGCTATCATCCCCATATGGACACCAAATTACTCGAACTGCTCGTCTGCCCCGTGACCAAAGGCCCGCTGCGAGCCGGCCACCCCGATCCGTTGAATCCGGCGCTGCAGGAGCTGGTCTCCAAAAGCGCCCGCCTCGCCTATCCCGTGCGCGACGGGATTCCGATTTTGCTGGAAGCCGAGGCACGGGTGCTAACGGATGAGGAAATTGAGAAGTTGCAAGGGTAACCAACGCGTTTCATGAATCTCACCGTTCTGATTCCTGCCCGTCTTGCCTCGACGCGGCTGCCCAATAAGCCCTTGGCCGATGTGGCTGGCTTGCCATTGATTGTGCGGGTGGCGCAGCAAGTTTCTTCGGCTGTCCTCGAAGATATAACTTTACGGGCTGTGGTAGCTTGTGACAGCGACAGCATCCTCAAGGTCTGCCAACAGCACAACATCGAAGCCGTGCTGACCCGCAGCGACCACCCCAGCGGCAGCGACCGGCTGGCCGAAGCCTGCGAGATTTTGCAACTGGCGGACGACGACATCGTCGTCAACGTGCAAGGCGATGAGCCGCTGATTGACCCGCAGCTGATTGTGGACGTGGCACAACTGCTACAAAACTCGCCTTCTGCGAGCATGAGTACGGCGGCGCATGTGATTGATTCTTTGGACGAGTTTCGCAACCCCAACGTCGTCAAAGTCGTCACCGACGCACAAAATTTGGCGATGTACTTCAGCCGTGCGCCGATTGGCTGGTGGCGCGATGGTTCGGTGTCTGGTCTGCCCCAGCTTCCCTTTTCACCCAAACCGCTGCGCCACATTGGCATTTACGCCTATCGCGTCGGGTTTTTGAAGCAATTTCCCACCTTGCCGCAGGCTGATATTGAAGTTTGCGAAGCGCTGGAGCAGCTACGCGCCTTGTGGCATGGCCACCGCATTGCCGTGCGTGTGACCGAGCAAGCACCTGGGCCGGGCGTGGATACGCCGGAAGATTTAGAGCGGGTTCGTACTTGGTTTGCGCAAAGCAAGCTGTCAGCGAAAACACAGCTTTTGCATGCTATTCTCTAGCTTAGCGAAGATTAAATATAAGGGACACGTTAATGAGACTGATTTTGTTAGGCGCGCCAGGCGCTGGTAAGGGCACGCAAGCGACATTTATTTGTCAAAAATACGGTATTCCGCAAATCTCGACCGGCGACATGCTGCGCGCTGCCGTCAAAGCAGGCTCGCCACTTGGTTTGGAGCTCAAAAAAGTCATGGATTCTGGCGCTTTGGTGAGTGATGAACTCATCATCAACCTCGTCAAAGAGCGTATCGCCCAGCCTGATTGTGCACAAGGCTTCTTGTTTGACGGCTTCCCACGCACCATTCCACAAGCCGACGCGATGAAGGCCGCTGGCGTGAAGCTGGATTACGTGCTCGAAATCGATGTGCCGTTTGACGCCATCATCGAGCGCATGAGCGGTCGCCGCTCACACCCTGCCTCTGGCCGCACTTACCATGTCAAATTCAACCCGCCAAAAGTTGCGAATGTGGACGATGTGACGGGCGAGCCTTTGGTGCAACGCGAAGACGACAAAGAAGACACCGTTAAAAACCGTCTCGCCGTTTACAGCGCTCAAACCCGCCCGCTGGTGGATTACTACGCCAACTGGGCCAAAGCCGAACCCGCTAACGGGGAACTAAAGGCGCCCAAATACCGCGCCATCAGCGGTACTGGCACGGTCGAAGAAATCATGAACCGCGCTTTCGCAGCGTTAGCCGCCTAAAGTGACATTGGCGGGGTGAGTATGTACATCACCGTACTCGGCAACCCCACTTACTGCTACACCGGCGGTAAGCTGTTTGACGCAGCCAAACCCACCGTTGTCTTCATCCACGGCGTGTTGAACGACCACAGTGTCTGGATTTTGCAGACCCGTTACCTAGCCAACCACGGCTTCAACGTTTTGGCGGTTGATTTGCCGGGGCATGGCAAAAGCGCAGGAGAAAACCGAGACGTCCCACCGTGCTTATCGGTCGAATCAGCCGCTGACTTCATCATCGCGCTCTTGAATGCTGCAGAACTCAAAGCAGTAGCTTTGGTTGGTCACAGTTTTGGCTCACTCATCGCGCTTGAAGCTGCGGCGCGGGATGTTGCTAAAAACCCAAGCAGAATCAAGCACTTGGCGATGGTTGGCACGGCTTTTCCTATGCCCGTTTCCCCAGCTTTGCTAGAAACCTCGTTGAACCAGCCCCTCAAAGCGATCGACATGGTCAACACCTACTCGCACAGCATGCTAGCGCCGCCGCCCTCGTCGATGGGGCCAGGCACGTGGCTCTATGGCAGCTCCAAAGCGCTGATGCGCCGTGTGCAGGCCAGTAACACAGCCTTTAACCTGTTTTTTACCGGGTTTACCGCCTGCAACGAGTATAAAAATGGTCTAGCCAGCGTATCTATTGCTTCAGCAGCTATGCTTTTTATAGTAGGTAAATATGACCAAATGACGCCACCTAAAGCAGCGAAGGCATTGATCAAAGCCGCAAAAGCTTCGGGTAAGCAGGTTAACGTCGTCACTTTGGATGCGGGACAC
>JAYSZH010000206.1:0-6930 GCA_043738155.1 Polaromonas sp. | reverse complement strand
TCTCCAAGACAGTTTTTAAATTTAACGGAAGTTGCACCGGACGGCGCGTTTGTTGATCGACATAGACGTGAATAAAGTGACCTTTGGCGGCACAAATTTCAAATTCTCCGTTCACACCGGCTGTGAACACGCCAAGTTCATACCGCACACTAGAGCCGCCCAAGCTGGCAATGCGTATACCCACTTCAACAGGCTGCGGAAAAACGACAGGCGAGAAATAATTGCAGTGCGTCTCAACCACCAAACCAATCGTTGATCCGTCGTGGATATCCAAAGCGCCCTGCTCGATCAAATACGCGTTCACTGCAGTGTCAAACCAGGCGTAGTACACAACGTTGTTGACGTGGCCATAGGCATCGTTGTCTGCCCAGCGGGTGTCTATCCTTCGGAAGAGATAATAGGCGCTACGCGGTTCGGGCTCAGGGCGAGTTGGCGTTATCAGTGAAGTCGACATGGTGGTGATTATTTATCTGGCTGCTTACATCAAGCTTTATCAAGCCTGATTGTGGCAGCGATGCCACTTGACTGCGTACGCTAAGGCGACACGGTAAGTGTTCATTTGAACTTGCACGGTTTCATCAATGTTATTGCCATAACCACCCGCCATGCTAAAAGAGAGAGGAATACGGCGCTGCCACGCCCAGTCAAACACCCGCCTGTCGCGCGCTTCCAACCCGTCATAACTGAGCTTGAGCCGCCCTAGCCTGTCGCCCTCATGCGGGTCAGCACCCGCTAAATAGATGATCAACCCTGGCTTGAATCGCCGATCCAGTTCGTCCAGCGCTTGATCCAGCGCGTGCAAATACGCATCGTCTTGGCAGCCGTCGGGCATCTCAATGTCTAAATCACTGGCTTCTTTGCGGAACGGGAAGTTTTTTGCGCCATGCATAGACAGCGTGAACACACTGGCATCGTTTTGGAAGATACTGGCCGTGCCGTTGCCTTGGTGAACATCTAAGTCAATCACCGCCACTTGTAGCGGTTTGTGCAGATTTGCTTTGTCTCGGCTCCACTCAGCCTGCATCAGCCGAGCAGCGACTGCTGAATCATTGAACACACAAAACCCGCTGCCCTTGTGCGCATACGAGTGGTGCGTTCCTCCGGCAATATTGGCAGCCAAACCGTGTTTGAACGCCGAACGGCAAGCATCAACCGTCGCTCCCACAGACAGCCTAGCTCGCTCCACCATCGCCTCGCTCCACGGAAAGCCAATCTCGCGCATCGCAGGCGCGGCGATGCTGCCCGTGGTCAACTCACGTATGTACTCAGGCGTGTGCGCCAACGCCAACAGGCCATCGCTCGCGGGGGAAGCGGTTTTCAGAGTGATGCCCTCGTACTCAGCCACCAACCTGTCCCGCAACATGCGGTACTTGGCCATGGGGAAGCGGTGGCCTTCTGGCAATGGCAAAACGAATTGACCCGTATAGTAAACGTCCATCAAGTACCCACAAAAACATGCATAAGGCGTGATTGTGTCAGCCCTGTGGCAAACACCTGAAAACACTTGAATTGAGGGGTTTTTAGAAGCTCGTCTCTAATTTGCTGCACTGCAACATAAAACACTTGCAATACTCAGTAATAACCCTATAATTCAAACCATGCTGCACTGCAACATAAAAGTTTCAGGACAGCTTTAAAGCTAAAGCGAGAGAAGGCGAAATTCATTATTCACTTCACATGCTTTATTTATATTTTTAATTTATAGATAGGAAATTATCATGATGACCGTAGAACAAATCGTTGCCTCAAACAAAGCTAACCTCGACACATTGTTTGGCCTGACCACCAAAGCCTTTGCTGGCGTTGAAAAAATGGTTGAGTTGAACGTGACTGCAGCCAAAGCCGCTTTGGCTGAGTCTACAGAGCACGCCAAAGCTTCTATGAGCGTGAAAGACGCACAAGAATTTTTGGCATTGCAAGCCGGCTTGATCCAGCCTTTGGCTGAGAAATCAGCTGCTTACAGCCGTCACCTGTATGACATCGCTTCTAGCGCTGGTGCAGAATTCACGAAAAACGTTGAAGAGCAATCTGCTGAAGCACAGAAGAAATTCATGGGTTTGGTTGACACTGCAGCTAAAAACGCACCAGCTGGCTCTGAGTCTGCTGTCGCTTTGATGAAAAACGCTGTGACTGCAGCCAACAGCGCTTTGGAATCAGTGCAAAAGTCTGTCAAGCAAGCAACTGAAATGGCTGAGAAGAACCTCACAGCCGCTACAGAAACAGCGATGAAGGCAACTGCATCAGCTACTGCAACAAAGAAGCGTTAATTCGCACTCTGCCTCGGCTTGAACCTCACGGTTTGGGCTAAGCAGCAAAAAGCCACTCAGGTAACTGAGTGGCTTTTTTATTGACTTTTTACCGCAATCGCCGTCCGCAACTGCGGCAGCGCCGCCAGCATAGCCGCCCTGCCCGCCTCAATCGAACGTCGCTTGGACGCAAAATCGGCACTCGACACTCCCGCCAGTGCTGGCCGCACGGCGACATCGGCTTCCTTTAACTCAAAAGTGTTGATGGATCGGCTCATGATGGCAAAGGTTTGCAGCAAAATATCCAGGGTTCCCAGCGCGGGATTGCTTTCTGGTGTGGATGATATATCGACCGCAATGACCACTTCCGCCCCCATTTGCCGCGCATAGCGCACGGGAACGGGTGACACCAAGCCACCATCAACGTATTCACGGGTGCCTATTTTGACCGGTTGAAAGACGGCGGGCACGGCGCTGGAAGCGCGTACAGCTGTAGCGGTATTGCCTGTTTGGAACAATACCCCTTGGCCGTTGTGCAAATCTGTGGCGACAATGCCCAGCGGCATAGAAAACGACTCTATGGTTTTGCCACCGACTTGACCGCTTACGTACCGCGCCAGCGCCTCGCCGCGCAGCATGCCACGGCTGAGGAAGGGCAGAGTCCAGTCGGTCAAGGCCGCTTCTTCCATGGTTTCGGCCACGGTTTGCAGCTGTGCGCCAGTTTTACCACTAGCATAAAGAGCGGCGACCAAGCTACCCGCCGAGGTGCCGACCACCAAATCAGGCTTGATACCAGCCTCTTCCAGCACCTGAATCACCCCCACATGCGCAAAGCCACGCGCCGCACCGCCGCCCAAGGCGAGGCCGATTTTGGGGAGACGTTTGGTGATGACTGTAGGGATGGTGGGTGGCGTAGACACGGTAGAAATTGAACTACAGCCGACCAAATAAGCCCCTAAAAGGGACACCAAAAGCAGTCTTGCCCCTAACTTCAAGCCTACTAACTTGGGGGTTTTAGTCGCGGCTGTCAACGTAGCGTCAGTTGCAGCGTTATAATTAAGAATGATTCGCATTTGCAATAATTTTCTCTTCTAAATTTCTTTTTACTCTTGAAAGGCTCACCATGTTCAAACGTTCAGTCATGTCTGTCTTAGCTCTCGCGGCTGTCTCTAGCACGCTGTTGTCTATCCAGTCCGCTCAAGCGCAAAGCGCTGAAAAAGTGCTCAACCTGTATTCTGCACGTCATTATTCAACAGACGAGGCGCTGTACAGCACCTTTACAAAAACAACCGGCATCAAAATCAACCGCGTGGATTCTGACGACGCTGGTATTTTGACCCGCCTGAAAGCCGAAGGCGCAGCGTCCCCTGCTGATTTGATTTTGCTGGTAGACGCGGCACGCTTGGCGTCTGCCGACGCACAAGGCTTGTTTCAACCCATCAAATCCAAGTTATTGGATGACAGCATTCCTGCCAACTTGCGTTCGGTGCCGACGGCAGACGGCGTGACTTGGACCGGCTTCTCGACCCGCGCCCGCGTGGTTGTGTATGACAAAGTCAAGGTCAAAAAAGACGATGTGGACACCTATGAAGAGTTGGCTGACGCTAAAAACAAAGGCAAAGTCTGCACCCGCTCTGGCTCGCACCCATACAACATGAGCTTGTTTTCCTCCATCATGGAACACATGGGTGAGGCAAAAACCGAAGTCTTCCTCAAAGGCATGGTCGACAACATGGCGCGCGCTCCTAAAGGTGGCGACACCGACCAAATCAAAGCCGTCGCCTCTGGCGAATGCGCGATTGCTGTCACCAACACCTACTACATTGCCCGCTTGATGCGCTCGACCAACCCTGAAGACAAAGCCATCATGGAAAAAGTGGGCGTGGTGTTCCCGAACCAGGCCACGTGGGGCACGCACATGAACATCGCCGGTGGCGCTGTGGCGAAATACGCCAAAAACCGTGACAACGCCGTTTTGTTCATGGAATACCTAGCCAGCCCCTTCGCACAGGACCACTTTGCCAATGGCAACAACGAGTGGCCCACCGTCAAAGGCGTGACTATTGACAACGCCGCTTTGAAAGCCATGAGTGGTGGAAGTTTCAAATCTGAGACGATTCCATTGGCTGCAGCCAGTAAAAACCTGGTCAAAGTGCAGCAGATTTTGGACCGGGTTGGTTACAAGTAAGCCGAGAGCCAAAGTCCTGAGTCATAATTACCCCTTACGTTAACGTCAACCATAGGGGTAATTTCATGGACATCAAAGGCAAAGTATTCATCGTCACCGGCGGCGCATCAGGCTTGGGTGAAGGCACGGCGCGCATGCTGGCAGCGGCAGGCGGCTCCGTTGTGATTGCGGACATGCAGGCTGACAAAGGCGAAGCCATCGCTCAGGAAATCGGCGGCGCTTTCGTTAAATGCGACGTGACTTCTGAGGCAGACGGCCAAGCCGTCGTCGCCAAAGCTGTGTCCTTGGGCAAACTGATGGGTTTGGTCAACTGCGCAGGCATTGCCACTGGTGAAAAAACCGTCGGCAAAAACGGCCCACACAACTTTGAGACTTTCAAACGCACCGTCACCATCAACCTGATCGGCAGCTTCAACATGATCCGCCTCGCGGCAGACGCCATGTGCAAAAACGAGCCAGAAACCACTGGCGAGCGCGGCGTGATGATCTCCACCGCCTCTGTCGCAGCCTATGACGGCCAAATTGGCCAAGCCGCCTACAGCGCATCCAAAGGCGGCGTGGTCGGCATGACTTTGCCAATAGCACGCGACCTGGCCCGCAACGGCATCCGCAACATGACCATCGCCCCCGGCATCTTCGGCACCCCTATGATGTTTGGCATGCCGCAAGACGTGCAAGACGCCTTGGCAGCAGCCGTGCCGTTCCCATCACGCTTGGGCACACCGCAAGATTACGCCAAGCTGGCGAAGCACATTTTTGAGAACGACATGCTGAATGGTGAAGTGATTCGCTTGGATGGCGCGATTCGCTTGGCTCCGAAGTAATCTCCGAATTAATTTAGATTCCGTTCACAAAAAGCCTACCTGTCTTCGGATATGTAGGCTTTTTTTCGGCTTGAAGTTAGGTTAAGATGATCTTTTAGACTTGTAAAATGCTATTTATTTAATAGCTACTCAAGCAACAAATACGCCGGCTAGAGTCATATTTAAGGGGTAAAAATGACGAATTTCACTAAATTTGGCTGTTCTGCGGCTTTTGCGGCTGCTTTACTCGCTGGCTGCGCGACAAATCAGCCGCTACTTGCCCCTGCTTTTACCTACACAGCGCCCATCCTGCCCGAAGCCGCCTCAGGCTTTACCGCCAAGCCCGGCTGGGCGACTAAAAAGTTTGCGGTGGCCGCTGCGAATCCGCTGGCGATCGATGCGGGCTACCAGATTTTGAAAGCCGGCGGCAGCGCGGTGGATGCGGCTGTGGCCGTGCAAATGGTGCTGGGACTGGTGGAGCCGCAGTCTAGCGGGATTGGTGGCGGGGCGTTTTTACTGCATCAGGACGGCAAAGCTAATGGGAAGATGGAAGCCTTTGATGGCCGCGAAACCGCACCTGCTGCAGCAACTGAGTCGCTTTTCATAGGCAAAGACGGCAAACCGATGGCGTTTACTGAGGCGCAAGTGGGCGGCCGCTCCGTCGGCGTGCCGGGCACGGTGCGGATGCTGGAAATGGCGCACAAGCAGCATGGCAAGTTGCCGTGGTCTACCCTTTTTCAGCCAGCGATTGCCTTGGCTGAAAGCGGCTTCAAGGTTAGCCCGCGCCTGAACACGCTGCTGGCAGGTGAGAAGAATCTCAAAAACGACCCTGTGGCAGCGGCTTATTTTTATGACGCTGCTGGCACGGCTTGGCCGGTTGGTCACGTCCTGAAAAACCCCGCTTACGCCGCTGTGTTGCGCCAAATTGCGGCCAGAGGTTCAAAAGCGTTGCATGAGGGCGACATCGCGCAGTCCATCGTCAACAAAGTACGGAATCACCCCACCAATGCAGGGCAGCTGAGCCTGCAGGACTTGGCCAACTACACCCCTAAAAAGCGCGATCCGCTGTGTTTTGACTACAAAGTAGCCCCCGAAACCTACCAAATCTGCGGCATGCCGCCGCCTAGCTCGGGCGCGATTGCCATTGGGCAGATTTTGGGCATTTTGAACAACACGCCAGCGCCGCAGCTGCCGTTGGATTCTGCCACCGTGCCCACGGCTGCCGAATTCTTGAGCCCCGAGTGGCTGCATTTGTACCTGGAAGCCTCTCGCCTGGCCTTTGCCGACCGTGCGCAATACGTGGCCGACCCTGATTTTGTTACGCCACCAGCGGGCAGTTGGCAGGAAATGTTGAATCCAGTTTACTTGACGCAGCGTGCCAAACTTATCGGTGATAAGAGCATGAAAACCGCCTCAGCCGGCATACCAATGCCCTATGCTGCTATCAAAACCAGTGCAAATTCATCTCAAAACTTCAAGTATGCACCCATGCCAGACCAGCCTGAATACGGCACATCGCACATCAGCATCATCGACACGGCGGGCAACGCACTGGCGATGACGACGACGATTGAGGGCGCTTTTGGCTCTATGCAGATGGTCAATGGTTTTCTCTTGAACAACGAGTTAACCGACTTCAGCTTCGCACCCGCAGATGCATCTGGCAAACCCATCGCCAACCGCGTAGAACCCG
>JAYSZH010000205.1:0-2769 GCA_043738155.1 Polaromonas sp. | reverse complement strand
CTGGTGGCCTTTCATGCCGCTTTGAAGATGCTGGCGATCGCCTTGACCAAGATCGCGAATGACATCCGCCTCATGGGCAGCGGCCCGCGCGCTGGCTTTGGGGAATTGCAATTGCCCGAAAACGAACCCGGCAGCTCGATCATGCCCGGCAAGGTGAACCCGACCCAGATAGAAGCGCTGACCATGGTATGCGCGCAGGTCATGGGCCACGATGCCGCCATTGGTTTCGCCGCCAGCCAGGGACACTTCGAGCTCAACGTCTATAAGCCCTTGATCGCAATGGACACCCTTGACAGCGTGCGTCTGCTGGCGGATGCGATGCGCAGCTTCACCCAGCACTGTGTGGTCGGCATTCAGGTGAACGAGGCGCGGGTGCAGGAGTTGCTAAACAGCTCGCTCATGCTGGTGACCGCGCTGGCACCGCACATCGGCTATGACCGTGCGGCGCAGATAGCCAAACATGCCCACAAACACCACACCACATTACGCGAAGCAGCGCTCGCGCTAGGGGCAGTCAGTGCCGAGCTGTACGACGCCTGGGTAGATCCGCACCAGATGCTTGGTCCGCGAACCTTTGAATGATGGTTTATGAATTGGCGTCAAACGACCGCTGCTACAAGGTTTGTAGGTCGTTTGTACGGTTAGAATCAGAAAATAGTAAGCTGTCAAATCAGATAAATATCTCATGAAATATCTAACATTTGCCCCACAAATCTTGATGACTTGTATGCCAACTCAGTATTTGGTGCCCAGGAAGGGACTCGAACCCCCACGAAGTTACTCGCTAGTACCTGAAACTAGTGCGTCTACCAATTCCGCCACCTGGGCCCATGATGTCCCAAGTGCAAAGTGCACTGAAACAAAATTTTGAATTTCAGGAAAAGGGTGATTGTATCAAAACCAAAAGCATGAATCGCGACAACGGCGATATAAAGAACGCAAATTCCTCAAACGATTTCTCCATAGGAAGAGGTTTACTCGCTGAAGTCTCCGGCATCGCCCAAGGGCACAGAGACGGCCACGGCTTTGTGGTGCGGGACGATGGCGAAGCCGATATCTACCTGCCGCCCAATGAAATGCGTGCCGTTTTGCACAAAGACCACGTTAAAGTCAGTATCGTGCGGCAAGACAGACGCGGTAGACCCGAGGGGCGGGTGACCGAGATTTTGGCGCGTTCTGACCAGCCCATCATCGGGCGGCTGCTGTTTGAGAGTGGCATTTGGATCATGGCGCCTGAAGACAAACGCTATGGGCAAGATGTCTTGATTCCTAAAAACGGTATCGGTGGCGCCAAAACTGGGCAAGTCGTGGTGGTGGAGTTGACCGAGCAGCCGGCCTTGTTTGGCCAGCCCGTAGGCCGCGTCATCGAAGTACTGGGCGAGGTGGACGACCCCGGCATGGAAATCGAAATTGCTGTGCGCAAATACAGCGTGCCGCATATTTTTTCGGAAGCCTGCGTTGCCCAAGCCCGCGCTTTGCCTGACAAAGTGCGTCCGCAGGACAAAAAAGACCGCATTGATTTGACCGATGTGCCCCTGGTCACCATAGACGGCGAAGATGCCCGTGACTTTGACGATGCTGTGTATTGCGAGCCCGCCAAAGTCGGCCGAGCCAAGGGTTGGCGCTTGCTGGTCGCCATCGCCGATGTCAGCCACTATGTTGAAAACGGGTCGGCCATCGACATTGACGCCTACGACCGCGCCACCAGCGTGTATTTCCCACGCCGCGTGATTCCTATGTTGCCTGAAAAGCTGTCCAATGGCTTGTGTTCGCTGAACCCTGATGTCGAGCGCATGTGCATGGTCTGCGACATGCTCATCACGGTCAAGGGCGACATCCACGCCTACCAGTTTTACCCGGCGGTGATGTTCAGCCATGCGCGCTTTACCTACACCGAAGTTGCCGCGATTTTAAGCAACACCAAAGGCACAGAAGCTGCTAAACGCAAAGCGCGGGTGCAAGATTTGCTGAATTTAAGCGATGTGTACAAGGCGCTGCTGTCGTCCCGTGCGGTGCGCGGCGCGGTAGATTTTGAAACGACGGAGACGCAAATTGTCTGCGACGAAAACGGCCGGATCGAAAAAATCATCGCCCGCACCCGCAACGAAGCGCACCGCTTGATTGAGGAGGCCATGTTGGCAGCCAACGTCTGCAGTGCAGACTATATCGCCAGCAGCAAACACGCGGGCTTGTTCCGCGTGCATGAAGGCCCCACGCCTGAAAAAATTGAGACACTGCGCAATTACCTCAAAGCTACAGGGCTGCCGCAAACGATTGGTGACGAGCCCAAACCGGGTGAATTCCAAGCTATTGCTGCGGCCACCAAAGATCGACCTGATGCGCTGCAAATCCACACCATGCTGCTGCGCTCCATGTCGCAAGCCATTTACACGCCCAGCAACAGCGGGCATTTCGGCTTGGCTTACGACGCGTACACGCACTTCACCAGCCCGATTCGCCGTTATCCCGACTTGTTGGTGCACCGCGTTATCAAAGCGATATTGACCAACAGCAAGTACAAATTGCCGACTTTGCCCACACCGGGCGAGGCGCAAGACAAGCTGGCCAAGCGCTTGGCTTCCCGTGTTAAAGCGCCTACGAATAAGCTAGAAAAAACGGTTGCTCCCACCAAAGAAATCATGGCCTGGCAAGCCGCTGGTCTGCACTGCAGCGCCAACGAGCGCCGCGCCGACGAAGCCAGCCGCGACGTGGAAGCCTGGCTCAAATGCAAGTACATGCGCGAGTATTTGGGTGAAGAGTTCGACGGCG
>JAYSZH010000204.1:0-20001 GCA_043738155.1 Polaromonas sp. | reverse complement strand
CCAGCTATGAGGAATTGGTGAATTTACATAGTCAGGGCGTTCGCGGGATTCGACTCAATTTGGCAGGGCAATCACACGATATGGCAACATGGCAAGTCGCTACTGCGCTATGGGACGCCTTGCTACGCCTAGGCTGGCATGTGGAACTTCATACAGACACGGGCGCGTTGCCCCAGGTGCTGGCCGCCATGCCGCAGGCGCTGTCTGTGGTGATAGACCACTTTGCGAAACCAGAAAAAGCCTCTGTGATAGGTGAAACCGTCGTGGCGATAAGGCGCAGGTCAACCGGTGCAGCGCTGCCAAACGTCTATATCAAACTTAGCGCGCCTTACAGGCTGCAAGCGGAAATCAATCCCAATGCGTTAGCAGGTTTGTGGTTGGGAGAATTGGGGCGAAACGCATTGCTTTGGGGCAGTGACTGGCCGTGTACGAATTTTGAAGTCAAAGCGGATTACGCCGTGCTGCATGGCGACTTGCAGGATTGGCTTGGACATGACGCGGCTGCTGTGCAGGCGACCAGTTCGACGAATCCCATGCGGCTGTATTGGGGTTTAGCGGTTTGAATATTCTCCAAAGTGCTTAAAACTTACCTTTCGCAACACACTTCACCTCTTGTTAACTGACTTATTGCAGGGCTAGAGCGTTGTAGGTGTGTAAATCGTAAAACCCAAGGAGAAAATCGATGAAAGTAACTTCAATTTATGCAAAAGTAGCTAAAACAGCAGTTTTTGCAACTTTGGCGATGACAGCATTGGTCGTAACAACAGCGCAAGCACGGCCGCATTACATCCAAGATGTGCAGTTCGTACAAGGTGGTGGCCAAGTGGTGATCACGCCACCGCAGGTGGTCATTCAGGGGCCAGCACAGAGAGTTTATGTGGCACCTCCAGCGGTGGTTCAACGCCAAACGGTGCTTGTACCTGTGAATCCGCCTGTTTATGGCCACAGGTATGTGCGGGATCGTATTTACTACATCAATGGCCGCGCTTATATGAATGGTCAACGTTATATTCGTGGTAACGCGTATGGGCACTACAAGGAAAAAAAACAAAAACATAAACGCAATAAAGACCGTGACGATAGACATGATAACGGTCGCCATGGCGGTTCGCGCCACTGATTGAGCCTTGTCGCGTAAAAACTTTACACGCGCGATACACCAGAGATACCCCTTGGCAACTTCCTCATAGCTGCGAGTTCGTAGAATGTAGCTATGAAAAAACTTAACAGCGAGTATGGTCAAGTCTTTAACTGGAAACTCGCCGCCATTGCCGTCGGTGTTTTGGCTCTGGCAGGCTGTGGCTATTGGTGGTATAGCCAAAAGCAGGCGTCCAGCGATGTGCAATACCGCACCAGCAAAATAGAGCGCGGTAGTTTGCAGGCCAGTGTGTCTGCCAGCGGTGCGGTCAACCCTGTGACCCAAGTATCGGTCGGCACGCAAGTATCAGGTCAAATCAAAGAGCTGTATGTTGACTTCAACTCCGAGGTCAAAGCCGGCCAGCTGATCGCGCTGATTGACCCCGAAACCTTTGAATACCGCGTCCGCTCCGCTCAGGCAGATTTGGATTCCACCCGCGCGCAGGTGTTGACGGCTCAAGCCAATGTAGCTTCCAGCAACGCCCAATTGTCTCGCGCCAAGCTTGATTTGGCAGAGGCGCAGCGCGACTTGGAACGCCAGCAAACGCTGGTCGACAAGCAATTTGTCACCCAAAGCGTGGCGGACAAAGCGCGTGCGTTGGTGGGCAATCTGGGCGAATCTGTCAAAGTGGCCGAGGCGCAAATGGCGGTGACCAATGCACAGGTGAAAAGCGCACAAGCCAGTGTGGCTCAGCGTGAGTCGTCACTTGCCCAAGCGCGGATTGACTTGGCACGAACCAAAATCACTTCGCCGGTAAACGGTATTGTCATCAAACGCTCCATCGAAAAAGGCCAAACCGTGGCGGCCAGTTTGTCGTCACCTGAGTTGTTTGTGATTGCCCAGAACTTGCAAGACATGCAAGTGGATGCCAGTATTGACGAAAGCGATGTAGGCAAAATTCGCACGGGTCAAAAAGCCACCTTCACGGTAGATGCTTTTGCTGGGCAAACCTTTGAAGGCGAAGTGCGGCAAGTCCGCAAAGCCGCGCAAACCGTGGCGAATGTGGTCACTTATACGGCAGTCATCGGTTTTGCGAACAACGGCGGCCGCTTACTGCCCGGTATGACGGCCAATGTGCGCGTGATCACCGAGGCGCGTGAAAACGTGCTCAAAGTGGCCAATGCGGCGTTACGCATGAAGATTGCGGGTGTAGAACCTGCCGTTTTGCCTGCTGCAGCGACTGGTGCTGGCGGCGTAACAACGCCTCCTGCTGGAACTTCTGGCGACGCAAAAGGCTGGACTTGGCTCTCAGAAGCTGTGGCGCAACAAGGTCCCGGTGGTGGCGGAGGAGGAGGGGGCATGGCCGCGCAACGCGAACGCCTCGTTACCGAACTTCAGCTCTCTGCAGAGCAACAAACCAAGTTAGATGCTATCAGTGCCGAGCTGCGCCCCAAATTCATGGCAATGCGCGATATGAGCGAAGACGAGCGCCCCGTAGCACGTGAAAAAGTCACCGCTGAGATGCGGCAAAAAATCATGGCAATGTTGACCGCTGAACAAAAGCCGAAATACCAGCAGATGATTGCAGCGCAGCAACAAACTAGAGCCTCTGGTGCAGCGCCTGAGGTCGCGGGTTCAAACTCCCCTAGCTCAATAGGTTCGCAAAACACTACTAAATCAATAGCGCCACAGGCAATAAATACGCCGGCTACAAGTCAAAAACAAGGTGAAAAATCTGCTGCTGTTACGACCACGCCTGCAACACCTCCCGCCTCTGCCGCTCCATCCATGGATGCGGGGGCTGGCGGCGGCAACCCAGCAACGCAATTTCGCAATTTGATGGTGGCTCAGTTGGCGCTGACACCCGCTCAAATTGAGAAAGTGGACGCGATTTACGCTGATGCACGCCCCAAAATGATGACCTTGCGCGATCTGCCGCAAGAAGAGCGCGGCAAAGCGCGCGAGAAAATCACGGCGGACATTCGTGCCCAACTGCGCGACCAAATGACGGCTGAGCAAAAACCTAAGTTTGATGCTTTGGTAGCCGCCTCTGCGAACCGCCAAGTCACCCGTGGCAAGATTTATTTGATGGGTGCGGATGGCAAACCGAAGGCTTACAACGTGAGACTGGGCATTACCGATGGCAGCAGTACAGAGCTGATCGTGTCGCCAGCTTCGCCAGATGCTGCAGAGCTGAAAGAGGGCGCAGCGGTGATTATCGGCACGGTCAACACGGGTACGACGGCGGGTTCAAGCGCCAGCGGTGCACGACCTGCAGCCGCTGGCCCACGGATGCCGTTTTAAGCAGTGGCTATACAGATGGAAAATCTCATCCAAGCCCGCGACTTGGTTAAAACCTACACCATGGGTGACCAAACCGTGCATGCGCTGCGTGGCGTGTCCATAGATATTGCCAAAGGCGATTTTGTCGCCATCATGGGTGCATCAGGCTCGGGAAAATCGACGCTGATGAACATTTTGGGCTGCCTGGATTTGCCAACAACGGGCCACTACCATTTGGCGGGTGAAGCGGTGGAGGGCATGGAACAAGACCAATTGGCGTCGATTCGGAATCGTCGCATCGGCTTTGTGTTCCAGCAGTTCAACCTGCTGCCACGAACCAGTGCCTTGGAAAACGTCGAGTTGCCCATGGTTTACGGCGGCATCAAAGCGCCAGAACGGCATCAGCGGGCGATGAAAGCGTTGACGCAAGTGGGTTTGGGCGAGCGTTTTCACCACACACCGGCGGAGTTATCAGGCGGGCAACAGCAGCGCGTCGCTATTGCGCGTGCCTTGGTCAACCAACCACAATTGATTTTGGCAGATGAACCGACAGGCGCTTTGGACTCGCAAACCTCAGAAGACATCATGAACCTGCTTACCGAGCTGAACAAAACCGGCATGACAGTGGTGTTGGTGACGCACGAAGCCGATATTGCCGAATGGGCTAGACGCAAGATTGTTTTCAAAGACGGGCACATCATTGAAGACGTTGTGCAACCACAGAAGCACAAGGAGTCAGCCACATGAACTTCTTCGCCGCCGTACGCAGCGCCTTCCGAGCACTCGCCGCCAACACCCTTCGCAGTATTTTGACCATGCTGGGCATCATCATCGGCGTGGCTGCCGTGATCACCATGATTGCTGTGGGTCGTGGTGCGACAGACCGTGTGCAAGAGCAAATGAAGGGCTTGGGCTCAAATATCATGCTGGTGATGCCCGGTGGTTTGTCGCAGGGTGGTGTGCGTTTGGGCGCCTCCACAGGGCAGGGTTTGTCGGAAGACGATGCCAACGCCATCGCACGTGATGTGCCCGAAGTCCAAGTCGCCGCACCCTCCATGCGCACGGGCGCGCAGGTGATTGCGGGCAACACCAATTGGAGCACCAGCATCATGGGCGGCACCAATGACTATTTGGAAGCCCGTGAATGGCCGCTGCAAACGGGCCGCGCGTTTGAAGGCGCCGAGATTCAAGGATCAGCCAAAGTCGCCATCATCGGTCAAACCGTGGCGACGCAGTTGTTTGGCGATTCAGACCCGCTGGATCAAGTCATCCGCATCAAAAAAGTACCTGTCACCATCATTGGGCTGTTGAGCAAAAAAGGCCAAAACTCAATGGGACAAGACCAAGACGACATTGTCATCGTGCCGATTTCTACCTACCGCAACCGTATTCAAGGCGGCAATGCAGGCAAATTGAAGCGCGTTGGTTCTATCAGTGTGAAGGTTAAAGAAGGCCAAAGCATGAAAATTGCTGAGGAAAACATCAAAGACCTGCTGCGCCAGCGCATGAAAGTGCAGCCCGGTGGCGATGAACCCTTCACCATTCGCAATTTGACTGAAATCTTGCAAGCCCAGGAAGAATCCAGCAAAGTCATGACCATGCTGTTGGCTGCTGTCGCCGGCATCAGCTTGGTGATTGGCGGCATCGGCATCATGAACATCATGCTGGTCAGCGTGACCGAGCGCACCCGCGAAATCGGCCTGCGCATGGCTGTAGGCGCACGCGGTAAAGACATCTTGACCCAGTTTTTGATTGAAGCTGTGACGCTGAGTTTGATAGGCGGTGCGATTGGCGTACTGCTGGGTGCCATTGCAACGTGGGCTGTCGGCCAGTTTGCCGGTTGGCAGGTCAGCATGACGCTGGCATCGATTTTTTTGGCGACGGGGTTTTCAGCCTTTGTGGGGATATTCTTTGGGTTTTATCCAGCTAGAAAAGCCTCGAAATTATTGCCGATTCAAGCGCTTAGGTATGAATGATGGTACGTGTGTAAGTGCCTAAATTTGCTATAAATAATATAGCTGTTTAGTCAATAAAAACGCCGGCTAGAAGCATATTTTGGTGAGTTTAAGCGACTTTCGACACTACCCGCCCAATTTCTACTTTACTGGCTTGCAACGGCCCATCAAACAGTTGGTTTATCAACGCGGCTTCGCGCTTTTTCACGGTTTCTAAAAAGAAGGCTGGGCCTTCTGGCTCACCGTTTTTACTGGGTTTTTTCGGGGTCATCGCCGCAAAGGTGTCAAAACCGGATTCTAAAAAATGCTGCAGCGCTGCCATGCCAGCCAAGCTTGCGGGTTTACGCATCATTTTCAACGCCATTCGCAAACCTGGGGTGCGGGTGAGGGTGACGAGCTCTTGGCCAACGCGCAGTGCGCCAGAGAGTTGCGCATCGCGGTCGCTGCGTCTGCCAACTGTGTGCCAAGCGGTGATGTAGCGGTCTATGGAGTCCGAATTTTTTATAGTGCTTAGCCAATTTTGCGCCATCTGCAAGTCCAAATCTTCGGTCAAACTGTGCAATTCTGCCAATGAAACGGCGGTTTGCACCACTTGCTTGGGGAACATGCGCTCTAGCGTGCCGGCGATGCGTGAGAATTGGGCGTCGCGCTGGGAATAGTCTTTTTCACTGTACAGTTCTTCCAAGAAAAACTGGGTGGCAGGCTGGTATTGCGGGGTGTGCAGCAGGTCAAAATACGTGCCGTTAAAGCGTTTGGCTTGAAAGGCTTTAATCTCGCTCACCGCTTGCGCTAAGTTGGGCGTATCTGTTGCCAATTGGCGTAGTTGACCAACTTTGACAACGGCGGCTTGGATGGTTTGCTTGGCGGACATGTTATTGAATGATTGCGAAAACAATGGCAGGAAAGATGATGAGAATGATGAAGACAATGAATCAGCAGCTTATTTTGAACGATCCTGTGGGTCGATTGTTGCAGCTTATAGAGGTTGCTGACTCTAAACGCATCATCATCGGTGTCGTCGGGTTGCCAGGTTCAGGCAAAAGCACGATCGCCGCTAAGTTCGTCGATGGTGTGAATGCGCACACAAGCGCCAAAACTGCCGTTGCGCTCAGCATGGATGGCTTTCACCTCACCAAAGCGGCTTTGGCGCAGTTTGCCGACCCTGCAGCGGCACTCGCCCGTCGCGGCTCACCGTGGACGTTTGACCCTGCGGGCTTGGCAAGTAAATTACAACAATTACGAAATAACCCTGCTGAATCAACCACTTGGCCAGATTTTCAACATGGCGTGGGTGACCCAGTGGCAGATGCCATCAGCGTGAATCCAGAAGTCAAACTCATCATCGTCGAAGGTTTGTACCTGCTGCACCGCGAGCATGGCTGGAATTTGACTGGTATGCTGGACGAATGCTGGTATCTGGACACGAGCATGGACGTAGCGATGGAGCGGTTGGTCAAACGGCACATGGCATCGTGGGGATTCAGCCGAGAACAAGCGCTGGACAGACTGGCGATGAACGACCGCTTGAATGCAGACATTGTGTTGCAAAGCCGAGAGCGGGCGGACTACTTCGTGCAATAAAACGGTTATTTCTCAAACGCTAATTTCTAAACCGCTTAATTGTAAAGATGAAAGTACCACTGCACAAAGTGGAAAAACACAGGCGCGGCAAAACACAGTGCATCCACGCGGTCTAGTAAACCACCCGCACCCGTGACGCCCTCGCGTACTCTGCCTTGTGCATTGCGCCAAATGGGGATGCCACGGTCACGCTTTAGCGCCTTCATCACCAAATGCCCCAGCGCACCCGCCACACAGGCCACCAGTGCCATGACAAACGCCTGCCCGGGTACAAACGGCGTGATACCTGCCAGCGCAGCACCCAACAAACTGCCAATTGAAATGCCAATGAACGCGCTCAACCAATTGAAGCTTTGGCTGATGTTGGGCACAAATGGTGTGCGCCGCCAAACGCGCGACACCAAGTGCTGCACCAGCTGGCTGACCTGCACGACGATGACGAGAAAAAACACCAAAAAAGAGTTTTTGTTGTCGTAATTCGGAAAGTCCAACAGCAACAACGCTGGCACGTGGCTTAGCCCATAAATACACACCATGATGCCCCATTGCAGCTTGGCGTTGCGCTCCAAAAACCGCTCTGCATCGTTGGCCAATGCGCTCACCACGGGAATCAAAAGAAAAACGTACACGGGGATAAACACGGTAAAAAGCTCAAACCGCTCGGTCGCCACCAGCCAGTATTGCAGCGGCAAAATCACGAAAAAAGCCAAAATCAAACTGCGGTGATCGCCACGTTTGGTGGGGGAAAGCGTTAAAAACTCGCGTAGGCAAAAGAACGACACAAAACCAAACAACACCAAAGCGACGGATGTGCCCGACACCCAGCCCAACCAAAACACCAAAGCCATCATCCAACTGGTGCTGAGCACGCCTTCAAAATTACGCAAATCGTGGTGTCTGCGCAGCGCTTTGGCTTCGTCGTCGTAAGAACGCAGGGAGAGCAAAAATGCGCCAATACTGGCCAGTAACAATACGCCGAAGACGATGACAAACAGCGCTCCAACCTGCTGATTCGTTGTCAGGCTTTTGAGGGATTGGTAGGTGCCGAATTGCATGGTTAATGGTTAACTTTAAACATCGCGCTTAAACATCCCGCAAGTGCATCACGGCCAAACGTGCACGGTCTAAAAAGGCACGGCGGTCTTCATTTTGTTCAATTTGCATGGGCGCACCAAAAGTGACGGAACACAATACGGGCACAGGCACATATTCACCCTTGGGCATGACGCGCTGGATATTGTTGATCCACGCCGGAATCAGCACCACATGCGGAAACTTTTGCGCCAAGTTGTACAGGCCGGATTTGAAGGGCAGCGGCTCTTCCGCCTGACCGCGCATGCCTTCAGGGAAGATGATGATGGAGTCGCCACTGGCTAGGGCGTTGATCAAGGGCTGTAAGGGGTCTTCTGCTTCGCTGCGGTCGCGGACCACGTAGACCACGTTAAAAACAGCCGTGGTAATCCATTTGCGGAACGGTGTTTTGGTCCAGTAGTCTTTGGCGGCTGCGGCACGCGTCACGCTGCGCAACTCTTCGGGCAAAGCGGCCCAAATCATCACCAAATCGGCGTTGCTTTGGTGGTTGGCAAAGTAAATGCGCTGCTCAGCCTTGGGCGGGCAGCCGTACCAGCGCGCTTGTGAACCCGTCAAAAGACGGATCAAGCCGAGTAGGAGATAGCTCATCAGTTTGGCGCGCATGGAAGCGATGATACATAATTCGGCACTATGCTTTTTGCCCAACAGCTCATTTACCGCTATAAACAAGGTGCTGAACTCTTGTTCCCTGATGTTGAATTGCAGCAAGGCGACACATTGGTGCTGCGCGGTAACTCAGGCTCAGGCAAATCAACATGGTTGGCGCTTTTAGCTGGGCTGCTGACGCCGTCCGCAACACAGCAGGGCGAATTAACCGTGGCAGGGCAGCGTTTGAACGGCTTGTCCAACACCGCGCGTGACGCTTGGCGGGCGAAAAATTTGGGCTTTTTGCCGCAAAAACTGCATTTGAGCGAGGCTTTGACGGTGGCTGAAAACCTGCAATTGGCCTATTTTGCAGCCGGTTTGCCGCTGAATGCAGTCGCCAAAGCGCATATTGAAAGCACTTTGGCAGCGCTGGGCGTGGCAGATTTTGCCCACCGCAAACCGTCCACCTTGTCTGGCGGGCAGGCGCAGCGGGTGGCATTGGCGCGGGCGGTGCTGCTGAATCCCAAGATTATTTTGGCGGATGAGCCGACGGCCAGTTTGGACGATGACGCTGCCAGCGCTGCCTTGGCGTTGTTGCAAACCAGTGCAGCGCGTTGCAACGCGACTTTGGTGATCGCCACGCATGATTTTCGGGTTTCCCTAGCGCTTAAAACAGCTAAAACGCTGGAATTCAGTAAAAATAGTGCTCAAATTGGCACTCAGCTGGCGTATTTATTGCCTAGTATGCTATGAATATAATAGCACTTTCATTTAAATATCTATGGTCACGTCCTTTGGCTGCGGCTTTGAACGTGTTGTTACTGGCGCTGGGCGTCGCATCTATCACCTTGGTTTTGCTCATCAGCAGCCAAATCGACCACGCTTTTGAGCGCGATTTGAAGGGGATTGACGTTGTCGTAGGTGCCAAAGGCAGCCCCATGCAGTTGATTTTGGCGGGCGTTTTCCATATCGACACGCCAGCGGGCAATATTCCATTGGCTGAGGTTCAAAACCTTCAAAAAGATGCTCGGGTGGCAACTTTGATTCCGCTGAGTTTGGGGGACAGTTTTAGAGGTTTTCGTATTGTGGGAACAACGGCAGATTATGTGTCGCATTACGAGGCAAAGCTGGCAGATACTGCGGTAAAAGGTGCGATGTTCAAAGCACCATTGGAGGCGGTTATAGGTGCAGAAGTCGCCAAAAACACGGGTTTGGCAACCGGCAACAGCTTTATCGGCTCGCACGGCTTAGGCACAGAAGGCCATGCCCACGGCGCTACGCCCTACCAAGTCACCGGCGTGCTTGCATCTTGCAGCTGTGTGCTGGACCGGTTGATTTTGACGGCGACCGAATCCGTCTGGCGTGTACATGAAAAAGCCATTGAAGGCGACACCCCGCTGGATGCCGAAGACAAAAAGGCGATTGAAGATGACCGCGAGGTGACGCTGGCGCTGATTCGCTACAAAAGCCCCTTGGCAGCGGTGAGTTTTCCGCGTTTTGTGAATACCACCACCAACATGCAAGCTGCCGCGCCCGCCATTGAAATCACCCGTTTGTTGCGCATGGTGGGCGTGGGGACGGATGTTTTGCGTGGTTTTGGTGTAGTTTTGCTGCTTACAGCCGGTTTGAGCGTGTTTATCGCCCTGTGGAACGCCGTGCGCGAGCGTCGCGCCGACTTGGCCATGCTGCGCATGCTGGGCGCAAGCCCGCAAAAAGTGGCGGGTTTGCTGGTGTGCGAGGCGCTGTGGTTGGCGCTGTTGGCATCTATTTTGGGATTATTTTTGGGCCACCTATTGACAGGTGCTGTAGGCTATTTATTACAGGCTGAAAAATCGTTGCCAGTGACTGGTTGGATTTGGCTTGTGCAGGAGTGGGCGATACCTGCTGTTGCGGCTTTGGTAGCAGTGTTTGCAGCGCTGATACCTGCTGTTGCGGCGTATCGGGTGGACGTTCAGTCGTTGCTGAAATCTTAGTTTTATTTTATTTTTTGGAGAATTTTTATGTTGAAAATTTTATTGTCAGTTGCTACGGTTGTTTTGTTCGTGACTTCTACAACCACTTTCGCAGCTGATACCCATGGTGACAAAGAGCGCAAAGAAGACATTACCCGCCATCGCGCCATGGCTAAAGCACACACAGATGTGGCTATGTGCTTAGAATCGGGTAAAAAGGAAGAAGTTTGCGACAAAGCGCTCCAGGCTGCTTGCAAAGGTTTGGCGATTGGTAAAAGTTGTGGGATGAAACATGCGCACTAAATTATTTGGTTTGACGTTGATTTTGACGTCGGTATTGTCGGTAGCGATGGCATTTGGCTTGAATTTGGCAAATGCTCAAACTACCCAGCTAAGCTCACCCATTGCTGGCGCTACGGGTGTCCCAGCAGGTACGGGAGCTGGTGTTCACAGCCCGAACAGCCCCTTCAAACCCTTGCCTACCCGGGCGGACGTCGTGTCTTGGAATGTGTTGACAGATGTGAAAACCAAAAACATCAAAGGCAACATCGTGCCCGTGTTCAACGCCGCACAAATGGCTTTGAATCAGCGCACCCAGCGTGTGCAAGGCTTCATGATGCCGTTAGATCCTGGCGAAAAGCAAACGCATTTTTTGCTCAGCTCTGTGCCTTTGAATTGCGGCTTTTGCACGCCAGGCGGGCCAGAGAGCATGATTGAGGTGCGTACCAAAACGGGCGTGAAGTACAGCATGGAGCCTGTTGTCGTAGAAGGTAATTTTCAAGTGCTGGTGAATGACCCATTTGGGGTGTATTACAAGATTGCGGATGCGCAGCCTGTGAAGTGATGCGGTGGAGTCATTTGATTCTCTAAATCTGTAAAAATGTTCATTACACGAGTCAACAAACAAACAAATTGGATTAGCCCAGCGGCTAGCTCTGTGCGTCTGTTCGCGCTCGTTTTGTGCCTTTTACTTTCTCAGGCGCTGGGGTTCATACATAGCATTGAACATGCGCCACATTCGCAGCACCGCGACCATCTCCACGATCGCGATCATCAACTCAATACGCAGATTGATGCAGCGGCGTCAGCGGCACACACAAGCTGGGTGGCTGATTTGTTTGCTGGACACAGCGAAGAATCCACCTGTCAAGTGTTTGACCAACTCAGCCATGGTAGCGCCTTATTGGGTCATTCCCTTGATATTGCGCAGTTAACGCTGAGCAGTTTTTTCTTGGATACCTACCGAGGCGCAACGCCTCCTTATCAGCGCTCGCTGGTTCAAGCGCGTGGGCCACCAGCTTTGCTCGACATCTCCGTCATCGTTTAAAAATCTTTGTTCGCGGTTTTAGTGACCTTGCATCGCTTGTGCAGGGTTGTTCGCGTTCGTGCGTCAATTTAAAGGTGTCATTCACTGGCATCATATTTTTATACCCATTCATCATGAAAAAATCATTCCCTCGCAGTGCTGTTTGTATTGCAGTTTTAGCGCTTTCGTCGGTTCCACTTCAAGTTTTAGCGCAGTCAGTCCCTACATCGATTCCAACCTTAAAAGAAGTCATCGTCATCGGCAACCCACTGGGCAGCACTGAATTAATCCTGCCCAGCACCGTCGTCACCTCGGCAGATCTTGTGTTGCGAGCCAAATCGACACTTGGTGAAACCCTAGACGCTTTGCCTGGTGTGAGTAGCACTTATTTTGGCCCTAATGCCAGCCGACCCATCATTCGCGGGCAAGATGGCGACCGTATCCGCGTTCTTCAAAACAGCGGTGCGAGCATTGATGCATCAGCACTTAGTTTTGACCATGCTGTCCCGAATGACCCCATCAGTATCGAACGGATTGAAGTGCTGCGCGGCGCAGGCGCTTTGCAATATGGCGGTAGCGCTGTGGGTGGCGTTGTCAACGTTGTGGACAACCGCATTCCTGCTGAATCCGAGTTTGGTGCAGGCGGTGGCGTGACTGGTAAGGTTGACGTGGGCTACGCCACAGGTACTCGCGAAAAATCAGGCGCTGTTTTATTGGAAACTGGCACCAATAAATACGCGCTTCACGTCGATGCTTCTGTTCGCAAATCAAATGATGTTGCTGTGCCTGTGGCCTTGGATTGCACCAATCCAGCCAGGCTGGGCATGGCAAACAAAATTTGCAATTCCTCTAACGACGTGAAAGGCGTCGCACTTGGTGGTTCGGTCTTTTTTGACAATGGCTATTTAGGTGCATCTGCCAGCACGTACAAAAGTGACTACGGCACGGTCGCTGAAGACGAGGTAAACATAGTCATGAAGTCAAATCGCTATGCTTTAGAGGGTGAGGTTCGGAATTTAAACAGTTTCATCAGCAGCGTCAAAGGGCAAATCAGCCTGGGTGACTACCAGCACACAGAGTTTGACGCAGGCGAGGCGGGCACCGTGTTCAAAAACAAAGGCACTGATCTGCGCTTGGTTGCCAAACATGCAAAATTTGGCAACGTTGAAGGGGTCATCGGTTTGCAAGCTGAATCGGCACGCTTCTCAGCTGACGGAGCAGAGGCTTTTGCACCCTACAGTAAAACCACTTCTACGGCACTGTTTGTGGTGGAAGAAATGACCACTTCTTGGGGTAAATTGAGTTTGGGTGCGCGTACTGAAAAAGTCAAAGTCGCCTCAGAAGGCAATGCTGGCGCTACCAATCCGGATAATTTTCCAATCGATAGCCGCAGCTTCAATCCAAACAGTTTGGCTTTGGGTGCATTGGTCAAGCTGTCACCTGCATGGCAGCTCACATCAAATTTGTCACATACGGAGCGCGCACCAAAGGACTACGAACTGTATGCTAACGGCCCGCATATCGCTACTGCCGCGTGGGAAACGGGCAACAGCGCCTTGCGTTTGGAAAAGTCAAACAGCATTGACGTCGGTTTAGCGTTTCAGCAAGGGGCGTATAAGTTTGCATTCAATGCTTATACCAGCCAGTTTTCAAACTACATTGGCTTAGATGCGACGGGCAATACGCGCAGTGCAGAGGGCGAACTCAATCCAGCTGAAGACGGTTTGACTGACATGGCTTACAAAGGCGTGCGAGCAAGATTCACAGGCTTTGAAGCTAGCGGTACCGTTCGATTGCTAGGCTATGGAGGACTGGCGGAGTCTGAAGGTCAAACGCTAGACTTAAACCTAAGAGCCGACGCCGTTCGTGCTACCAACCTTAGCACGGGTCAGGCGCTACCACGCATTGCACCCATGCGCGTTGGTGCAACAGCAGTGTGGGGATCTGGTCCTTGGGGTGCTCGTTTGGGTTTCGACCATGCGTTTAGCCAAAACCGTGTGTCAGATGTGGGTCAACGCGCTACCGAAGCCTACACGCTGTGGAATACTGCTGTGACTTACAAAATGAAGCAAGGAGCGTCAAATTTGCTTTGGTATGCCCGTATTGATAATGTAACCAACCAGCGGGCCTACAGCGCGACATCTGTGTTGACCACAACAGCTTTTCCTAAAGCACCGTTGCCGGGGCGAAGCTTCAAAATCGGTCTTCAAGTGAACTTTTAAACCTTCATAAAACTTCATTTAAACAACGATAATCCACAGTATTGATCATATTTTAGGATTCATACTGTGGATGTCATGTTGCTTGTCAAAGCCGCCATCATGGGGCTGGTGGAAGGTTTTACTGAGTTTTTGCCGATTTCGTCGACCGGGCATTTGATTTTGGCGGGTGCGCTTTTGGGGTTTGACGACGACAAAGCCAAGGTCTTTGATATTGCCATCCAAACTGGCGCCATCTTCGCGGTGATTTTGGTCTATTGGCAAAAGATTCGCGACACAGTTGTGACGCTGCCAAGTTCCAAGCTATCGCAACGCTTTGCCATCAATGTGTTGATTGCTTTTACGCCAGCGGTGGTGTTGGGACTTTTGTTTGGCAAGGCCATCAAAGCGAATTTGTTCAACCCTGTTGTGGTGGCCAGTACGTTCATCATCGGTGGATTCATCATTTTGTGGGCTGAAAAGCGCCACAGTGCTCAGAAACTGGAGGGGAATCCTCAACTAGCTGTTATTCAAGATGTCGACCAAATGACGCATTGGGACGCCCTGAAAGTCGGTTTGGTGCAATGCTTGGCGATGATTCCAGGCACCAGCCGCAGCGGTGCGACCATCATTGGCGGCATGTTGTTGGGGCTGAGCCGCAAAGCGGCGACAGATTTCTCGTTTTATTTGGCAATTCCAACGCTGATTGGCGCAGGCGCTTACAGTCTGTACAAAGAACGCGGCTTGCTGTCCATGGCCGATGCGCCCATGTTTGGCGTGGGGCTGGTGGTGTCGTTCATCAGCGCTTGGTTGTGTATTCGCTGGCTGCTTAAATTCATTGCGACGCACAGCTTTGTGGGCTTTGCGTATTACCGTATTGTGTTTGGTTTGATTGTGCTGCTCACCGCTTGGCAGGGTTGGATCAAGTGGGCGGCTTAAAGGCTTAAATAAACCACTAAGCCATTGCTTTGATGGCCGCATCAATCGCCGCCGCCGCCTCAACCGGCAGCTCCATCGGGAACAAATGCGACCCTGGCAGCATCTGAATCCGTCCTTTGGCCAGCTTGTTGGTCATGGTCATGCCCACTTGCTTCATCTCTAGCGATTCTTCACCGCCTATGAACGCCACTGGGCATTGCAAAGGGTGCCGTTTAATAAGGCGGTCAAGGTTGTGGGGCAGGGTGTTGTAAAACGCTGTTTCAATGGCGCGGTCAAAGCTCAGCACGCGTTTGCCGGTTTTTACATCGTCGTGGGTGCAGTGGGTGATGTAATCTTGCAGCATTTGCGGATGCCACTTGGCAAACATTTTTTTACTGGCGAAGTGCGCCAGTGCAGCATCTGCGCTGTCCCAGCTGTAGCGACGGTTTTGGCTGATTTTGCCTGGAGAGATCGAACCAACGAGTTGAGTTACCTTGGCAAACTGCAAGGTTTTAGCCCGCCAGCCACCCAAAATAGGTGAATCTAGCAACACCACGCCGCGAGACAATTCTGGGTGTTTACAACTGGTCATCAAGCTCAAAAAGCCGCCTAATGAGTGACCGACTAGAAAGGCAGGCTCACCTACTTTTTGCACCTCGACGGTCGCAAACCGCGCCAGTTCTTTGGCAATATGCGGCCAGTTGCTGGTGACGGGTAATTGTGGGTTGTGGCCAAATTTCTCTAAAGCTTTGACGGTGTGTCCACGTGCTCGCAAGCTACGAAACAAAACGCCGTAAGTCCCCGCAGGGAAGCTGTTGGCGTGGGAGAAAATAATCAAGGACATAAATTTTTAAATCAACTTTTCGTTTGGATTGCTGATTTTTTTCAAGGGCAAGCTGCGAACGGTAGCAACACGCAGTGGGATGTCAGTCTTGCCGCCATTCCACATGGGGTCTTCAATGCTGTCAAACACCTCGCGCAGACGTTGCCCCCAGGTGTTGTGCAGCATTTTGAAGTAGGGGTTGTTTTCATCGATGCAAACCACTTTGTCGGTTTGAAAGGTGTCTGCCTCGTACACCACCAAATCCAAAGGCAAGCCCACAGACAAATTTGATTTCAGCGTCGAATCCATGGACACCAGCGCGCATTTGGCCGCTTCGTCCAAGGGCGTGGTCGGCGTGATCACGCGGTCCAGCACCGGTTTGCCGTATTTGGACTCACCCACTTGGAAGTAGGGTGTTTCTGGCGTCGCTTCAATGAAGTTACCCGCTGAATACACCTGAAACAGACGCATGCCTTCGCCCTTGATCTGGCCGCCAAAGACCATGGACACGTTGAATTCGACCCCCGCTTGGCGTAGCGATTCAGCGTCACGCTCATACACGTGGCGAATGGCCGAGCCGAGCACGCGTGCGGCATCGAACATGCTTTTGGCGTTCCAGATGGTGATGGGCTCGCTGTCCGGCGTGTCTTTGAGCTGCTCGATCTGCAGGATTTCGCGCACCGATTGCGAAATCGACAAGTTACCCGCAGACAACAGCACCATGAAGCGGTCTTGCGGCTTCTCGTACACGATCATTTTGCGGAAGGTGCTGATCTGGTCCAGCCCCGCGTTGGTACGGGAGTCGGATAAAAAAACCAGACCGGCGTTGAGTTTGATGGCGACGCAATATGTCATAAAAATATCAAAGAAAGATTCAAAAAAGGTTCAAAAATGAATGAGAAAAATGGATCAGAGCAATTTCTTCAGGGAATACAAAGCTTCAAGCGCCTCTTTGGGGCTTAAATTGTCAGGGTTCAGGGCGGTTAAAGCTGATTCTAAAGCGCTGGCGGTTTCAATCTCCAAGGCCGCAGGCACGTTGAACAGATCAACTTGGCTTTGTGATTCCGACTGTTTGGACTCCAGCGCCTGCAGCACATGGCGAGCATGGTTGAGCACCGGCGTTGGAATACCCGCCAGTTTGGCGACGGCAACACCAAAACTGCGGCTTGCGGGGCCGGGTTCAATCTCGTGCAAAAACACAATGTCCGCGCCTGATTCTGCCGCGCTCACATGTACGTTGACCGCGCCGTGGTGTTCAGCGGGGAACTGCGTCAGCTCAAAATAATGGGTCGCAAACAGCGTAAACGCCTGCGTTTTGTCGTGCAAATGCGCCGCGATGCCGCTGGCGAGTGCCAAGCCGTCAAAGGTAGAGGTGCCACGGCCAATTTCGTCCATCAGCACGAGGGAATAGGGCGTGGCGCTGTGCAAAATCTGCGCGGCTTCGGTCATTTCCAGCATGAAGGTGGACTGCGCGTTGGCCAGATCGTCCGCCGCGCCAATGCGGGTGTGGATGGCGTCGATCGGACCGAGCCGGCAGCTGGCGGCGGGTACGTAGCTGCCTATGCTGGCCAAGAGCACAATCAGCGCGACTTGCCGCATGTAGGTTGATTTACCGCCCATGTTGGGGCCGGTGATGATCTGCATACGTTGTTTGTGGCCCAGCGACGTGTCGTTGGCGATGAACGCCGCACTCGATGTTTCAGCCAAGCGTGCCTGTACGACTGGGTGGCGTCCCTGGTTGATGTCTATGCACGGTTCGCGGACAAACTGCGGCGCGCACCAGCCCAGCGTCAGCGCCCGCTCGGTCAGCGCACACAGCGCGTCCAGCGTGGCGATGGATTTGGCGAGTTGTGACAGCGGGGCGATGAAGGCTTGCAGCTCGTCCAAAACCCCCTCAAACAACCCTTTTTCCCGCGCCAAAGCCCGGTCTTGGGCACTCAGCGCCTTGTCTTCAAAGGCTTTCAGCTCGGGCGTGATGAAGCGCTCGGCATTTTTCAGAGTCTGGCGGCGGCGGTAGTCGGCAGGTACTTTGTCGGCCTGGCCGGTGCTGACTTCAATGTAAAAACCATGCACCTTGTTGAACTGCACCCGCAGCGTGGCGATGCCGGTGCGGGCTTTTTCGCGGGTTTCAAGATCGAGCAGGAAGGCGTCGCAGTTCTCGGCAATGGCGCGCAGTTCGTCCAAATCGGCATCAAAACCCGTGGCGATCACGCCGCCGTCGCGGACCATGGCGGAGGGTTCGGGCAGGATGGCGCGCTGCAGCAGTTCGGTGCAGGCGGGCGGCGCTACTAGCTTGTTGACAATTTTGACGAGTAGATTGGCTGAATTTTGATCAAATTCCTCAAAATTAGCCTCTAAATCAGGGGCTAAATTGGGGTCTAGCCGGCGTATTTGTTGCCTGAGTAGCTCTGATTTTTGTAGCGTATTAACCAGTCCTACCAGTTCCCGTGGTCGCACTTGGCGCAGTGCTATGCGGGCGGTGATGCGCTCCACGTCGGCGCTGCCTTTGAGGGCGAGGCGCAGTGCTTGCCATGATTGCGTAGATTGCAAGGTCGCAATCGCATCTAACCGTTGTGCCGCAACCGTCCGGTCGCGCAGCGGCGTAAGCAGCCAATTTTTCAACAAACGACTGCCCATGCCGGTCATGCAAGTGTCTAGCAGCGAAAACAGCGTGGGCGAGTCTTCCCCGCGCAGGGTCTGCGTCAGTTCCAGATTGCGCCGTGTGGTTGGTGGCAGGTCGATGAGCGCATCGCTCTTTTGCACGACGATGTTTTGCAGGTGCGTCAGCACGCGACCTTGGGTGTGCTCGGCATAGGTCATCAGCGCTCCGGCAGCGGCGTGGGCTTGGGTCAAAGTTTCGGCATTCCAGCTCGCCAAACTGGCGGCTTTGAAAAGTTCCAGCAGCTTGCGCTGCCCCAAAGCGGCGTCAAACTGCCATTCGGCACGGCGGGTCAGGTTGAACTTCGCCGTACCATTTTGCTGCGAGGTTTTGAGATTCGCTTCAAACTTCGTCGTCACATCGGCGCTGAACAGCAGTTCGCTGGGGGCGATGCGGGTGATCCAGTTTGCTAACTCATCCGGCGCGCACTCAGCCAGATGCACCTCGCCCTGCATGACGCTGAGCCAGGCTAATCCGCAAGCATTGCGTGCGCCTTGATGCACGGCCAGCAGCACAGATTCAGTTTTGTCGCTCAGCAACGCACTGTCGGTCAGCGTGCCGGGGGTGATGATGCGGACTACTTTTCTTTCGACAGGGCCTTTGCCGGTGACTTCGCCAATCTGCTCGCAAATCGCCACCGATTCGCCCAGCTTGATGAGCTTGGCGAGGTAGTTTTCAATCGCATGAAAAGGCACGCCCGCCATGGCAATCGGCTTGCCACCGGAATTACCGCGTGCGGTGAGGGTGATGTCCAACAGCCGCGCGGCTTTCTCGGCATCGTCAAAAAACAACTCGTAAAAGTCGCCCATGCGGTACAGCACCAGCGTGGTCGGGTACTCGGCCTTGATGGCCAAGTACTGCTGCATCATGGGTGTGTGACTACTTAAATCGGCGGACACGCTAAGCCCTTATTTTGGGGAATATGCTTGCATCGCAGCAAGTCGATCCGCTCAGGGTTTAGCGCGTTTCAAGCTCAACGACTGGCGCACAGCCGCTTTTTCACCAGCGGAAGCAAATTGGCTGTATTTGCCCAACAACGTCGCCATTTGCGCATAAACACGCGGTGTTGCTGCCATACATTCGCCGGTTTCTAAGAAATCTGCTTCGCCAGAGAAGTTGCCGACCAAGCCACCGGCTTCTTGTATGAGCAATGACCCAGCGGCCACATCCCATGGTTTCAAGTTGGCTTCAAAAAAACCATCGGTAAAGCCAGCAGCCACGTAGGCCAAATCCAGCGCAGCCGCGCCGGGTCGGCGCACGCCAGCACAGCGGGGCATCACGTCGCCCAGCATGCTCAGGTATTTCGGTAAATTGTCGCCCGCGCGGTAGGGGAAACCGGTGGAGATCAGGCATTCTTCCATGTGGATGCGCTTGCTGACGCGGATGCGTCTGTCGTTCATGTACGCGCCACGGCCTTTGGTGGCGGTGAACAGGTCGTTGCGGGTGGGGTCATAGACGACAGCTTGCTCGATTTTGCCTTTCACGGCCAAAGCGATGCTGACGCAGTACACGGGCAGGCCGTGGATGAAGTTGGTGGTGCCGTCCAGCGGGTCGATGATCCATACAAACTC
>JAYSZH010000203.1:0-7088 GCA_043738155.1 Polaromonas sp. | reverse complement strand
AGGTCAACATTACGCAGCAGCACGGCAAAAACCAGCCCGACAACGGCCATGTTCACCACCGAGACATAGCGCAGCAGGTCTCGGGTCGCTGAGCTCATCACTGAAGCGCCAAACACACTGAGCAGCAAAACCAAGACCGCCAACAGGTTTGACAGGTTGGTGAAGTAGCTGAAAAAGTTGACCACGTTGTAGGACGCGCCTATGTGCAGCACCAGCTGCTGGCCAATCGCAATCAAGGTGAGTACAGCAAAAAATAGTCGGGCAATAGTGAGCATGTTCTTCCCTATGAATTTTACTATAATTTTAATAGCGATTTAGGCAATAAATACGCTGGCTACAGGCGTATTAGACTCTCAAAATTAGACTCTCAAAATTGAACCGTTTCTCGGCTCAAAAACCTACCGGGTTTTACTTGATCCACGCACCGTTGGCCAGCAGCTCGGTGAAGAAATCTTGCAGGGTAGCCGCGCTCATGCCGTAGGGGTCAAAGCTGGCGGAGCGGGAGTATTTCAGGTAAATGTGGCGGTTGGCTTCTAACGGAGCCAGCGAGCCCATGGCCCAGGTGGTAAAGCGGCGACTGTTGATTTCTGCAAAATTGAGCACGACAGGGTCGCGGTGACGTGGGTCGGTCAAAATGCGGTGATACAGGCGGTTGACTTCTGTGCGATCACCCTCTAACTGTTGCAAAAAGATGCCGTTTGCAAAGCAAAGCGCTCCGGTCACACCTACACGGGTATTGTTGCGCTTAGACGCCGCCAAGATACTGTCCAAATCTTCATTTTTGAAAGCTAGTGACGGGCGGCTGGCGTAGGTGAGCTGAATCAACATGAATTTGTCCTTGGAATTTTTTGTTATCTGAATTTTTTTTGGATTCTCCCACTAAATATATGGCGTTGTAAGCTGTGAGGTTAATGGACATGTGTATTGGCAGGCACTTGACCACGCTTGATTATTCAGACGCATGCATCAGCCCTAGGGTTAACCCTCTCTGAATTCAAGAGATTAGACGTATGATGACTGACGCCTCACTTTCACTTGTTTTCTATTTGCTTTTTCAACCCAACCTCAAGGATCAACCATGCGTTCCAGCTCTCCTTCATTGACTCGCCGCCACGTGTTAAGCGCTGCTGCCGTTGCAGCCATGCCCCTCAGTTTGTGGGCGCAAGGCGCTTACCCGAATCGTCCGGTTGAGTTGATCGTGCCGGCTGGCGCTGGCGGTGGCACGGACGTGTTGGCGCGGGTGTTCTCTGATGTGGCACGCAAGCATTTTTCGCAGCCCATCACGGTGGTCAACCGCCCCGGCGCTTCGGGCATGATTGGCCATGGCGAGATGATCAACGCCAAGCCGGATGGCTACAAAATTGCGATGGTGTTTGCAGAAATCGTGATCGTGCCGCACTTGGGGCTAACCAAGCTGTCCTATGATGATTTCACCCCGATTGCGCAGCTCAACGGCGACCCCGCCGCTGTTACAGTGAAAGCCGATGCACCGTGGAAAACCATTGAAGAATTTTTAGCCGACGCTAAAAAGAAGAGTGGCGGCATGTCTATGGGTAACTCAGGGCCGGGCTCGATCTGGCATTTAGCGGCAGCGGCTATTGAAGAAAAGACCGGCGTGAAACTTAACCACGTCGGTTTTGGCGGCGCTGCGCCTGCGGTGTTGTCGCTGTTGGGCGGACATATTGATGCGGTCGCCGTCAGTCCCGGCGAAGTTGCCACCCACGTGCAAGGCGGCAGATTACGCACCTTGGCCGTGGCGTCCGACAGACGCGTCAAGGGTTTTGACAACGTGCCCACCTTCAAAGAGCGCAATTTGGATATTTCATTAGGCACATGGCGCGGTCTGGCTGCCCCCAAAGGCACACCGCCCGAGATTCTGGCTATGCTGGGCGAAGTAGCCCGCAAATGCGCCGACGAACCCGCCTTGAAAGAAGGTCTAGACCGCCTGAGCATGGGCTGGGCCTACGCCCCTGCCGAGACATTTCGCGCCAACATGAAGCGCGACAACGATTACTTCAAGGATTTGGTGGGCAAGCTTGGACTGAAAGCGGCATAAACAGCTCAGGCAGACAGTTTATGCAGACAGTTTATGCAACTAATTTGCTATTAAAATAATAGCAAATTAGTCAATAAATATGCTGGCTAGGCGTCTATTCATGACATAAATATCACGCAAACTTGACCACTGCGATCGGGGGTAAGTTGGCCGATACCGTGCGCCAGCTCTCCCCCGCATCACCACTGACCCACAGGCTTCCCGTTGTTGACGCCATGGCAAGGTCTTGTCCATTGGACGCAACCGCCAAGCCGTGGCGGTAGATGAGGTCGTAGGCTTGGGTTTGGGGTAATCCGGCGTTGAAGGCTTGGAAGGTTTTGCCACCGTCGTCGGTTCGGGTAACGACCAGTTTGCCGTCAACGGGGAAGCGAAATTGGTCTTTAACAGCCGGTACAAACCAGGCCCGCAGCGGGTTGGCGGGGTCGGCAGCAACGGCGAAGCCGAAAACAGAAGGAAAGCTGCTGGATATAGGCGTGGTGATTGGTTGCCACACGTTGCCACCGTCGGTAGAGCGGTAAATGCCGCAGTGGTGCTGCGACCAAAGCACATCAGGCGCAGCCGCGCATCCCACCACGCAGTGCGGATCTTGCGAGTTTTCGTCCTCTGCCATGTCGGGCGGCGTGTAGTCGGATTTCATACCTTTGGCCGTCAAGGTCCAGCTTTCACCACCATCAAAGGTCTGCCACACGCCGGCGCAGGAAACGCCTAAAGTGACGTGTTTGCTGTCACGCGGATCGACGACGATGGAATGAATACCCGCCAAATCGTAGCCACCGCCAAACCACTTTTGCCGCCGTGGGTCGCGCCACAGCGGCATGTTCAATGCCCAGCTTTGCCCACCATCGGTCGATTTGAACAATCCCGCTGGAATACAACCTGCCCACAAGGTGTCGGGCTCGTCCGCACCGCCAGCGCTGAGTGACCAGATCAGCTCCACATTCCACGGCGTGGGGTCGTCTTTGTAGTCGGCAAAGTTGGTATTTCCGGCCACAGGTTTGGCGGGAAAAGCGGGCGCAGCTAACGCCGTCCAAGTTTTACCCTGGTCCACGCTTTTGTGCAGCTTGATGCCGAAATGCCCCAAATTCAGCGCTGCAAACCACGCCTTGGTCTTAGTCTTAGTACAAGGATGTACCAAAACTTGCGAAACGGGCTCGCCCTGAAAGTGATGCCCCGTGATTTGCTGGTTGTCAATGACAAACAGCCCTTTTCGGGTACCTGCTAATAATGATGTCATCGCTTTATCCTCCAAAAATCTTTATCCGCCTGTGAGTGCTTGTACCACCAACACCTGGTCACCCGCCTTCAAAGTTTGCGTCAAATCCGTCCGATTTTGCAGCATGTCGCGGTTGATGAACACCGCCACATGTTTGCGAATATTGCCTTGGTCGTCAAAGATGTAATGGGTCAAGTCAGGCGCAGCCAGCAACGCTGCTTGCAACACCTCGTGCAAGCTGGCGGGCGCGACATTTTGCGCCGCGCAGGGAATATGCCGCTGCAAACTGGCAGCGAAAGTGACGCAAACAGTCGGATACAAAAGAGCCATGCTAGATTTATACACCAAGCGCGGGTAACGCTGATTTTATTGATATACATCAAGCACAAAGCAACAAGAAGGCGTACTATTTCAATCTATCCACTCTGAAAGGGTCGCCATGTTCAAAAAGATACTTTTTGCAACCGATGGTTCTGCCGCTTCTAACCACGCCGCTACGATGGCTGTTGGCTTGGCTAGAACCCATGGTGCGGCTTTGACGGCTGTGTATGTGGTCGACCCCTACCCCTACTTGGGCATTGGCGAGATGAATCCTCTGGGATTTCAAGCTTATATGGGGGCGGCACAAGAGCATGCGGTCAAAGCCTTTGACCTTGTGGCGCAACTGGCCAAGCAAGATGGTGCCGTGGTACCGCTTGAAACCGTGGTGGTAGAAGATGTGGCTGCGCACAAAGGCATTTTGCAGACCGCAGCAGCGCAAGGTGCTGATTTGATCATCGTCGGCTCGCATGGCCGCAGTGATTTGGAGCGGTTTTTTTTAGGCGGCACGGCGAACAAAGTGTCATCTCATGCAAAGCAGCCCGTTTTAATCGTTCGCTGAACGCGTCGCATCGCGGCGCTGTCCTACACGGCATCATTGGCTTTGGTGGGAGTATGCATTGCATATGAAACTAGTTTCAAAGTTTCGTTGATATAAGCTTGATAGAAGAAAGGAAAAGCACATCATGTTCAAACATATCCTTTTTGCAACCGACGGCTCCAGTGCTTCTGAGCACGCATCGCAAATGGCCATCAACATGGCGCGGGCGCATGACTCTCACTTAACCGTGATTTATGTCATTGACCCCTACCCCTACATGGGTGGAAATGAAATGAACCTGGTCGGTTTTGAGTCCTACATGGAATCTGGCCGCAAGCACGCTGCCAAAGCTTTTACCCATGTCAACCATTTGGCAACGATTGGCGGAACGCCTGTGCAGGTGAAAACACGTCTGATTGAGGATTCATCCGTCGTCAAAGCGATTTTGAGAACCGCTGAAGAAGAGCATGCCAAACTCATCATGCTGGGTTCGCACGGGCGCGGCGGTTTAGAAAAACTGCTGGTGGGCAGTGTGGCGGCCAAGGTGGTGGCGCAGTCAACCAAACCGGTGATGGTGATTCGTTGATCAAAGACGGAAGTCAACCGCCATGTTTACCACAGCGGGACTGAAAGCAACGCCTAGCGCGTCGCCGAGTGCGACATTCGGCAGCGACGCCAGCCAGACGCGCTATATCAACGCGACAGTTCGCATCGTCAAACGGCTGCTGCACAATTTCCACGGCGCGATAACAGTGCGCTTGTGGAACGGTGCAAACTACGCTTTCGGCGACACTGTGTCCAAGTTCACCTTGGTGGTGCGCGACCCCGCCGTTTTGCGCAAGCTGGTTTTAAAGCGCAACCCCATCTCGCTGGTGGATGCCTATTTTCGTGGGCTGGTTGATTTTGAGGGCGATTTGTACGCCGGCTTGCGGCTTAAACCGTATTTGCAAAAGCTGTCGTTGCCGATTCGCAGCCGTGCGGCATTGGTGATGGATGCTTTGCTTTTACCGGTTCAATCGTTGCAAACGGCTTCTGAAGCTATCGCCACAGACGTTGACACCCTAGACGAAAACGAAGCGCATCAGCACAGCCGATTGAGCGACCGCGCGGCCATATCATTTCACTATGACGTGTCCAACGCTTTTTACAAGCTGTGGCTGGACGAGCAAATGGTCTATTCCTGCGCGTACTTTCAAACCCCAACCGACAGCTTGGAGCAAGCCCAGCGCAACAAGCTAGACCATATTTGCCGCAAACTACGCCTGAAACCCTTTGAGCGGTTTTTAGACATTGGCTGCGGCTGGGGCGCGATGGTGTGCTGGGCGGCGCAGCATTATGGGGTGACTGCGCATGGCATCACGCTGAGCCAGCGCCAGTTTGACTACGCCACTGAGCGCGTGAAACGCTTGGGGTTGCAGGATTTGGTGACGTTGGAGCTGCGCGATTACCGCGACCTGGATGGCGAAGCGGTGTACGACAAAATCTCCAGCGTTGGCATGTTTGAGCACGTCGGTTTGGCCAACTTGCCGGTTTACAACGCCACGGTGATACGCTTGCTGCGTCCGGGCGGCTTGTTTTTGAACCACGGCATCACCCACGACGAGGAAGGCTGGAATCCGACGGTGGATGCCGAATTCATCAACCGCTACGTCTTCCCAGGCGGTGAGCTGGACACCATCAGCAATATTTTGCGCGGTATGGAGCAAGCGGCTTTTGAGATTCACGACGTAGAAAACCTGCGCATGCACTACGCCATGACGCTGCGCGAATGGGTGAAACGCCTGGAAGCCAACCACGACGCAGCGCTCAACTACGTCAGTGAAGACGCCTACCGCGTCTGGCGCTTTTACATGGCGGCATGTGCCATGGAGTTTGAAGCCGAAGGCACGGGTATCTACCAAGTGCTGGCGTCCAAGCGCGGCTCTGGCAAACTGCCTGTGCCATTGACACGGCAAGATATCTACAACAAAGCCATGCCGACAAACTAAATCGACCCCTCTGGCTCAAGTTCTGGCTCAAGTACACTTTGGTCTTATTGCCCAAAGTAATTGCTCAAAGTAAAGGTGCTCTTGATGCCATCTCCAGAACAAGAAGTCTGCGTCAACCAATTTCGGCAAGTCTTGCTTTGGCCACTTCGGCTGATGCCGGTCAAGGGTTCTGAGGGGCAACTGGCAAAACCTTGGAAACTATTGGCCGACCTGGCAAACTCGGGTGGGGCCACGCCTTGGCGCGAAGTTTTAGACGAATATGGTGGCGAACACGGACGCTTTCAGGAACGGCATTACAACGAATTTGTGACATTCCTGCCTTTTGTGCAGCGGTTTTTGTATGGCGAAGGCAGCAGCAAAGGTGTAAAAACCGAAAGCTCGCCCATGCGGGTTTTTAGACGCAGCGATGTCAAAGCCGTTCGGGTTGTTCCCCATCTGGGTCAACAGCCCATCACTTTGGACGTGGTCCACATCGATCTGTATTTTTTTCTTGACCTGGATCTGGTGTTGCTGAACGTCGAAGTCACGACAAACAACCTGAGTTTGACGCAAACACAAGAATTGATGTATCGCTTTGGCCAAGGCTACCCCGCCAGCTGGGATGCGAATGGTCAAGCTCAAAACTGCCTGTCCAGCGCGGAATGGCTGGGGCTAGACGGGCAAATCATGGCGCAATCAGATGCCAACCAACCAGCGGCTTTCATGGCGCATGTCAGCAACTACCGTGCGCCGCGCATTTCAGCGCATTGGGCATGGCTGCTGCGGCCTTTTGTGAATGACTTGTCTGACGAAGTTGGCGACTTGCGCTACCGTCAAATCGAGTATTACCGTATGCCGTTGATGGGCTATATCGCCGTGGACAACCCGCAAGCTTTGCGGCGGCAAGATTTTATCCAGCTAGGCCTGGTGACACACGCTTCCATCGCCGAGAAAACTGGCAACTTGCCCTATGCGGAAACCTATTTGAACGAC
>JAYSZH010000202.1:0-7089 GCA_043738155.1 Polaromonas sp. | reverse complement strand
GCATATTTGTTCCAATGTGTGGATTATGAAAGCTATAGAAAAAAAATGAAAGTGTTGATTCAATTTCTATAGCATTGTGTTGCGATTTTGCATCGATATTTTCAAAACTTTTATCAAAAAAATTGATTTTCTAGTTACTGACACGACTCGCATGTTGGATCATCGACACCGCAAAATTTAATGTCAGTTGCAGGCATGCTACTAAGCTGCATTTGCGCTGCAGCGGCTGCAGCATCCAATGCACTCATCGCTTTTGGTGCTGCGCTTTCTAAGCCTGATTGCCCACCGGAAGATACGGCATTCATACGGCCATTCATCACAGTTGATTTTTCAGCATGTGTTGCGCCGACTGTGCGCAAATAGTACGTGGTTTTCAAACCGCGCAACCACGCCAGCTTGTAGGTGTCATCTAACTTTTTACCAGAGACGCCTGCCATGTAAATATTCAGCGATTGCGCTTGGTCAATCCATTTTTGGCGTCGTGCAGCAGCCTCCACAATCCAAGTGGTTTCGACTTCAAACGCGGTGGAATACAAAGCCTTGATGTCTTGCGGCACGCGGTCAATCGGGCGCAATGAACCATCGTAATGTTTCAAGTCAACCACCATCACGTCGTCCCATAAACCAAGACGCTTGAGGTCGTGCACCAAGCGGCCGTTGATCACCGTGAATTCGCCAGACAGGTTGGATTTGACCGACAAGTTACCGAAGCAAGGCTCGATACAAGCGTCCACACCAATGATGTTAGAAATAGTCGCGGTAGGTGCGATTGCTACGCAATTGGAGTTGCGCATACCGTCCTGTGCGATTTTGTTGCGCAGCGCGTTCCAGTCCATCGTCGATGAACGGTCCACCTCCACATAACCGCCGCGCTCTTCAGCGAGCATGTCCAAAGTATCCAAAGGCAAAATACCTTTGTCCCACAACGAACCTTTGTAGCTGGCGTATTTGCCGCGCTCCTTGGCCAAATCGCTGGACGCCCAATAGGCGTAGTAGCAGATGGCTTCCATCGACGTATCCGCAAACTCTACCGCTGCCTGGCTGGCGTAGGGTATACGCAGCTCGTACAAGCAATCTTGAAACGCCATCAAACCCATGCCTACCGGACGATGCTTCAAATTGGAGTCACGCGCCTTTTTGACGGCGTAGTAGTTGATGTCGATCACATTGTCCAACATGCGCATCGCAGTCGTGATGGTTTTCTTGAGTTTGACGTGGTCCAACTGGCCATCCTTCAAATGCTGCATCAAGTTCACAGAACCCAAATTACACACCGCTGTTTCGGTGTCGCTGGTGTTCAATGTGATTTCAGTGCACAAATTACTAGAATGAACGACACCAACATGCTGCTGTGGCGAACGGATGTTGCAAGGGTCTTTGAATGTGATCCATGGATGCCCTGTTTCGAACAACATCGTCAACATCTTGCGCCACAAGTCAGCAGCTTGAACGGTTTTTGATGGGAAGATTTCGCCACGCGCCGCCTTGGCCTCGTAGGCCACATAGGCTTTTTCGAAGTCACGGCCAAATTTGTCGTGCAAATCAGGTACGTTGTTGGGCGAGAACAAGGTCCACTCGCCTTTTTCCATCACGCGACGCATGAACAAGTCGGGAATCCAATTGGCGGTGTTCATGTCGTGCGTACGGCGGCGGTCGTCACCCGTGTTTTTACGCAACTCCAAGAACTCTTCCATGTCTAAATGCCATGTTTCCAAGTAGGTGCAGACCGCGCCTTTGCGCTTGCCGCCTTGGTTCACAGCAACCGCCGTGTCATTCACCACCTTCAAAAACGGCACCACGCCTTGTGATTCGCCATTGGTGCCCTTGATGTGCGCACCCAAAGCGCGAACGCGGGTCCAGTCATTGCCCAAACCGCCGGCAAACTTGGACAACAAGGCGTTTTCTTTGATCAACTCGTAAATGCCGTCCAAATCATCAGGCACGGTCGACAAGTAGCATGATGACAACTGCGAGCGGCGTGTACCGCTGTTGAACAGCGTTGGCGTGCTGGACATGAAGTCGAACGACGACAGCACCTCATAGAACTCAATCGCGCGCGCTTCACGATCCGCCTCTTGCAACGCCAACCCCATCGCCACGCGCATGAAGAAGGCTTGTGGTAGCTCGATGCGGGCTTTGCGCACGTGCAAAAAGTAGCGGTCATACAGGGTTTGCAGACCCAGATAATCAAACTTCAAATCCTGCTCCGGCTTGAGCGCTGCACCCAAACGCGCCAAGTCAAACTCCATCATCTTTTCATCTAAGAGCTCGTTCTCGACGCCCTTTTTGATGAATTGAGGGAAATATTCTGCGTAACGAACACCCATTTCCTCTTGCGCCACCTCGCCACCCAACACTTCGCGACGAATGGTATGCAACAGCAAACGAGCGGTGACGTAGGTGTAATCGGGCTCACTCTCAATCAAAGTACGGGTTGCCATGATGGAGGCTTTGTAGACCTCGTCAATCGGTACACCGTCGTACAAATTACGCAGCGTTTCAGCCAAAATCGGCGCCATTTGCACGTCTTTGCCCAAACCTGCGCAGGCAGACTCGATCAAGCCTGTCAAACGGCGCATGTCCAAAGCAACGCGCTGGCCGCCGTCCATGACATGCAACACGGGCGCTGGCGGCGCTTCTTCGGCAACCACTTTAGCGCGCTCTTGTGTGCGTTTTTCACGGTACAACACATAAGCACGTGCGACTTCGTGATGACCACCACGCATCAAACCCAGCTCAACTTGGTCTTGCACGTCTTCAATATGGAAGGTGCCGCCGCCTGGGCGCGAACGCATCAAAGCGCGAATCACCGCTTGCGTCAAACCATCCACCGTGTCGCGCACACTGGCCGATGCCGCGCCCTGCGTACCATGCACAGCCAAAAACGCCTTCATCACCGCCACGGCAATTTTGCTAGGCTCAAACGGCACAACGGCACCATTGCGACGAATGATTTGATAGTGATCCAAAGTCTGGCTGACGCTGTCATCCGCGCGATCCGTGCCGATCGAAGGATTTGTTTGCAAGAACGGTTGTTGTGTATACGCTGTACGCGTTAATTCGGCTGCTGGAGATGCGGATGCTTGCTGCATGGATGATGGCCCTCTTGTCGTTGTGACTATTATTTTAGTGATGAATGTGCGGTCAATGCTGCCAAATTACCCATGAAATAGTAAGGAGATAACAGCATTGACAAAAAATTTGAAACACTATATGTAGTGGTTATTGCCACTTTACACACTACCTATAGTGTTGTTTCAAGATTTCAGTTTACATCAATTTCAATAAAAATGCGCTGCTTTTTCGCACTTTTTAGAGAGATTTAATTGATAGCAACAGGCCAGTATTTCACAACGCTTTGCGCACCAGCTGCCAGTTAAACTGCGCGCCTGGATCGGCTTTTCGGCCCGGTGCCACGTGCTCGTGGCCAGTGATATGCGCAATTGGGTAGTTTTGCTGTAATGCAGCACACACACTCGTCAAACTTTCGTACTGCGCGGCTTCAAAAGAATCACCTTCCAAGCCTTCCAGTTCAATGCCAACCGAGTAGTCATTGCAGTTGTCTTTGCCTAAATAGCTGGACTGTCCCGCATGCCACGCGCGGTCATCACAACTCACAAACTGCCACAACTCGCCATTTCTACGGATATAAAAGTGTGCAGACACCTTGGTATCGCGGATTTTCTCAAAATACGGGTGCACGTTACAATCTAAGGTGTTGGTGAACAGCTGCTGCACTTCATCACCGCCAAATTGTCCTGGCGGCAAGCTGATGGCGTGAATGACGATCAGATTAATCTGCGTATCCGCCGGTCTAGCACCAAAGTTAGGCGATGCTACATGCCGCGCAAACCTGTACCAGCCTTTGTCAAACAACGTTACCGGCAAATCGTAGGCTTGCTCGACGTGATGCTTTTCGTGATGCATTTATCAGTAACTTTTCAACTATTTTTAGCGCCAAACTGTCGGTGTTCCGTGCTGCAAAACCACACTTGCGACCTCAAATCAGAACTTGGCGCGGCCAAAGCTTCGATTTGAGGCAAATGGACGCCGCAATGGGCGCACGCCACCATGGTTTTTTTAGCTTGCTGACGTTCAGCTTCCCTATCGAAATTTTCTTGCTTGTTTTTGTTAATAGCCATGCGGTTGCTACGCCACACCCACACACCCACAAAAACCACTAATAAAACCACCAAATACTTCATATCCCGCGTCCTAAAACCACTTCCAAGACAAAACGCGAACCCACATAAGCGAGCAATAACAGCCCCGAGCCGATGTACAACACCCGCACAGCCGTGCGCCCACGCCAGCCAAATTTAGCACGTCCAACCAGCAGCACCGCAAATGCAAACCAAGACAGCGTTGAAAAAATGATTTTGTGGTCCCACTTAAACCCTACATGAACGCCGTACAACGGTTCACGGAACAGCCAGCCGGCCAACAGTGTCGCCGTCAGCAAGACAAATCCTGCCGTCACAAACCGGAAAGTCAACCGCTCCAGCGTCAGCAGTGGCAAACCACTGGACCTATCAGACAGAGCACTAGGCGACAATCGCATCTGCGATTCTGCCCGCATCATCAGCCAAGCATGCGCCACCGCAGCGGCAAACAAACCATACGACGCCAGCCCCAAAGCCCAATGCACGGGCAGCCATTTGGAGGCAGCGCTGTGCAAAGCTTGCCCTGGAAACAGCATCGCCAACAACACAGCCGCCGCGCCAATAGCCGCAAACACCCAAACCGCCTTGAGTTTGGGATACATATAGCTTTCAACCGCATACACCGTCAGCCCCAGCCAAGCGGTGACAGACAACGCGGGCGCAAAACCAAAACGTGGAACATCGTTAGGAGATGCACCGAACAAACTCCACAGCACCGCCAAACCATGCAAACCCCAAGCGCACCACAGCAACAACCGTGTTACTGTTACGCTCAGCCGCTCACCCACAAGTGCGGGTATCGCGTAGGCCAACACCGCACCCAGGCCCAAAAACAAGCTTGTCGTTGATATCGCGTCCAAAAAGGTGCCAGCGGCTAAAATCATCCCTACAGTTTATACGACCTACAGAATTCCTAAAGCAATCCATCCCCCTATTTAATCCTCATGGCATCAGCTCTTACCGACAAACTATCCCAGCTCGTTAAACAAATGCGTGGCCAGGCCCGCATGACCGAGTCCAACGTGCAGGACATGCTGCGCGAAGTCCGCCTGGCGCTGCTGGAGGCCGACGTGGCCCTGCCCGTCGTACGCGACTTCATCGCCCGGGTCAAAGACAAAGCGATGGGGCAAGAGGTTGTGGGTTCACTCACCCCAGGCCAGGCATTGGTAGCGGTGGTGAACCGCGAACTGGTCGCCACCATGGCGGGCAGCGACATTGGCAGTTCGACCGTCAGCGAACTGAATCTCGCCGCCCAGCCCCCCGCTGTGATTTTGATGGCCGGCTTGCAAGGTGCCGGTAAAACCACCACAACGGCAAAATTAGCCAAACACCTGATCGAAAAGCGCAAAAAGAAGGTGCTGACGGTTTCAGGCGACGTGTACCGACCCGCCGCGATTGAACAGCTCAAAACCGTCACCGCGCAAGCGGGCGCCGAGTGGTTCCCCAGCAGCGCCGACCAAAAACCCCGTGACATCGCCTTTGCCGCGCTGGATTACGCCAAAAAACACCATTTTGAGGTGCTCTTGGTCGATACCGCCGGCCGTTTGGGTATCGACGAAGTGCTGATGAACGAAATCCGCGAACTCCACGCGGTGCTGAACCCCATCGAAACCCTGTTTGTGGTCGATGCCATGCAGGGTCAAGACGCCATCAACACCGCCAAGGCCTTCAAGGACGCGCTACCCCTGACCGGCATCATCCTGACCAAACTGGACGGCGACTCGCGCGGCGGTGCGGCGCTGTCGGTGCGGCACATCACCGGCGCGCCCATCAAGTTTGCCGGTACGTCTGAAAAACTAGACGGTTTAGAGGTCTTCGACGCCGAACGCCACGCCGGCCGCGTCCTGGGCATGGGCGATATTTTGGCGCTGGTCGAGCAGGTTACTTCTGGCGTGGACGTGGCGGCAGCGCAAAAACTGGCCGAAAAGGTCAAAAGTGGCAAAGGGTTTGACCTGAACGACTTTTTGAGCCAGCTCCAGCAGATGAAGCAAATGGGCGGTTTGGCCAGCATGATGGAAAAGCTCCCCGCGCAGATGGCCGCCAAAGCCGGCCAAGTCGACATGGGTAAAGCCGAAAAAGACATGCGCCGCAAAGAAGGCATCATCCTCAGCATGACCCCACTGGAGCGCCGCAAACCCGAGCTCATCAAAGCGACCCGCAAACGCCGCATCGCCAACGGTGCCGGCGTGCATGTGCAAGAAGTCAACCGCATGCTCAACGAGTTTGAGCAAATGCAAGGCATGATGAAGAAAATGAGCGGCGGCGGGATGATGAAAATGATGAAAAAGATGGGTGGCATGAAAGGCATGCCGAAAATGCCGTTTTAAGCATCTTTTACCTCTCAACCCGCTATTTACATGCCATTTTAGGCTCTAGCCGGCGTATTTATTACCTAAGCAGCTATTAAATATATAGCAAAATTTCATTATTTCTTACTCTGCATTCTGCACTTTCGATTTTCTTGTCGGTTTGAAGGTGTTCTAACGTGTTTAAATTTTGGGCTAATAGGTTATAAGGTGTACCTTTCTGAATAGAATTGCCAATAATCTGCGAATCCACGCAAACAGCTCAACGGGTCTCTACTTGGTGTCTAAGTTTAAAAAACCAAAAATTATCGATTTATTTGCTGGTGGTGGTGGTTTCTCTTTAGGCGCTGCCCGTGCAGGATTTTCTGTTGCAGCTTCAGTTGAAATTGATCCTTACGCCAATGAAACACACCAACGCAACTTCCCAAATAGTGTTCATATTGGAACTGATATTGCCAAACTTAGTGGAGAGTCACTTCTTGAAACTGCTGGAATAAGACTAGGCGAGCTGGACGGGTTAATTGGTGGACCGCCCTGTCAAGGATTTAGTACCATTGGAAAACGTGATCCTAAAGATACTCGAAATACGTTATTCGAGCACTTTATGCGGCTCGTAAATG
>JAYSZH010000201.1:0-7121 GCA_043738155.1 Polaromonas sp. | reverse complement strand
TTCTGAAGAAGGGGAACGAAGGCAAAATGCGGCAAATTCCCCTTCTTCAGAAGGGGTGCCCAACGGGCGGGGTAGCTCCCCTCCCCGCCTATTGCGCTTAAATCTTCTCCGCCAACTGCACCAAAATCGCCGGATTCTCTAACGTCGATGTGTCTTGCGTGATTTCCTCACCCTTGGCAATCGAACGCAGCAAACGGCGCATGATTTTGCCGCTGCGGGTTTTTGGCAAATTATCACCAAAGCGGATGTCTTTTGGTTTGGCAATCGGGCCAATCTCTTTCGCTACCCAAGCGCGCAGCTCGTTGGCGATTTTGACGGCTTCGTCGCCGACCGGGCGGCTACGCTTCAGCACAACGAAGGCGCAAATCGCCTCGCCGGTCAAATCGTCAGGCCTACCGACCACGGCAGCCTCAGCAACCAAATGGGCGCAGGAGACCAAGGCGGATTCGATTTCCATCGTACCCATGCGGTGGCCAGAGACATTCAACACGTCGTCAATACGGCCGGTGATGCGGAAGTAGCCACGGTCCGCGCCGTCCATAGCGGCGGTTCCTGCACTGCGCACAGCACCGTCGCCAGCCAAGTAAATCGTGCCACCCATTTCCGCAGGAAAGTAGGCTGATTTGAAGCGCTCTGGGTCGTTCCAAATCGTGCGAATCATGGATGGCCATGGACGTTTGACGACCAACATGCCGCCTGAGCCGTTGGGCATGTCGTTACCCACTTCGTCCACAATCGCCGCCATGATGCCGGGCAGTGGCAAGGTGCAGCTGCCTGGAACCAGCGGCGTTGCGCCTGGTAGCGGCGTCATCATGTGGCCGCCGGTTTCGGTTTGCCAGAAGGTGTCCACAATCGGGCAGCGCTCGCCACCGACGTTTTTGTAGTACCACATCCACGCTTCGGGGTTGATCGGCTCGCCGACGCTGCCCAAAATGCGCAGGCTGGACAGGTCTGAGCGGTCAGGATGCACGGCGGCATCGCCTTCAGCGGCTTTGATGAGGGAGCGGATAGCAGTCGGTGCGGTGTAGAAAATCGTACACTTATGACGCTCAATCATCTGCCAGAAACGGCCAGCGTTCGGGTAGGTCGGCACACCTTCAAAGATAATTTGTGTTGCACCTGCGGCGAGTGGGCCGTACGCAACATAGGTGTGTCCGGTGATCCAGCCAATGTCTGCCGTGCACCAAAAGATGTCTGACGGTTGCAGGTCAAACGTCCAATCCATCGTCAACTTCGCCCACAGCAAGTAGCCACCGGTGGAATGTTGCACGCCTTTTGGTTTGCCTGTTGAGCCGGAGGTGTACAAGATGAACAGCGGGTGCTCCGCGCCCACAGGCACGGGTGCGCACACGTCGCTTTGGCCCGCAATGGCTTGGTCAAAGGTTTTGTCGCGGCCAGCGACCATGTTGCAAGCGGTTGGGGTGCGCTGGTACACGTACACAGTTTTGATGGACTCGCAGCCGCCCAGTGCCAAACCCTCGTCCACAATCGCTTTGAGTGGCAGCTCTTTGCCGCCGCGCAGTTGGTAGTTGGAAGTAATCACCGCCACCGCGCCAGCGTCCATGATGCGCTCTTGCAGCGCTTTGGCTGAAAAACCGCCAAACACCACGCTGTGCGTCGCACCAATGCGGGCGCAGGCTTGCATGGCGATCACGCCTTCCAGCGTCATGGGCATGTAAACCAACACGCGGTCACCTTTTTTGATGCCGTCGGCTTTGAGAGCATTGGCGAATTGGCTGACGCGGGCTAACAATTCTTTGTACGTCGTCTTGGTAACTTTGCCGTCATCGCCTTCAAAAATCACCGCTGTTTTGTTTTCAACCGGTGTGCCCATGTGCTTGTCCAAGCAGTTGGCAGAAGCGTTCAACTCGCCATCGTCAAACCATTTGTAAAACGGGGCGTTGGATTCGTCCAGAGTTTTGGTGAATGGTTTGTTCCACATCACGTTTTCACGTGCCAAGCGCGCCCAGAAACCTTCGAAATCTTTGTCCGCTTCAGCGCACAAGGCCTTGTAGCCGTCCATGCCTGAGATACGAGCAGATTTCTGCTGCGCTTCTGTTGGGTAGAAAACGCGGTTTTCGACCAAGTTGGATTCGATAGCTGAGGAAGGTGCGCTCATGGGTCTTTGTCTCCAGTAAGTTATAAATTAGCTTGAATTAATCTTGAATTTACTCTACAGAGCTTGGTTTTGTTTGTTCTGTTTCAAGAATATATGTAATGTGAGGGTTTGTACTTACAAAGGTCTGACTGAGACGAAACTTACATCAACGCTTGTGTGTTTCACAACTGTCATAGAATCCAAACGCTACCTTGCTAAACTACTTTTATGTCTACACCTAAACAAACACCCTCCAATACCGACGTTTCCAAACTGCAATTCCTGCCCAACATGATTTTTGCCAGCCGCTGGCTGCAAATGCCGCTTTATTTGGGCTTGATCTTGGCGCAGGGCGTCTATGTTTGGCATTTTTTCATTGAGTTGTACCACCTCGTCTTTGCCGCTTTTGGCAGCCAACCTGATGTTATAGCTTTGGTCACCAGCATCGGCTACAAGTCGGATGTCCCAGTGACGACCCTCAACGAAACCATCATCATGCTCGTCGTACTGGCGTTGATTGACGTGGTGATGATCTCAAATTTGCTGATCATGGTCATCGTCGGTGGCTACGAAACCTTCGTCAGCCGCATGAATTTGCAAGATCACCCAGACCAACCAGAGTGGCTATCGCACGTCAATGCCAGCGTCTTGAAAGTAAAACTAGCAACGGCCATCATTGGTATTTCTTCTATCCATTTGCTCAAAACGTTTATCAACGCCGCTAATTACACTGAGCAAGTGTTGATGTACCAAACGATTATTCACGTCGTGTTTTTGCTGTCCGCCATGGCCATTGCATACACGGACAAATTGATGTCTGGCTCTGGGAAACACTAAAATTTGTCCAACTGAATGTTGACTGGTCAAACACATACCGTCAATTTCACAGCGCTTTGCTGGCTCTACGCCGGCAAGGGCGCTTGGTATTTTGTAACCCTGCCGCAAGACAGCGCGGCAGAAATCACCTACTTTTCAAAAGTGCTGAATGGTGGCAAGCGCTTGGGCTGGGGCTCAGTGCGCGTAACGGTGCAAGTCGGAAAAACCGTCTGGCAAACCTCATTATTCCCCGACAACAAAAACAAAAGCTACATCCTGCCGCTCAAAGCCGCAGTGCGAAAGGCGGAAAACATCATCGAAGGCAAGCCTGTCAAAGTGCGTGTTTCTATGCCAATGCCGTAAGAGTGGCAGAACGGCTTACTTGACTTGCCCGTCTTATTTAGATGAGCGCAGCAAAATCAGCGCCCCCAGCACGCCAGACAATATCGACCCCATCAATACACCTAGTTTCAGCTGAGTTTCCAACGCTGCTCCCTGCCCTGCAAACGCCAGACCGCCAATAAACAAACTCATCGTGAAACCCACGCCGCACAGCACGCAGACACCAAAAAACTGCGTCCAACTGGCCTGATCTGGCAAACGCGCTGTGCTGAAACGAATCATCAGCCACGCCGCACCAAACACCCCCACAGCCTTACCCAACAGCAAACCCGCCGTGATGCCCAGCGGCACGGTTTGCAGCAGGGTCGCAAAATTCACACCTTGCAATGACACGCCTGCATTGGCGAAGGCAAACACCGGCAACACGCCAAAAGCCACCCACGGGTGCAGTGCATGTTCCGCCGCTTTAAGGGGTGATTTGCCATGCCCTGTTTTGCTGGCGTTGACCAAAGGCACAGCCAAAGCCGTCACCACCCCAGCCAGTGTGGCGTGCACGCCAGACTTCAGCACAAACAGCCACACCACCAGGCCGACCAGCACGTACAGGCCGATGTTCATCACCCGCGCCCGGTTCATGGCAAACAGCAGCGCAATGCCCGCGCCCGCCGCCAACAACATGGGCACAGACACTTGCGCCGTGTAGAACACCGCAATAATCACAATCGCGCCCAAATCGTCGATGATGGCGACCGCCGTTAAAAACACTTTCAGCGATACCGGCACCCGCTTTCCCAGCAACACCAAAATGCCCAATGCAAAGGCAATGTCCGTCGCAGCCGGTATCGCCCAACCGCGCAAAGCCACGGTATCGCCCCAGTTGATGGCGCTGTAAATGAGCGCTGGCACCAGCATGCCTCCCAAAGCCGCACCCGCTGGCAGCATGGCCTGGCTGACGGAGGCCAGCTCGCCTTCCAGCAGCTCGCGTTTAATCTCCAACCCCACCAAAAAGAAGAAAACTGCCATCCACAGGTCGTTGATCCACACCAACAACGGTTTGGACAACACCAGCCAGTCACCCCCAACCCGTATTTCACCGCGAACTTGTAACAACTGCTCGTACCCACCGCTCCACGGCGAATTACTGACAATCAGCGCTAAGAGCGCAGCTACTGCCAGCACGATGCCGCCGCCCGATTGCGAGTGGATGAATTCATTGGCGCGGCGGTGAATCGTCTTTAGCAATGCAAACTCCTGCTTTGTCAGTCTTGGTTGGCTGATTTGGTTAAACTTAGACCTATTGAAGCACAGTTCTAGCCCCATTTTTAACTTCCAGAGCCATTCATGACAACCTCCACTCCCACCTATATTCGCCAAGCCGACCTGATTGAAACCATTGCCGGTGCGCTGCAGTACATCAGCTACTACCACCCAGCGGACTACATCGCCCATCTGGCGCGGGCGTATGAGGCCGAGAAAAGCCCCGCCGCCAAAGACGCGATTGCCCAGATTTTGACCAACAGCCGCATGAGCGCCACCGGCCACCGCCCGATCTGCCAGGACACCGGCATCGTCAACGTGTTCCTGAAAATCGGCATGGACGTGCGCTTTGACGGCTTCACCGGCACGCTGGACGACGCCATCAACGAAGGCGTGCGCCAAGGCTACAACAACGAAGACAACAAGCTGCGCGGCTCCATCGTGTCTGACCCGGAATTTGAGCGCAAGAACACCAAAGACAACACGCCTGCCGTCATCAACGTCGAAATCGTCGCTGGCAACAAGCTGGACATCACGGTGGCGGCCAAAGGCGGCGGCTCTGAGAACAAATCCAAGCTCGTCATGCTTAACCCAGGTGACTCCGTTGTCGACTGGGTGCTCAAAACCGTGCCGACCATGGGCGCTGGCTGGTGCCCGCCGGGCATGCTGGGCATTGGCATTGGTGGCACCGCTGAAAAAGCGGTGTTGTTGGCCAAACAGTCGCTGATGGAAGACATCAACATGTATGAGCTGCAGGCCAAATCGTCCCGTGGCGAGGCTTTGAGCAAGGTTGAAAACCTGCGCTTGGAGTTGTTTGAAAAGGTCAACGCCCTGGGCATAGGTGCACAGGGCTTGGGCGGTTTGACCACCGTACTCGACGTCAAAATCAACATGTACCCAACCCACGCCGCCGGCAAACCGGTCGCGATGATTCCCAACTGCGCCGCCACGCGCCACGCCCATTTGGTGATGGATGGCAGCGGTCCAACCTTCCTGACCCCACCGAGTCTAGATTTGTGGCCTGATGTGCATTGGGCGCCGGACTACAAAAAGAGCAAAGCAGTGGACCTTAACAACTTGTCCAAAGCCGAAATCGCGACCTGGAAAGCCGGCGATACGCTCTTGCTCAGCGGCAAAATGCTCACCGGCCGCGACGCGGCGCACAAACGCATCCAACAGATGCTGGCCAAAGGCGAACAACTTCCGGTCGATTTCGCCAACCGCGTGATCTACTACGTCGGCCCGGTTGACCCCGTGCGCGAAGAAGTCGTCGGCCCCGCCGGCCCGACCACCGCCACCCGCATGGACGGCTTCACCGAGATGATGCTGGCCCAAACCGGCCTGATCGCCATGATAGGCAAAGCCGAGCGCGGCCCCGTCGCCATTGAGACCATCAAAAAGCACCAAAGCGCCTACCTCATGGCCGTGGGCGGTGCGGCCTACCTGGTCAGCAAAGCCATCAAAAGCGCCAAAGTGCTGGGTTTTGCCGATTTGGGCATGGAAGCGATCTACGAATTTGACGTCGTGGACATGCCCGTGACGGTCGCCGTCGATTCAGGCGGCACCAGCGCCCACATCACCGGTCCAGCCGAGTGGCAAAAACGCATCGCTACGGGTGAATTCAAAGGTATCTCAGTAAAAGCAAGCTAAAAACGGGGTCAGATCCCAATTCAGGAAAATTTCCAATTCGGCGGACAAAATTGTTACATCGAAATTGGGCTCTGACCCCATTTTTAGCGTCTAGCAGACTGAAATGACGTCCAAACAACCCATTGGGGTATTCGATTCCGGCATCGGCGGGCTGAGCATCCTAAAAGCTCTGCGCGACCAGCTGCCGCACGAGTCCTTCGTCTACATCGCCGACAGCGGCAACGCGCCCTATGGTGAAAAAGGCGATGCCTTCGTCATAGACCGCTCCCACGCCCTCACCCGCACTTTGCTGGACGATTACGGCATGAAAGCATTAGTCGTCGCCTGTAATACAGCCACTGCCGCTGCCGTCAAACTGCTGCGCGCTGATTTCCCCCATTTGCCACTGGTCGGCGTAGAACCCGCCCTGAAACCCGCCGTCCAACTCAGCCAAACCCGCAAAATCGGCGTAATGGCAACGCGCGGCACGCTGGAAAGCGCCAAATTTGCGGCGTTGAAAGCCTCTTTGGCAGACAAAGCCGAGTTCATCATCCAGCCCTGTGATGGCTTGGCAGCGGCGATTGAGACGCAAAATACTCCTAAAATAATAGCGCTCTTGGCAGAATATACGCCGGCTATAGGCGAATTTGGCACTCAAAATGGCCAAATCGACACCTTAGTCCTAGGCTGCACCCACTACCCCTTTATCAGCGAGCTGCTTCGCGTCCACACTGGCCCAAACGTCCACTACATAGACACCGGCGCTCCCGTAGCCCGCCAAACCCGCCGCCTCTTGGAAGCTGGTGGTACTCTGAATACCTCTACTGACTTAGGTGATTTGCAACTCTTCACCACTGGAGATTTACCCAGCTTCGCCAAACTGACCAAGCTGTGGTTGGATTTACCTGAAAACGCTAGAATTTCGAAAATATAGTCCAAAATATGCCTCTAGCCGGCGTATTTATTGCCTAAAGTGCTA
>JAYSZH010000200.1:0-7122 GCA_043738155.1 Polaromonas sp. | reverse complement strand
ATGTGGATTCCCGCCTTCGCGGGAATGACGGAATCTGGGTACCTTAACAACTTTGCAATTCGCCATGAACTTAGCCAGCCGATACAACACCATCCCCAGCATCAGTCTGGGAACCAAGCTTTTCCTGCACCTGCGCTGGTGGCTCACGCCTTACGAACGCATGGCGGCATACGTGCCGAAATCAGGCAAAGTGCTCGATGTCGGCTGCGGCCACGGCCTTTTGGCGATGGAAATGGCGCTTTCAGAGCCCAATCGCAGCGTTTTAGCGACAGATCACGACGTGGCGCGGATTGAGTTGGCTAAACATGCGGCTAATTCAGGCAAAGGCATTCCTAACCTAAAGTTCGAAGTCAGCACTGGCAGCCCAGTAGCGGACGGTACATTCGACGCTATCATGATGATCGACTTCCTGCACTACTTCAGCCCCGAGCAGCAAGACGCCATGATTGCCAAGGCCTATGCAAATTTAGAAAAAGGCGGCTGGCTACTGGCGCGAGAGGTGAACCAGCAAGGTGGTTTGATCTCAAAACTCAACCAGTTTTACGAAAAAATGGCGACTTTGACGGGTTTCACCCAGTCCAACACCATCCAAGCTAAAGAAAACCTGAGCTTCAAAAGCCAATCCGGCTGGGAAGCCAAGTTTTCTGAGCACGGCTTCAAAGTCCGCTCAGAACCGTGCAGCAGCCCGATTTTTGCGGATATTTTGTATATCTGCCAGAGATAAATCCCCCTCAATCCCCCTTTTTCAAAGTGGGAAGACTAGCGCCATAGTCATTGCTTACGACTTCATTTATTCGTATTTGCTCGTTAACAACAACAAGATAACAAAACCAGTTCACATCTTCTGCCTTGTACCCCACTTTGAAAAAGGGGGGCTAGGGGGGATTTAAAGCCTCAGAACTTCAACCCCTTCGTTATAACTTCAACCCCTTTGGCAACGGAAACTTCATCGTCTCCTGCACCCCATCCATCTTGCGCACCGACACCGCGCCCAGCTCTTTGATGCGTTTGATGACTTGGTTCACCAAAATCTCAGGGGCGGACGCGCCAGCCGTCAGGCCGATGGTGGTTTTGCCTACGAACCAGGCGTCTTGCAGCTCGTCGGCGCTGTCGACCATGTGGCTCTCTGTGCCCAGGCGGGAGGCTAGTTCGGCCAAGCGGTTGCTGTTGGAGCTGGTCGGGCTGCCGACGACGATGACCATATCCACCTGCGGGCTCATGATTTTGACGGCGTCTTGGCGGTTTTGGGTGGCGTAGCAAATGTCTTGCATTTTGGGCACGCGCACCAGTGGGAAGCGGGCTTTGACAGCGGCGGCGATCTCGGCCGCGTCGTCCACGCTAAGAGTAGTTTGGGTGACCAAGGCGAGCTTGTCAGTTTGCGATGGCTGAACTTGTGCCACATCCGCCACGCTGTCGACCAAGTGGATGCCGCTGCTGAGCTGGCCCATCGTGCCCTCCACCTCAGGGTGGCCTTGGTGGCCGATCATGATGAACTCGAAGCCTTCGGCATGCAGTTTCGCCACTTCAACGTGGACTTTGGTGACCAGAGGGCAAGTGGCGTCAAAAATCTGAAAGCCGCGCATTTTGGCCTCGTTTTGCACAGCTTTGCTGACGCCGTGGGCGGAGAAAACCAGCGTTGCGCCCGGAGGTACGTCGCTCAATTCTTCAATGAAAATCGCACCGCGCGTCTTCAAATCGTTCACCACATAGGTGTTGTGGACGATTTCATGGCGCACATAGATGGGGGCACCGAATTTTTGCAGCGCGGCTTCGACGATGTCAATCGCCCGATCTACGCCTGCACAGAAGCCACGCGGCTCGGCAAGCAATATTTCTCCATTTTTAAGGTTATTTTCGGCTGTAGCCGGCGTATTTATTGCCTTAGTAGCTATATTATTCATAGTAAATTTAAAGCTAGAGGACGCCAATTAACTGAACTTCAAACGTCACCGGCTGGCCAGCCAGCGGGTGGTTGAAGTCGAACTGCACGGCAGCGTTCAAGCCGTCGCCCTTGAAATCTTGCACCACACCGGCAAACTGACCTGTGCCGTCTGGCGTGGGGAACTGCACCACGTCGCCAATGGCGTAGCTTTCCTGCGGGTCGCCCATCACGGTCAGCTCTTTGCGTGCCAGCCACTGAACCATGCCGGGGTTGCGCTCACCAAAAGCAGCACCAGCGGGCAACTCAAAACTGGTGTGCGCGCCCTCTGCCAACCCCAGCAATTTGGCCTCGACAGCAGGTGCGAGTTCGCCTGTGCCCAAGGACAGCGTCGCAGGTTTGCCGGCAAAGGTGTTGATGACGTCGCCGGACGCGCCTGACAGGCGGTAGTGCAGCGTCAGGAAGGAGTCGGCTTGGACTGTGGGGGTGGTATCAATAGAGGTATTCATAAAAGCTTCTGTAAACTGGCTCTATTGTATGAAGTCCAGAAGGCAGCTACCCCGTCGCTACGCGCCACCCCTTCTGAAGAAGGGGAACGAATGCAAGATACTGAAAATTCCCCTTCTTCAGAAGGGGTGCCCAACGGGCGGGGTAGCTGACTTGAGGTAGCTGCTAGTTTAGAGATAATCACACCCATGTCCATGAAAAACACCCCAGCCGACTCACGCCCCCGCGAAAAGCTGCTTGCCCGTGGCCCAGGAGCGTTGAGCGACGCAGAGCTGCTGGCGATTTTGCTGCGCACCGGCATTGTGGGCAAAGGCGTGTTGCTCATGGCAGAAGAATTACTGGACGACAAAGTGGGATTTGGCGGCATTTCGGGGCTATTGAACACCACCGCCGAAGATTTGAAGCGTATCAAAGGCTTGGGCCCTGCAAAGCGGGCAGAATTGGTCGCCGTTTTAGAACTCGCCCGCCGTGCGCTGGCGCAGCAGCTCAAAGAACGCACCGTTTTTGAATCGCCCAATGCTGTGAAAGACTTTTTGCAGCTGCATTTGGCGCAAAAACCATACGAGGTGTTTGCCGTGCTGTTTTTGGATATCCAAAACCGCATGCTGGCGATGGAAGAGCTGTTTCGCGGCAGCGTGTCGCAAACCAGCGTCTACCCGCGTGAGATTGTGCTGCGTGCCCTGCACCACAACGCCACCTCGGTCGTCCTGAGCCACAACCACCCCAGCGGCGGCGTGCAGCCCTCCAAAGCCGATGAGTCGCTGACCAAAACCTTGAAAGCTGCGCTGGCATTGGTGGATGTGCGGGTGTTGGACCACATCATCGTGAGTCAAGGACAGGCAGCGTCGATGATGGAGATGGGGTTGGTTTAACGGAATGCGCGCTTCGTCAGTCCCGCGAAGGCGGGAATCCATGGCGCTTGTGGATTCCCGCCTTCGCGGGAATGACGGGTATCTTCGGGAATGACGGCTATATTTGACTTGCTACAATGATTTTTTAGTCTATTTTGTAATTACTTTAGAGAGCCGCTGAGAACGCCATGCAACCAACCGTCAAACCACAAAACCCAAATTTCTCTTCAGGTCCCTGCGCCAAGCGCCCCGGTTATGACGTGAGCAAGCTGCAGCTTGATGTGCTGGGTCGCTCGCACCGCTCGGCTTTGGGTAAAAAAGCGCTGGGTTTGGCTTGCTCGGAAACGGCCCGCATTCTGGGCTTGCCCGAAGGCTACCGCGTCGCCGTGGTGCCTGGCTCAGACACTGGCGCGATTGAGATGGCGATGTGGTCCATGTTGGGCGCACGCGGGGTGGACGTGCTGGAGTGGGAATCTTTCAGCGCTGGGTGGACGACGGACATCGTCAAACAGCTCAAACTGCCGAATACCAATGTCATCACCGCTGACTATGGCGATTTGACGGATATGGGCAAGGTCAATTTTGACAACGATGTGGTGTTTGTGTGGAACGGCACAACGTCGGGCGTGAAAGTGCCGAATGGCGACTGGATTCCGGCCAACCGCGCTGGACTCACACTGTGCGACGCGACCTCCGCCGTGTTTGCCATGGAGATGCCGTGGGAGAAGCTGGATGTCATCACCTACTCTTGGCAAAAAGTGCTGGGCGGTGAAGGTGCGCACGGCATGCTGATTTTGAGCCCGCGCGCGGTTGAGCGCATCGAAGCCTACAACCCGCCATGGCCCCTGCCCAAGGTCTTCCGCATGAAATCGGGCGGCAAGCTGACCGAAGGTTTGTTCAAGGGCGAAACCATCAATACGCCGTCGATGCTGTGTGTGTCTGACTATTTGGACGCTTTAAATTGGGTGGAATCCATTGGTGGCGTTAACGGAGCAATGGGAACAATAGCCCGTTCTGAGGCCAATTTGGCAGTGATTGAGGATTTCGTCGCTGCAAACGACTGGATTTCCTTCCTCGCCAAAGACAAAGCCACCCGCTCCAACACCAGCGTCTGCCTGACGCTGACCGCGACGGAAGACCAAGTCAAAAAGATGGTCAAACTACTGGACACCGAGGGCGTGGCCTACGACATTGGGGCGTACAAAGACGCGCCGGCAGGCTTGCGGATCTGGTGCGGCGCGACGGTGGAAGCGTCAGATTTGAAGGCGTTGATGCCTTGGCTGACTTGGGCTTACCAGCAAGTCACAGCATAAGTTATCCGTATTTCAGCCTTTTTTGAGAGATTGCCCATGTACAAAGTTAGAACCTACAACGCCATCTCCGTCAAAGGGCTGGATCGCTTTCCACGCCAATCGTACGAAGTCGGCAGTGACATTGGCAGCCCCGACGCGTTTTTGCTGCGCAGCCAAAAACTGCAGGGCGTTGAAGTCCCCAGCTCACTGCTAGCCGCTGCCCGCGCCGGTGCAGGTACCAACAACGTGCCGATTGCTGAGTACAGCAAACTGGGCGTGGTCGTCTTCAACACCCCGGGCGCGAACGCCAATGCCGTCAAAGAACTGGTGATGGCCGGCATGCTGCTGGCGACGCGCGGCATTTTGCCGGGCATGGCCTATGTCAACTCGCTCACCGCCATGACCGATGCGGCCGAGATGTCGGCCCATCTGGAAAAAGAGAAAGCGCGCTTTGCCGGCGGCGAAATCAAAGGCAAAACGCTGGGCATTGTCGGACTGGGCGCCATTGGCTCCATGGTCGCCGACATGGCGCTGGCCATGGGCATGAAAGTGGTGGGGTTTGACCCCGCGCTGTCGATCGACGCCGCCTGGCGCTTGTCCAGCGAAGTCACCCGCATGGAAAACCTGCAGGCGCTGCTGGCGCGTTCGGACTACATCTCGCTGCACGTCCCCGCCATGGACGCGACCAAGCACCTGATCAACGATGCGGCTTTGGCGCTGACCAAGCCCGGTGCGGTGCTGCTCAACTTTGCGCGGGAGACGATTGTGGATTCCGCCGCCGTGAAAAGAAGTCTGGATGGCAGCCTAGGTGCTGGCAAACTGGGCAAATACGTCTGCGATTTCCCTGAGCCTGACTTACTGAACCACCCCCAAGTCATCGCCATGCCGCACATCGGTGCCAGCACCGAAGAGTCCGAAGAAAACTGCGCCATCATGGCCGCCAACCAGCTGATGGATTACCTGGAAAACGGCAACATCGTCAACTCGGTCAACTTCCCAGCGGTTGCCATGGGCCGCGTCGCGGGAACGACGCGCATCACCTTCTCCAACGACAATGTATCTGGCGTGCTGGGTCACGTGTTGTCGGTATTGGCGGATAAAAAAGTCAACGTCATCGACATGATGAACAAAAGCCGGGGTGAGCTGGCGTTCAACATCATCGACGTGGAAAGCAAGCCTGCAGATGACGTGATTGCAGCCATTGCCGCGGTGGAGCATGTGATTCGGGTTCGGGTGATTTAAAAATCTCGATAAAGTGCAGCACACGATGCCATGAAAAAAACCATTGATGTCCTTGCGCTGGGCGAGGCCATGCTTGAATTCAACCAAACCCACCCTGGGCAACCGCAGTACTTGCAAGGCTTTGGTGGCGACACCAGCAATGCCGCTATTGCGGCTGCCCGTGCGGGGGTAAAAGCGGCATATCTCACCCGTTTAGGCGACGACAATTTTGGCCGCGCTTTGCTAGATTTGTGGCGTACCGAAGGCGTAGACACGGCAGCCGTTGAAACCACAGCAGATGCGCCCACGGGCATCTATTTTGTTACCCACGGGCCAAAAGGTCACGAATTCAGCTACTTGCGCGCTGGCTCAGCCGCTGGCCGCATGACGCCGGACTGGTTGCAAAAGCCAGAGGTTCAGCGCCACATCGAATCGGCTCGTATCCTGCACGTCTCTGGCATTTCATTGGCCATTTCACCCAGCGCTTTAGAAACATCGCTTGCCGCCATGCGATTAGCCAAAGGCAGCGGAACACGGGTATCGTTCGACTCCAACTTGCGCCTCAAACTGTGGTCGCTAGAACAAGCCCAGTCAGGCATAGCCCAGGCCGTCGCTTTGTGCGATTTGTTTTTGCCAAGCTTGGAAGACATGACCGCACTCATCGGCTTGAGCGACCCCAACGCCATCATCGATTGGGGACATGCGCAGGGCGCCGCTACCGTGGTGCTGAAATTAGGCGCAGATGGCGCACTGGTCAGTGACGGCAAGCGTCGTGAATACATCGCTGGCAACCGTGTCACCTTGGTCGACGCGACGGGCGCTGGCGACTGCTTCTGCGGCAACCTGCTAGCCCGCATCACCCAAGGCGACGACATTTTCACCGCCACCCGCTACGCCAACGCGGCAGCCGCATTAGCCGTTCAAGGTTTCGGTGCAGTAGCCCCCTTGCCGAGATCAGCACAGGTGCTGGCAGCGTTGGCAGCGTTGGCATCAAGTCAGCATCAAGTTAGGTAAATTTGCAAAATAATCGAGTCAATTTGGCACCTAGTCGGCGTATTTATTGCCTAAACAGCTATATTATCTATAGCAAATACCAGCAATTTGTCACCTAAACTTCACAAAATTTGTGGTTTTAGGACTTGAAAAGCCTGCAAAAACCCTTATCATTAGCACTCGAAGCAATTGAGTGCTAACAAGCCGCTTAGGCAATCACTCAAACCGCTCGTATTAACTGGTGCTGTCTTGGTTTGAGATCAGGACGGCTTAGTTTGATTTTCTCTAACCCATTGTTTTATATAAGGAAACACAATGAAACTTCGTCCATTGCACGACCGCGTGATTGTTAAACGCGTTGAAAACGAGACAAAAACAG
>JAYSZH010000199.1:0-7125 GCA_043738155.1 Polaromonas sp. | reverse complement strand
TTTTCTACCAGTGCTATGCACGCACCTATTACGAACACCGCAACGCGCCTTACCTGAGCCGCGACTTCTTTCAGCGCATGCAAACCACCATGCCCGAGAACTGGCTGCTTTTCACCGCAGAACGTGACGGCCAGCCAATTGCTACAAGTTTAGTAGCAGTTCAGGCAATAAATACGCCGGCTATAGGCATAAATAGCACTAAAAATGAACAATTTAGTGCAGATTTAAGCAAAATCAACGAGAAAATAGCCTACGGCCGCTACTGGGGGGCGCTAGAACGCGTCGATTGCCTGCATTTTGAAGCCTGCTACTACCAGCCGATTGAATGGTGCATTCAGCACGGCTACCACCGATTCGAAGGCGGCGCGCAAGGTGAACACAAAATGGCCAGAGCCCTGCTCCCCATCAAAGCCACCAGCGCCCACTGGCTAGCCCACCCCGCCTTCGCCGAAGCTGTCCAGAGATTCCTAGACCGCGAAGGGCAAGGGATTGAGAACTATATGGAGGATTTGGGGAGGAGGAGTCCGTTGAAGGGGTGAAACTTAGCTTGAAATAGTCCCAAATTGGGACTAAAATGGCAACATGCACCTTGTTTCACTGCCGCCCTTACTTGCTTTCACAGCCAAGCATCCGCTGGCAAAACAAGCTGTACTGGCATGGTGTGATGAGGTAAAAAAGGCCAATTGGGCGCAACCAGCGGACATCAAGGCGGCTTATGCCAGCGCCAGTGTGTTGAAAAACCGACGCATTGTGTTCAATATCAAAGGTAATGATTACCGATTGATTGTTTCAGTGGCTTACCAAACGAAGTTTGTGTTTGTGAAGTTCATTGGTACGCATAAGCAATATGACGCAATTGATGCGGACACAGTTGAACTGAATTAAAAGGAAAAGACTATGAATATTCACCCCATCCATACGCAAGCAGATTACAAAGCTGCACTCAAAGAAGTATCAACTTTGATTGATATGGATCCTGCATTGGGCACTGAACAAGCTGACCGACTGGAAGTGTTGGGCGCTTTGGTGGAAGCTTTTGAGGCCAAACACTACGAACTCGAATTGCCTGACCCCATAGAAGCGATTAAATTCCGAATGGAACAGCAAGGTTTAAAACCCAAAGATTTACAACCCATGATTGGTGGCCTCAACCGCGTCTATGAAGTGCTCAGCAAAAAACGTCCTTTAAGCCTACTGATGGTGCGGCGTTTGCATGCGGGTTTGGGGATTTCTGCGGATTGCTTGATTCGAGAAGTCGCTTAAAAAATACTATATTTTTGATAGCTACTTAGGCAATAAATACGCTGGCTAGCGCCATAAAACTGCCTACATTCCAGCAATATAATCAGTATTTACCCGCAAACCCAGCGTCCCCTAGGCGACGCAAATTAAGAGTGCCACCTCTAAAAGCACTAAAAACGTCGCATTTTTAACGTTTACCCGTATGAAATGCGCGTTTTTGCACACACGCATTCAGGCAAGTCTGCTACCGTACACAACATCGAAACAACTTACCGAATTATGCAGCCTATCGATATGCCCAAACCTTATGTTCCGTTGCACGATGTCTCACCGCCGCACTTGGCGCTGGTGGCGCTGGAGATGCGGGCTATTTGGGAGTTTGGGGCGCTGGTGCCGACTTGGCCTGCGCTGCAAAAAGCGCCTAAAGCAGATGCCGAATCGCATGGCAGCAGCGTGATTGTTTTCCCGGGACTGAGCGCGGGTGATTTGAGCACCGTGCCGTTGCGCAAATATTTAGAGTCATTGGGCTACACCACCGAGGGCTGGAACCAAGGGCTGAACTTGGGGCCGCGCCCTGGCGTTCTAGAAACGGCGAGGCAGCAAATCACGGATGCATTCAACCAATCTGGCCGCAAAGTGAGCTTGATTGGCTGGAGTTTGGGCGGTGTGTACGCCCGTGAGCTGGCCAAAATGCTCCCCGAAATGGTGCATTGCGTCATCACACTGGGCACGCCGTTTGCCGGATCGCCCAAATCGACCAACGCTTGGCGGGTGTACGAGTTTGCCAGTCGCCGCAAAATCGAGATTGAACGCGCGAATTTCGACTTGCCAACTGCCCCCACTGTACCTACGACCAGCATTTTCTCGCGCACAGATGGTGTGGTGGCCTGGCAGGGCAGTATCCAAGCGCCCTGCAAGATCAACCCACATACCGAGAACATCGAAGTTTTCGCCAGCCACGTGGGCATGGGGCTGAACCCCAGCGCTTGGTGGGCGGTGGCCGATCGTTTATCGCAAAAACATGCCAGCTGGAAGCCGTTTGTCGCACCCAAGCTGATGGGATTGCACAAGTTTATCTACCCACGGTCTAAGCATCATCCCAAGATGTGTTGAACTAAAGTGTGTTGCTGAGGCGCAAAAATCGCGTTAAGTGTGTGTAAATGTGTCAAAATTGATGTGATCTTTGATCTACTATCCAAATGACACTACAACACCTATCGCCGGATTTGCAATTGCTCGCTGCACAGGGCAAGCTGCAAAGCTTTAAAAAAGGCGCCGTTATTTTCAAAGATGGCGACAAAGGCGATGCGCTTTACATTCTGCTTGAAGGGCGCGTCCGTGCTTTCGGCTCTGCGGTATCAGGCAAAGAAATCACCTATGGCTATGTCGCAGCGGGCGAATATTTCGGCGAGTTGACACTGGACGGCGGCAACCGATCTGCCAATGTTGAGGCGATAGAACCCAGCGTGTGTGCGATCGTGACCAACGCGCAGCTGGAAGTCTTCATGCAAGAGCATCCCAGATTCAGCACCGAGATGCTTTACACCGTCATCCAACGAGCCCGGCAGTCAACCGACAATGCCCGCAGCATTGCCCTGATGGACGTTTACTCTCGCCTCAAACGTGCGATTGAAAAGATCACCCCCAAAATAGCCATTGCCATCGGTATCACCCACTCAGAGCTGGCCGCAGATGTGGGTGCGTCGCGCGAAATGGTGAGCAAACTTTTGAAAGATTTAGAAGTTGGCGATTACATCAAAGTGCAAAACCGCCAACTAAGCCGGCTGAAAGAACTGCCTGAACGCTGGTAAAGATGATTTAAAGTCCATTTTGCTATAATTTTTATAGCTACTTAGGCAATAAATACGCCGGCTAGAGGCGTATTTAAGGCCAGAAAAATCACTTTTAAACGAATTACGCTTTCAAACTCTTTTCGTAGTTGGCAATGCCATCCATGATCTCTTTATTGGCGGCTTCTGGGCCTTCCCAGCCGTTGACTTTGACCCATTTGCCTTTTTCTAGGTCTTTGTAGTGCTCAAAGAAGTGGGAGATGGTTTTCAGGCGCAGTTCGTTCAAATCTTCTGGTTTTTGCCACTGGGTGTAGAGTGAGCACTTTTTGTCGATGGGTACGGCCAGCACTTTGCCGTCTTCGCCGGCTTCGTCGGTCATTTTCAAGATGCCGATGGGGCGGCAGGTGACGACGACACCTGGGAACAAGGGCACGGGGGTGATGACGAGCACGTCAACGGGGTCGCCGTCGCCGCTCAGGGTTTTGGGCACATAACCGTAGTTGGTCGGGTAGTGCATGGAGGTGCTCATGAAGCGGTCTACGAAAATCGCCCCTGATTCTTTGTCCACTTCGTACTTGATCGGGTCGGCATTCATCGGGATTTCGATGATGACGTTGAATTCATGGGGGGCGTTTTTACCTGGGGTGACTTTGTCTAAAGACATGGTTGCGGTCTCTTTAAGTTATAAAAAAAGGGTCAAAACTAAATCAAATCGTCAGTGCTTATCTAAGTAGTTTCCCGCATTTTACTTTCAACAGGCTTGCGCAGAAGCCAAATTGTCACATTTTCGGGTTAAAGTGACTTTGTTGGCCAATCGACACGTCCATCCATAAGGATAGCGAGGAAGCAACGCAGCGGGAGTTTGCGTTGTTTTACTTGCGTTTTTACATGCACGTGGACGGCGTCTACTCCTTTCAAGCGATTCAACAAGGAGATAGACATGACAGGTAATTCTGCGCTGATTTTGGCGCTCGTTTGTGGACTGATTGCCGTGGGTTACGGCTTTTGGGCACGCAGTTGGATTCTTTCCCAAGACGCTGGTAATGCGCGAATGCAAGAGATTGCAGCAGCGATTCAAACCGGTGCTGCCGCATATTTAGCGCGTCAGTACAAAACCATCACCATCGTCGGTGTGGTTTTAGCGATTTTGATTTACTTCTTTTTAGACGGTATGTCGGCCATGGGGTTTGTTGTCGGCGCCCTGTTGTCCGGCTTATGCGGCTTTATTGGCATGAACGTGTCGGTCAAAGCCAATGTGCGCACAGCCCAGGCAGCGACCAAAGGCATTGGCCCCGCGCTGGATGTCGCGTTTCGCGGCGGTGCTATCACTGGCATGCTGGTGGTTGGCCTCGGTTTGCTGGGCGTGACCGTGTTTTACTGGTTCTTGGTCGGCAACGGCAACATGACGCCTGATAAAAACTTGGCCAAAATGCTGAATCCGCTGATTGGTTTTGCCTTCGGCTCATCGTTGATCTCGATTTTTGCCCGTTTGGGTGGCGGTATTTTCACCAAAGGTGCAGACGTAGGCGCGGATTTGGTGGGCAAAGTGGAAGCTGGCATCCCAGAAGATGACCCGCGCAACCCTGCCGTGATTGCCGACAATGTGGGCGACAACGTGGGTGATTGTGCTGGTATGGCTGCAGATTTGTTTGAAACGTATGCGGTCACGCTGATTGCGACCATGGTTTTGGGCGCTTTGCTCGTCACTGGTGCAGGCACGGCTGCGGTGGTTTACCCGCTGGCGCTGGGTGCTGTTTCTATCGTTGCGTCCATCATTGGCTGCTTTTTCGTCAAAGCATCGCCGGGCATGAAGAACGTGATGCCTGCGCTTTACAAAGGTTTGGCAGTGGCTGGCGGCTTATCGCTCATCGCTTTTTACTTTGTGACGACTTGGATCATGCCTGACAACTCAATCAAAGCCGCCGGCAGCCAAATGGCGTTGTTTGGTGCTTGTTTTGTCGGTTTGGCGTTGACGGCAGCTTTGGTGTGGATCACTGAGTATTACACCGGCACGCAGTATTCACCAGTGAAGCACATCGCTGCGGCATCGACAACCGGACACGGCACCAACATCATCGCAGGCTTGGGCGTTTCTATGCGTTCTACCGCTTGGCCGGTGATTTTTGTGTGTATCGCTATCATGGCGGCATTCAAATTGGCGGGCTTGTACGGCATTGCGATTGCAGCAACATCGATGTTGTCTATGGCTGGTATTGTGGTGGCTTTGGATGCCTATGGCCCTATCACCGACAACGCTGGCGGCATCGCTGAAATGGCCGAAATGCCAAAAAGCGTGCGCGACATCACCGACCCGCTGGACGCTGTGGGCAATACGACCAAAGCGGTGACAAAAGGCTATGCGATAGGTTCTGCCGGTTTGGCTGCGCTGGTGCTGTTCGCTGATTACACCCACAAACTGGAAGCTTACGGCAAGGCGATCAGCTTTGATTTGAGCGACCCTATGGTCATTATTGGCCTGTTCATCGGTGGTTTGATTCCTTACCTCTTCGGCGCGATGGCGATGGAAGCCGTAGGCCGTGCGGCCGGCTCAGTGGTGGTGGAAGTGCGTCGCCAGTTTGCTGATGGCGAGATCATGGCCAACAAACGCAAGCCAGATTACAGCGCTGCGGTTGACATGTTGACCTCTGCCGCCATCAAAGAGATGATGATTCCATCGCTCTTGCCAGTGGTGGTGCCCATTTTGGTCGGCTTGGTACTGGGGCCAAAAGCCTTGGGCGGTTTGCTGATGGGCACGATTGTGACGGGTTTGTTTGTCGCGATTTCCATGTGTACAGGCGGTGGCGCTTGGGACAATGCGAAAAAGTACATCGAAGACGGCAACCACGGCGGCAAAGGCTCAGAAGCGCACAAAGCGGCTGTGACTGGCGACACTGTGGGTGACCCCTACAAAGACACGGCTGGCCCAGCGATCAATCCGCTGATCAAAATTATCAACATTGTGGCGCTGTTGATTGTGCCGTTGATGATGAAATTGCATGGTGGAGAAGTACCCGTGGCACCTATAGCGCCCGTAGCAGCTGTGGCTGTTGCCGCTAGTGGTGCTGCTGCTTCAGCGGTTGCTGCGCCGGCTGCTGCTACGTCTCCTGGTGCAGCTGCACCAGCAGCTCCAGCTGCGGTGGATGAAGCATCCGTTAAAGTTGAAAACGGTGTGGTGAAGTTTTACTTTGCAAGTGGCAAAGCTGATGTGGCCACCGGAGGCGCAGCGGCACTGGCAGATGTCATCAAAGCCGTGGCTGGTGGCAAAAAAGCCGTCATCAGTGGTTACCACGATGCTTCAGGAGATCCGGCTAAAAACGCCGAATTGGCCAAGCAGCGCGCCATGAATGTACAAGCTGCGCTCAAAGCAGCAGGTGTGGCCGACGACAAAGTTGAGCTGAAAAAACCAGAACAAGCCAAAGTAGATGGCCCAGCGGCTGAAGCACGTCGCGTGGAAGTATCTGTGCAGTAATTACTAGTCACCCCTACGAATAGCCCACTTCAGTGGGCTATTTTTTTACCCGCTTTGGCGTTCTAACAAAACGGTCATAAACAAGCTCAACATGAGTGATTCTTGCTCCGCATGGCTGAGTATGGTTAGCTGCTCCATCTTGAAAATACCCTCCCACAATGCGGGCTGCTTGCTTAAGCGCATAACTTCTTCGCCTGATTCGCGTTTGACAATATAGGAAGGTTGGAAAATGTAACCAGACAACGCCCCCAAAAATGGAATTTGGCTAAAAATATTGTCAAAGAAGCGCGTTGCGACGCTTTCTTCAGAAATTGTAAAAACGACTCGCTCGCTCTCATAAACATCATATTGAGCGCGCCACAATGAGCGCATGCCGTTGCGTTTGACTGATCCTAATGCCAAGCCAGCTGCATTTTTTAAATTGTAGCGTGCTGAAAAATCAATGACTCTGTCAGCCGCAATCGTGTACAAAACGTCTTTTTGTGTCGCATCGGAGAAAACATTGATGGCTTCTTTGAGCTTAAAGAGCTTTTGCCTGATGTAGGCGACTGGTTTTTGATCAGCATCTTCCACAAAAAACTGTGGGGCAAGAGCTATCAGCTTCATACGCAGGGTCAAAGGAAA
>JAYSZH010000198.1:0-7156 GCA_043738155.1 Polaromonas sp. | reverse complement strand
GAACGAGTCACAAACTTGAAGTTGTTGGACAAGTCCAAAAAGCAAACTTCGCGGTAATTTGGGTGAATGCCGTCTTTCATTTTCTATTCCTTATTCTCGTAGAGAGATCAGTTTGGCCAGCCACGAAACCCTATGCTTCGCACTTGTCCGGTTAGCCTTTGATTATCGCACAGTATTGCTATTAAATACAATATGCTATGGATTCAAATTCGCAAAACCCTCACGAAGCAGCCCAAAATTCTGCGATTGTTATAGGTGCCAATGGCGGCTTAGGTGCCGGATTGGTAAATATGCTAGCGACAGAGGCAGCTTTTGCGCCGCAATACAGCCAAATTTTGGGATTTTCGCGACAACCAGCTGCCAATCGACCGCAAACCATTGATTACGCAGACGAATCAACCATACAACGCAGTGCAGCTTGGGCAGCTGAACATTGTAAAAATGCGCCCATACGTCTAATTATCATTGCTACTGGATATCTTCACAGCAACGGAAGCGGTCCGGAACGCAGTTTCCAGCATCTCGACATGGCGTATTTGAACCACGTGATGTTAATCAACGCCATCGGGCCAGCACTGATTTTGAAACATTTTGCACCTTTGTTGCCTAAAACAGGCGATGTGCGCATTGCTTTTATTTCCGCCAAAGTCGGCAGTATTGGTGACAATGCTTTGGGTGGCTGGTATGGCTACCGTGCTGCCAAAGCAGCTTTGAATCAAATCGTCAAAACAGCGTCGATTGAACTGACGAGACGCAACAAAGAGTCAATCTGCATCGCGCTTCATCCAGGCACGGTAGCAACTGCGTTGAGCGAGCCGTTTAGCAAGTCTGGCTTGAATGTGCGCAGCCCAGACGTGGCGGCACAAGAACTGTTGTCTGTAATTCATGCTTTAAATCCTTCAGAAACGGGTCGTTTTTATGACTACAAGGGCGAATCTATCGTTTGGTGACATAGGCAGACATTACACCAATACTTAATACGATGTATATTATGTTAAATAACATAAGCGATAATATTGAATGACAGTTAAACACCCCGTCGCCATCGTCAGCGCTATGCACGACGAACTATCACAACTCCTCGCCCTCATGCCCGATGAACACAAGCAAACCCGCGCTGGGCGCGAGTTTTGGTTGGGGCATTTGCAAGGGCACGACGTGGTGTTGGTTCTGTCTGGCATTGGCAAAGTGGCTGCTGCAACCACGGCTACTTTACTGATTGAGCATTTCAAAGCCAATCAAATCGTGTTCACAGGCGTGGCTGGTGGTTTGGGTAAACATGTCAATGTGGGCGATTTGGTCGTGGCAGACCGCTTTATGCAGCATGATTTAGACGTTTCGCCGCTTTTTCCTAAATACGAAGTCCCCAGCTATGGCGTCACCACTTTTCAAGCAGATAAGAAGCTGGCGAATGAACTGAAGAAAGCTTGCGCCACCGTTTTAGACGATTTGAGCCATGTTTTGACGATTGAAGCCCGAGCCGCATTTAATTTAGCCAGTCCGCAATTGCACACGGGCTTGCTCATCAGCGGCGACCGGTTTGTCTCAACCACGGCTGAGAGCCAAAAACTACAGCAAGACTTGCCGCTAGCCTTGGCCGTAGAGATGGAAAGCGCTGCATTTGCACAGGTTTGCCACGATTACGGTGTGCCTTTTGCTGCTGTGCGCACGATTTCAGACCGTGCGGATGACGATGCAACGGTTGATTTCAACCGCTTTTTAAGTCAAGTCGCCAGCCACTACAGCGCCAGCATTGTGGACAAATGGCTGAGCCATCGCTGTGTGAGTTAACGCTGCGGTCTGATTTTATAGATGGCGTTGTTTCGATCCGCGCTCATATAGATCACACCATCTGCGCCCACGGCCACGCCTGTGGGTACATATGGTGGCGGTAAACCAGGGCCAGCTTCCAGTCCAATTGCCAGGTTTTCAGCAACAGTACGGCGTGTGCCGTTGGTGGCGTCAATCTCTACCAAACGGCGAGCAGCCGCCTCGGCAACAATGAATGTGCCCCACGGCGTTTGCGCCAAGCCTTCTGGCAACACCAATTTGTCGGCCACGACAGTTTTGCTGCCATCGCGCATGTCGATGCGGCTCAAATTGCCCGCGGCTTCTGTCACGTACAAAGCACCGTCTTTGCCCAATATCATCTGCACTGGACCAGCCAAGCCTTTAGCAATCACTTTGCGTTCTTTAAAATCAGCGCCGCTTGCGCGCGTCACTTCGCCCGTGGCGATTTCCGCAAACACCACGCTGCCGTCGTCTAAAAACAAGGCATCCATGGGCGCTTTGAGACCATGAATCGTGGTCGTCGTCTTCCGCGTTGCGCGGTCAATCACTTGCACTGAACCTGTAAACCATGATGACAAAGCAAACTGCTTGGCAGACAAACCTACTGCAAATGGGTACTCCAAATCCGACGATTGCATGCGAAATACGTCCTTCACTTCGCCGCTTTTGACGTTGACTTCGCGAAAAGCAAACAAATCAGTCACCCACAGCGTGTCGCCATCCAGCTTGATGCCGCCGGGGACGGACAATTTACCGCCCGTCAACAAACGCACTTCACCCGACGCTGGGTTGTACGACTGCACCGAGTTGTCAGCCATATTGGACACATAAATCACGCCATCGCGCGCAATGGCCAAATTGTCAATCGCGGGTTTGAGTTGCTTCATCACCGTTTTGCGACCGGTAGCCAGCTCAACTTTACTCAATTCGCCCGTGTTGGTATCGACCACCCATAAATTGCCTCGACCATCCAAATTGGCTGCCGCTGGGGTTTTGAACTCGCTGTTGATGACGGTGATCGCGCCATCAGCCGGGTTCATCTTGGCCACCTGGCCTTTGAACCAAATCGGACCATAAATCATGCCATCTGTGCCAACTTCAAAACCATTGAAACCGCCTATGCCTTTGGCAATCAAACGCGGTGGTTTGACGCCCGCAACGTCGATTTCGTGCATCGCATCGCCTAAAAACACCTGAGACGCATAAAGTTTGCCGCTTTTTAGGTCAAACGCCAGGGAGTTGATGCCCGGCAAATCTTTGGCCAAAATGCGAATCGGTGCGGCGTCGTTTTCACGGTAACGCACAATGCCTTGCAAATAAGATGTCCAAGCCATTTCACCATTTGGGCCAATGGCGATGTCGTCAGCCTCCCCTTCAGGCGCGGCGATGAAAACTTTAGTCGCACCCGTTGTGCGATCCACCTCCCACATGCTGCTGCCGACAACCGTTCCGGCCAGCAAACGCCCTTTCGCGTCAACGGCCAAACCGTGGACGCCGTGAAACGAGGATGGCGCAACCAGCACTTCTGGCGCAGCCCAAGCTGCAGGACGTGAAGGCGGCAGGGTGGTACAAGCGGCTAATCCAAAGCTGGTTACCAGCAGTCCCAGTTTCCAAAAGCTTTTCATGCGTATTTCTCCCATTTTATTTATATGTCAGTATAGGCACTTCGTTGTTAAAACCGTACCTTTAAAGTCGCAAACACCGCAGCGCTGACTTTGGTGATTTTGGGCACGGCGTAGACATCTAAACCCACGTGCCGTGTTTCGATAGACACCAAAGGCAGCAGCACAGGTGTGATTTTTGCTTCTAAGTAGCCTGTGATCACCACTGCTTGCAGGCCTAATTTGACGGGGCCGTAGCTGTACGGCAGCCACTGTGCACCGGCGTAAACACTGTTGCGGTCGTTGCTGTTGATATACGCACCAGCCGTTAAACGGGTGTTGTCTAAACCGGTGAGTTCTTCAAACCAAGGTGATTGCCATTGCAGCGCCAAGCCAGGGTTGGATTCTCTGAACCCGCAGGTTCTACAGCTGTGGTACGCCAAGCCACCCAAAACCAGCCAGGGATGCTCTTGAATTGTGTTTTTTGATGATTGAATCTCGATGATAGCCGGCGTATTTATTGCCTCTTGTGCTATTGAATTAGTAGCAAAAATAGCAACTAAAATTGTAACAATGACCCCTATTTTGTCATTCCCGCGCAGGCGGGAATCCATGGTGGCGCTTGTAGATTCCTGCCTTCGCGGGAATGACGGCGTGAGCTGGTCCTGGGTTCGCAGATTCAGTCTCACAATCATCCCCAAACCAACAAAGCATCACGGCTATCAACCGCCAATGTCACTTTTTCACCAAACGGCAGTACTACTTTGGTCGGTACATGCCCCATGGGCAGACCAGTCAACACGGGGCATGTCACCTGCGTACGCAGCCAGTCGACGACGCTGTGCAGCTTGTAGCCTTTGTCTGCCGCTGGGAAGAGTTTGTAATTGGTAAATTGTCCAAAAATAATAGCTTTTTGCTTGCTCAAAACGCCTGCGTGCAGCAGTTGGGTCAAATTTCGCTCGATGCGATACGGGTGCTCTGCCACGTCTTCGATGAACAAGATGCCGCTTTTATCCGTCGCGCAGGCAGGCAAATAGGGCGTGCCGACCAAGCTGGTCAGCACCGACAGGTTACCGCCCCAGAGTGTGGCGTTGTTGATGTTGAAACTCTCTTTTGTCATGCCCAATTTGTCTGTAACTGGCATCCTCCACCCTGCCCCCTCGCCCTGCCCGACCAGCAAGTCGTCAAAACATGCTTCCATGATGCAGTCTGGCGAGCCGTCTTTTTCGATAATCTGCCCAAAATCACCACAAACTGACGGTCCAGACCAGCTGGTTGCGCCAGTTTTGGTCAACAGTGCGCATTGCAGCGCTGTGAAGTCGCTGTAGCCTATGAAAAGAGTGCCTTTTCCTTTGCTTGGGTTGATAGATTTTGCGATCGCTTTGTAGTCAATGCCACCCAAAATCCGGCTGATGCCGTAGCCACCGCGCGAGGTCAGCGCCACGTCTGCGCCACTGGCTGCCGCTCTTTGGATAGCCGCAATTCGAGTGGCGTCATCTCCAGCAAAGCGCAAATGACCCGTCAGAGTATCCGCGTCGATTTCAACCTCGTGCCCCAAAGCTTGCAGCCGCTTGATGCCGCGTTTGAACGCTGTTTTGTCGACGATGCGGCTGGAGGGGGAATATACGTAAATATGGCTCATAAACTCAATTATCTCAAAAAAAGATGCTAAAACTGGCTCTAGCCGGCGTATTTATTGCCTAAGATGCTATAAATTTTGTAACAAATATGGCAAAATTTACCTGAAAACTTGTACCGCAAGTTTAGCGATCTCTTCGCCATGCTCTTGCACAAAATGCCCTGCGCCGTCCAAAACCAGTGGTTCAGGACAGCCGTTGATCAGCTTTTGCAACCCGTGCATCGCATCCAAGCCCAGCACAGGATCTTGCGCACCCACGGCCATCAGCGTGCGCCCTTCCCACTTGTTTTGCCAAAAATCTCTGGCTTGGCGTGATATTTCAGCGCCGTCTGCTTGCGGAATTTCTGGCACCATGGGTGGGAACGCGCGGGTGGCGGCACGAAAGCCCTTTTCGGGGAAAGGTGCCATGTAAGCCGCGCATTCTGCTGGGCTCATCTGCGGGTTGCCGCGTGCGAAGAGCTTGTCGATTTTGAACTCAGGATTTTTCTGGCACATCTCGCGCCAGTCTAAAAAACCTTGGGTTAACGCGGCTTCACCCGTCGCCAACATGGTGTTCATCACCAGTAAGCCCTTGATTCGATTTGATTTTCCGTGAAACTCATGCGGCAAGGTCAAACCCAAAATCCCACCCCAGTCTTGCACCACAAGGACGATATTTTGTAAATCTAAGCGCTCAATCAGCTCAACCAGTACCTGCCTGTGCCAAGTGAAGGTGTGAAAACCCTCTTTTTTGGGTTTGTCGCTTTTGCCAAAACCGATCAAATCCGGCACCACGACCCGTGCGCCTATCCCGTCTTCCATCCAACCCTGGGTTTGCAGAAAAATGGGAATCATTTTGCGGTACAGGTAGCTCCACGCGGGGTTGCCGTGCAGGCACAGATAGGTGGTTTGCTCGGCTGTTTCGCGCCCAGTGATGTCATATATCAAATGCCCTTCGTCCAAATAGTGCATCCGCAGCCCCTCCAGTGCCGGCAAATTGCTCACATAGTTCGGCTGCCACGGGTAATCTGGCAGATTCTCAAACGCGGCATCTGGCGTGCGCAAAGCATCGCTGCGCAGCGGGTGCTTGAGCTTGGTTTCTTGTTTGATGGCTTCGCGTTTGTCCTGAAAAAAACGTTGCAACATACCACTGGCCTCGTCTGCCAGCACGCCGCCTTCCACCTCGGTTTGGTGGTTCAGCGAGATATTGCTGAACAAATTGGTCACCGACCCCGCCGCGCCGGTTTTGGCATCGGCTGCGCCAAAAACCACGCGTTTCAGCCGTGCATGCAGCATCGCACCTGCGCACATGGCACACGGCTCCAGCGTCACAAACAGCTCGCAGCCATCTAAGCGGTAGTTGCCCAAAGCTTTGGCCGCCGCGCGCAACGCCACAATTTCGGCATGCGCGGTCGGGTCGTGGTCGGCAATGGGTGAGTTGCGCCCCACTGCAATGACGACGCCATCCTTCACCACCACAGCGCCCACTGGCACTTCGCCATTGGCTGCGGCTGCCTGCGCCTCTTGCAGCGCGAGCGTCATGAACGTGTCATCTTCGTGCAGTTTGGGGACTAAATGCATGCGCCCAATGTTACATGGACTTTAGGTCAAATGATGAGGAATTTGAGGTGATTAATTACTTGACAGCATTCGCAAAGAACAACTGCTCCCCGCCAATTTTGTAGCTGGCGATGGCGCTTTGACCGCTGGCTGACACCACCCAATCGACAAACTTTTGCCCCTCAACCACCTTGGTTTGTGGGTGTTTGGCGGGGTTCACCAGCATCACGCCGTATTGGTTGAACAAGCGGTTGTCGCCTTCGACCAAAATGGCCAAATCGGCGCGGTTTTTGAAGCTCAGCCAGGTACCACGGTCGGCCAGCACGTAAGCGCCCAGGCTTGACGCCATGTTCAACGCCGGCCCCATGCCGCAGCCGCATTCTTTGTAACCAGCACCTTTAATATCAAGATTTGCGCTCTTCCAGTACCGCAGTTCTGCCGCGTGTGTGCCGCTTTTGTCACCGCGTGAAATAAAGTTGCCATTGCCTGCAGCGATTTTTTTCAGTGCCTCGACAATATCTTTGCCCTTAACTTTGACGGGGTCTGCCGCTGGGCCAATCAGCACAAAGTCGTTGTACATCACGGG
>JAYSZH010000197.1:0-7172 GCA_043738155.1 Polaromonas sp. | reverse complement strand
TCAGCGTGCTTTTGCTACCGGGCTTGGTGTTACCCACAAAGCGGGGCAAATCGGCAGATTTTTCAATCGCCACGCCACCAAACTTCAAAATGACGTCTCCCGCCTCAACACCAGCGAGCGCAGCGGGTGCACCTGCCTCAACGCCACGCACCAATGCACCTTGCGCCTTGGGTAAGCCGATCGATTCGGCAATTTCTTTGCTGACTTGGTCGATTTGTACGCCGATACGACCGCGAGACACACGGCCTGTTGTGCGTAGCTGATCGCTAACACGAGCGGCTTCGTCGATAGGAATAGCGAACGAGATGCCCTGGAAGCCGCCAGAGCGAGAATAAATTTGGCTGTTGATACCAACAACCTCGCCGCGCATATTGATCAGCGGGCCGCCTGAATTACCGGGGTTGATGGCCACATCGGTTTGAATCAGAGGCAAATAATCACCCGTATCGCGTTGCTTTGCGCTAACGATGCCAGCTGTGACGGTGTTTTCCAACCCGAATGGCGAGCCAATCGCCATCACCCACTCGCCCACTTTGAGGCGATTCACATCGCCGATCTTCACCGCTGGCAAGCCAGTGGCTTCAATTTTGATCACCGCCACATCCGTGCGCTTGTCTGAGCCTATGATTTTGGCTTTGAACTCGCGCTTGTCAGTCAAGGTCACCAACACCTCATCCGCACCTTCAACCACGTGGGCATTGGTCATCACCAAACCATCTGAACTCAATATAAAGCCTGAGCCGACACCTCGCGGCTGGTCTTCTCGTGATTCTGGCACTCGGCGCTTCGGTGTTTTAGGGTCAGCCCTGTCTGCTTTTGGATCGGCTTTAGGGTCAGCCTTCGGATCAGCTTTAGGCCCACCCGGCATGCGGTCACCAAAGAATTTGCGCAAAAGCTCTTGAAGGTCTTCGTCTGACTCTGAGCCATTACCGCCACCAATGCCACCCCGGCTACTGGCTTTTTCTAGGGTTCGGATGTTCACCACGGATGGCCCCACTTGCTCCACCAACTCTGTGAAATCAGGCAAGCCTCGCATTTGCGCACCTGAAGTAACAGGCAACAACATCATGCCAGCCAAGGCAATAGAACCTAATACACCCACAAACTTAGAATTTAAACTCTTGATAGAAGTCATGAAAATGCCACCTAATTAACGATTATTGCGATGAATGCGATAAATACTGCCAACTTAAAAATAACACTTTAAACGAAACTATTTTTTACGTTCCAACTGCTGTGCAAAGACCTTCAACGTGGGTGCAGGCACTTCGCCTACCGCTGTCAGCCACCAATCGTCCATGCGTTTTGCCAGCGTCTGCGTGGCGCCCATAGCCCAAGCGCCTTCTTGGGTGTGGCGTTTGCGGTCAAAAGGTTCTACAAACAGAGACACCGCCGCCAAACCATCTGAAAAAATCCACTGCATCGCCTCCGTGCGCTTGAAGCAGCTCACTGGCATGAAACCAGGCACGCCACGCGCCATCGTCCAGCCCTGGGATATAGCAGTAGTTTTGCTCATTTCAACGCGCTCAAGCTTGTGACCCGTCGTGTTGTTCATCATGGCGACCAGTTTGTCCATCTTCACGGGCGCATCCAAGTTCAACTCTGAGAACGCCGTCTGCTCAATCACACCGCCGTTTGAATCCAGCGTTTGCAGCTTCACGACCAAACCACTCTTGCGTTCCGTCCAAATGCGGTAGCTGTAGCGCAAGTTGTCTTTGGCGACCAACTGCACCACTTCCGCGTCAAAACCGGCTACCCGCTCGGTGTCCAGCATTTTGATGTTGTAAAACTCTGCGATCGTGCTGTCATTGGCTTTGAGGAAATTGGGGAAAATACCCAAAGACTCGCGCTCTTCTGAGCGAGCCACCTTGGCATCTGGAAAAAACGTGACCACCTGGTTGTTGCGCCTGAAGGTTGAGCGCGGCGCTCCCGTGAGCGACTCCACCCGCTCCATTTGCTGCTCACCATCGCAAACATGCCAAATGCGCGCACTGGCCATCTCTGAACCCACAGAAACCACAAACGTACCCGTGTAAGCTCGTTTCCGAGAAGCATCGTGAATGCGCACCAACCATTCATTGACCGACTTGTAACCGCCAACGTGCCCCGTTTTAGCCTGATTTGTTACAGACACAGGATTTTGCTTGGCTGCATTTGAATCATCATTTGCTATAGAATTAATAGCTATAGAGGCAATAAATACGCCGGCTAGAGCCTTAAAATGCACTAGAAAAGGTGCTTTTATATTCATTTATCACTCACAACCATTGCCGATGTACCCGTATTGAACGTTGCACTGCGTAAAAAGCCCGACGGCATTTGCAGCGCAGAGCTGCCGCCCGCTTGGTTGTGTGCGGCAATCAAGGCATCAAGCTGGGGATTGCGCAGCATCACTCCGGCGGCGCTTGGCGTGGCGACTGTTGCGATGGGCGCGGCTTGAACCGCAGTTTGCGCCAATTGCGCCCCTGAACCATTTGGAGCAATGGGTGTTGTTGACACCAAATTCCAACTAAAAACCACAGCTGCAGCCACTGCAGACAAGCCTCCCACCCATTTCCAATTGAAAAACGAATCGTTGGCAGTCGGCATGGCTACTCTCACTTCAGAGACACGTACTTCGTCCTCTAGCGCAGCGGCTATCAAGGGCAACTCGTTGGCTAAATTCGCTCTGAAGATGTCTAAAAAAGCCATGTCTTTGGCGACACTTGCCGAATTGGCAATAACTTCGCCACGCTGCACGTCACCCGCCACATGCAAACCGTGCCAGTAAGCGCGCGCTTGGCTGCTGGTATCTAGCAAAGCCATCGCATCGGCAAATGCGCCGTCGCGTAGCCAGCCATCAGCCAAATCGCTGATTTGCGCTCTTTCATACTCGTTTAACGGCAAGTTAGTTTGATTTTGCATGTTGATTTTGCTTGTTTAGCACTCAGGAATCTTATGATTTGTTTAATTCAAAGAAGTTCACCATCGTTTGCCAGATTGATTTTCCAGCAGCGGCCCCACTTTGGCCGAAATCGCCTCCCTCGCACGGAAAATCCTTGATCGCACCGTCCCAATCGGACAAGCCATCAGCTGCGCAATATCTTCGTAGCTCATGCCATCGATCTCTCGCAAGGTGATAGCTTGTCGCAAATCTTCGGGCAACGCCATCATCGCGGCGTTCACGGCGCTGGCTATTTCGTTGGCTGCAAAAATGGTTTCTGGCGTATCGTCTGATATTGGTTCGTTTTTCGACTGGAAAGTTTCATTGTCTTCGTCCGTGTTTCCAAAAGCGCCAATCGAAACGGTGGGGTCGCGTTTCATATCCAGTAAAAACTTTTTGCTGGTATTGACGGCAATGCGGTACAACCAAGTGTAAAACTGCGCCTCACCGCGAAACTTGGGCAAGGCGCGGTAGGCACGGATAAAGGTTTCTTGCGCAATATCGTCCACCAAGTCCACGTCGCGCACCATGCGGCCAATCAAGCGCTGAATGCGCCGCTGGTATTTGATCACCAGCAACTCAAATGCCCGCTGGTCGCCCGCCACCGTGCGTTCAACCAGCATGGCATCGCTGTCGAGCTCTGGCGCTGATGGTGGCAGCAGATCGTCTGGCGGGTTGCCAGATGGGCGGGAAGGAGGCGTCATATCAAAGGAGGCGAATTCTGTGGGGCTGGGCGCGAATATACAGCACGGCGCACGTCATGCCAATCATGAGAAACAAATTGGGTGGCAGATCGCTCCTCCAACCACAACCAAGACACACGTTTGAATTCGCTTTCAAACCGCAGCAACATGCCACTTTGTCCGTCAAACCGAATGCTGACAGTACCGACTTGATCAATTTGATCCACTTTATTTGCAAAGTACCAGTTTTTGCCATCAAAATCGAGCTCGCCCTGCGGCAAATGGCGCAAAAAATGCCAAACAGCTGCGGTGCTAATGAGCCAGGTACCAAGCAACAAAGCGAATTGCCAAGTCAACAGTTTAGATGCTGAACTAATGGAATAGCCGAATAAACCCAGCGATGCAGCGCCTAACAACACGACGCCAGCTAGAAGCCACCTAAAATACCCAGCCCCGCCCGTAGGGTAGCTGACTGCCGGTGCGAGATGGTGGTTCAGAAAATTAACGCAACCGCTTGAACACCAAAGTACCGTTGGTGCCACCAAAGCCAAAGTTGTTTTTTACTGCAACTTCTATGTTGAGGTCACGCGCGGTATTGGCGCAGTAGTCCAAATCGCACTCAGGGTCTTGGTTGAAGATGTTGATCGTTGGTGGACTTTTTTGATGGTAGATCGCCAGTGCTGTGAATACACTTTCAACACCCCCAGCACCGCCCAGCAAATGCCCAGTCATAGATTTGGTGGAATTGACCACCGTCTTTTTGGCATGGTCGCCAAAAGCCAGTTTGATCGCGTTGGTTTCGTTCAAATCACCCAGGGGCGTGGAGGTTCCATGCGCGTTGATGTAGCCGACGCTGTCAGCATTGACACCCGCATTTTTCATCGCCATTTGCATGGAGCGACGTGGGCCATCCACGTTGGGCGCGGTCATATGATAGGCGTCGCCGGTCATGCCAAAGCCGGCGACCTCGGCGTATATTTTGGCGCCACGCGCTTTGGCGTGTTCGTATTCTTCAAGCACCAACACGCCTGCACCTTCGCCCAAAACGAAACCATCGCGGTCTTTGTCCCACGGGCGCGATGCGGTGGCTGGGTCGTCGTTGCGGGTGCTCAAAGCGCGGGCTGCAGCAAAGCCACCCAAGCCGAGCGGTGATGTCGTGGACTCAGCACCGCCTGCGATCATGACGTCGCAGTCGCCGTACTCAATCATCCGTGCTGATGTACCAATCGCATGCAAACCTGTGGTGCAGGCGGTGACGATGGCAATGTTCGGCCCTTTGAAACCAAATTTGATAGATACATTGCCTGAAATCATGTTGATGATGGAGGCTGGGACGAAGAAAGGCGTGATGCGGCGCGGACCACGGTTCACGTACTCAATATGCGTTTGCTCAATGGTGGGCAAGCCGCCAATACCAGAGCCAATGTTGCAGCCAATGCGGGTGGCTTCTTCTTCGCCCAAGGCATCGCCCGTAGCCAAACCAGAATCTGCCACCGCTTGGCAAGCGGCTGCCATGCCCATGTGAATGAAGCGACCCATATGGCGCGCTTCTTTTTCCGGGATGTAGTCTTCAATTTTGAAGTCTTTCACCTCGCCCGCAAAATGCGTGGTGAAGGCGCTGGCGTCAAAGCCTGTAATTTTGGCGATGCCAGATTTTCCGGCCAGCAAGGCTGCCCAAGATGCCTCTACGGTGTTGCCCACGGGGCTGACACAACCTAAACCTGTCACAACGACGCGTCTACGAGACATAAAAGGGATGCTCCGAAAAAAATATCAAAAAATTGAACGCAAAAAAACAATACGCAGATACTACTTAAAAAACAGTAGTCCTAACGACAAAATGGACAAACGCACTGCAAACGATGCCGTTTGCGTTAGTTTGTCCATCAAGTTAAAACGTATCAAACTACGTCTTAAAAATTACGCTTTTGCTAATTACGCTTTAGGATTGGCAATAGCGTAGTCGATCGCGTTTTTCACGGTTGTGATTTTTTCAGCTTCTTCGTCTGGAATTTCAATGCCAAACTCGTCTTCCAAAGCCATCACCAATTCAACGGTGTCCAAGGAGTCAGCGCCCAGATCAGCCACGAATGACTTTTCTGCGGTGACTTGTGATTCTTCAACGCCGAGTTGTTCAGCAATGATTTTTTTAACGCGTGCTTCGATATCGCTCATGTATTCCCTCTGAGGGTTGTGAAAATTGTTATTCTAACCAACTTAGAGCCTATGCCCTAAATTGTTCCTTAATTTAAGCTAAGTTTGAGCTCTTTTTAGGACAGTTTTGCTCAAATTTATTTATTACAGCTCAGTTACAAAGCCCTAAATACCCATGAAGCCCACTCAGGCCTGCTTAAGACATGTGCATACCGCCGTTGATATGTAATTCTTGCCCCGTCACATAGCCAGCCACAGGCGATGCTAAAAACGCCACCGCATTGGCAATATCAGCCGGCTTGCCTAAACGTCCCAGCGGAATTTGGCTCAATAACGCTTTTTGTTGCTCTTCTGGCAAGCCGCCCGTCATGTCTGTTTCAATAAAACCTGGGGCGATGCAGTTCACTGTGATGCCACGGCTGCCCAGTTCGCGAGCCAAAGCGCGCGTCATACCAGCCACGCCTGCTTTGGCAGCGGCGTAATTGGCTTGCCCGGCATTGCCAGAGGCGCCCACAACGGAGGTGATGTTGATGATGCGGCCGTAGCGCTGCTTCATCATGGTACGCATCACAGCGCGTGACATGCGAAAAACGGCTTTCAAATTGGTGTCCAGCACAGCGTCCCAATCTTCATCCTTCATGCGCATGGCCAAAGTGTCGCGGGTGATGCCGGCGTTGTTCACCAGCACCTGTAAGCCGCCATGCTCTTTGGTAATCGCTTCAATCAGCGCCTCAGAAGCTGCGGCATCGTTGACGTTGAGGTTTTTGCCACTGCAATTTGGAAAAGCCGCCAAAGCGTTAGAAATTTTGGCTGCGCCGTCGTCTGTGGTCGCTGTGCCTATGACTTTGTAGCCCGCTTCCGCCAAAGTCAGCGCAATCGATGCGCCTATACCGCGCGATGCGCCTGTGACTAAGGCGACTTGGTTAGATACGTTGATGGTCATAAATTTCTCCTATTCTCCGAATTTTTAACTTTATTTGACTTTAACTTGAGGGATTTAGCCCTTTTAGCCTTGGACAAGCGCTTTAACCTCAGCCAAACTCGCCGGATCAAACAGTGCCGCGCCAGTCAATTCAGCATCAATCCGCTTAACCAAACCTGCCAATACCTTGCCAGGGCCGCACTCCACAATGGTTGTCAATCCGTCATTTAGGCCACGCGCTTTGATGGCAGCAACACACTCCACCCAGCGCACAGGGCCAAAAGCTTGGCGGTACAGCGCATCTTTAATGGCGGCTGCATCGGTTTGCACAGAAACGTCAATGTTATTGACCACAGGAATCTGCGGTGCTGCGAAAGTAACGAACTTCAAGGCTTCTGCCAGCTTTTCAGCCGCTGGGCGCATCAATTGCGAGTGAAACGGTGCTGAAACGGGCAATATCAAGGCGCGTTTGGCACCAGCGGCTTTGAGC
>JAYSZH010000196.1:0-7236 GCA_043738155.1 Polaromonas sp. | reverse complement strand
GGCGGGAATCCATGGTGGCGTTTGTGGATTCCCGCCTTCGCGGGAATGACGATTTATTAAATCCGCTTATACAGCCTTGTAGAAGATGTAATCAGCCTGGTAGCGAACAATTTGTTTGCTGCCAGCGTTGCCTGCATCACAGACAATAGCCGGTGCAACGCCGCCTGAAGTGGCAACACGCTGAATGTAAGTCACACCCATCATCGCGCCTGTTCCCATCGCTGGGTTGGCTTTGACTAACTGCAATGGGATATTACCCGCGCTGCTAGGCGCTACCGCCACCTGCGCACCTGTGAGTTTTGAACCATCCATGCTTTCCCAAGTCGCTGGTGGGCCGTAGTATTTGCCGACTTGCTTGCCGCTGCGGTCGTTCAACTTGGCGTCTGGCCCCACAAACACCCATTCAAACTGGCCAGCCATGTCTTTTTTCGGGTTGCATTGATACGTGATATCACCCACACCCACGGTTTCCATGGCTACCTTGTTGCCTGCGGGCACTTGCACTACCGCTGGTAAATTGGCTTGCGAATACATGGCTGCAGCCATCATGGGCTTAGCCGACATGCTGCCACAGCCAGTGAGTACGGACAAACCCAGTACGGAAGCGGCGGCAAAAGCAGAATAGGTGAATGTAGAAGATGTGATTTTCATAGGAACTCCAAAGTTGTTGAACAACTTATACGCAGGGTGTTGCTGCGTTGGATTCAAAAGAGTCCCTAAAAAATCAAATAAGCCAAATTTTTGATACAACCACAACCGTCACCATAAATTCCCGCTTTCGCGGGAATGATGGGGTTTGGGCTAACAAACTTCTAGCTTATTTCTTTTATGCTTCACACGAGATCAAAACGATCAAGATTCATGACTTTGTTCCACGCAGCCACGAAGTCATGCACAAACATCTGCTGCGCATCGCTGCTGGCGTAAACTTCAGAAATAGCGCGCAGTTGGGCATTGGAACCAAAGACAAGATCGTTGATGGTGCCTGTCCACTTAGGCTCATTTGTCGCCCGGTCGCGCCCCTGTAGGCTCTCTATTACGCCTTCAGACGTTGTGGACTTCTGCCAAGTCGTATTCATATCCAGCAGGTTCACAAAGAAATCGTTGGTCAATGCTCCAGGCCGTTGGGTGAAAACACCATGTTTGGACTGCCCAAAGTTGGCATTCAGCGCTCGCATGCCGCCGACCAGAACGGTCATCTCGGGCGCGGTCAGCGTCAGCAGGTTCGCCTGATCCACCAACAACTCCGCTGCAAACGGTTCATGTCCTGCACGGATGTAGTTGCGAAACCCATCTGCGGTAGGCTCCAAGGCAGCGAAAGATTCCACATCGGTCTGCTCCTGCGATGCATCCATACGCCCTGGTGAAAAGGGAACCTTCACATCAAAACCAGCCTGTTTTGCGGCTTTTTCTACGGCTGCGCAACCGCCCAGAACAATCAGATCCGCCAGCGACACTTTTTTGCCACCAGATGGCACGTCATTGAAGTTCTTCTGAATCACCTCCAGCGCCTGCAGGACTGTCGCCAATTCGGCGGGCTGGTTAACTTCCCAGTCTTTTTGCGGTGCGAGCCGAATGCGCGCACCGTTCGCACCACCACGCTTGTCGCTACCGCGAAACGTTGACGCCGATGCCCAAGCGGTTTTGACCAGTTGGGAGGTGGAAAGGCCGGATGCGAGGATATTGGCCTTCAAGGCGGCAATGTCCTGCGCATCGACCAGCGGATGGTTGACGGCGGGAATCGGATCCTGCCAGATCAGCACTTCCTTGGGTACCTGCGAGCCCAAGTAGCGGACACGCGGGCCCATGTCGCGGTGGGTCAGCTTGAACCAGGCGCGGGCATAAGCGTCGGCAAACTCTGCCGGGTTGGCCATGAAGCGACGCGAAATCTTCTCGTAAATAGGATCCATGCGCATCGCCATGTCGGCGGTGGACATCATAGGCGCTTGGCGCTTGGACGGATCGTGGGCGTCTGGCACCGTGCCCACAGCCGCGGCCTCCTTGGGTGTCCACTGCTGCGCACCTGCGGGGCTTTTCGTCAGCACCCATTCGTAGCCGAACAGGTTCTCGAAGTAGCCGTTATCCCATTGGATGGGGTTGTTGGTCCACGCACCCTCTAGACCACTGGTGATGGTATGCACGCCTTTGCCGCTGCCAAAAGAGTTTTTCCAGCCTAGGCCCTGCTCTTCAATGCTGGCACCTTCGGGTTCAGGGCCGACATACTTGGCGGGGTCGGCTGCGCCATGGGTTTTGCCAAACGTGTGTCCGCCAGCAGTCAACGCGACAGTTTCCTCGTCGTCCATCGCCATGCGGGCGAAGGTCTCGCGAATGTCACGCGCTGAACCCAGCGGGTCGGGGACGCCGTCTGGGCCTTCGGGGTTCACGTAGATCAATCCCATTTGAACAGCAGCCAGGGGGTTGGCGAGTTCACGGTCGCCGCTGTAGCGCTCATTGGCCAGCCACTTGCCCTCGGGTCCCCAATAAATATTCTCTTCCGGCTCCCAAATATCCGGACGACCGCCGCCGAAACCAAACGTCTTAAAGCCCATTGTTTCCATCGCAACGTTGCCAGTCAGCACAATCAAGTCGCCCCAAGACAGCTTGCGACCATACTTTTGTTTGATAGGCCAGAGCAGGCGTCGCGCTTTGTCAAGGTTGCCGTTATCCGGCCAGCTGTTGAGGGGCGCAAACCGTTGTGCACCTGAACCGGCGCCGCCGCGACCATCAGCAATGCGGTATGTGCCAGCAGCGTGCCAGGCCATACGGACGAAGAACGGTCCGTAGTGGCCGTAATCAGCCGGCCACCAGTCTTGCGAGTCTGTCATCAAAGCCGTGAGGTCTTTGACCACAGCGTCCAGGTCAAGCGTCTTGAATTCCTGCGCGTAATCGAAATCTTGCCCCATGGGGTTGGACTTTTCAGAATGCTGGTGAAGAATTTGGACGTCCAACTGATTCGGCCACCAGTTTTGCTTAGATTTGACGCTTCCTGTCGCGGGTTTGTTCGTTGCACCCGGGAACGGGCATTTCGCTTCAGTAGACATAGCAGTTTCCTTTTTAAAAGTACTCCAAGCTGAAAGCAAGGACGTAACATTCATATGTTAAAACTATTAATTTCTACAAGCCAATTTATTTTATCAATGGATGCGATTGCATGACGGTTTTAAACGCAACTGACTGCTCAAACTCAGCCAATGCTGTTTGCAAAGCTGGCCACGGTTGCGCCGCAAACCAAGCTTTATCAACATTCGAAAATTGTCTCAAAAAAGGCATGTAGCCGGCGTTATATATGCCTAAACAGCTATCAAATTCATAGTAATTTTGAGGTGTTTTTTGCAATTGCGTATTCACCCTATCGACGAAAACGGAGGCTTTAGCGCGGTGCTCCGTGGCATCCGTACCGTCGTACCGATTGGGGTATTTGTACCTGTCTAGGTGAAACTTGAAGTCGCCATCGCACTGGGCGATCATGGCTAAAGCGTCTTTTTCATGCTCTAACCATTGGTACGGGTCATTTTGCCGCAGCGCCCACAGCAAGATGTCTAGGCTTTGATCAATCACTTCGCCCATCACCTCCCCATTCGGTAGCACCAGCACTGGGACAGTACCTTTGGGCGATGCTGCCAGCATCTCAGCCGGTTTGTCTCTTAAAACGACTTCGCGGTGCTCATAGTCAATGCCACTGGCCAGCAAAGCCAACCGCGCCCGCATGGCGTAGGGACAGCGGCGGAAGGTGTAGAGAATGGGCAGATTAGAGAGATTGAGCATCATCCCGCTGCTTGGCTAGACTGATTTGCCGTTGCCGCTCCTTAAACCGCGCCAGATCTTCAGGCGTTTTGCTGCCGTGGCAGTGCGGGCAGCTCAGCCCCAGCACGAAAAGCGGCGATTCTTTGTCGGCTTGGCTGATCGGCTCACGGCAAGCACGGCACAAGCCATAGTCGCCGGGTTTCAAGCCCTGCCCGACGGTGACGCGCTCGTCAAACACAAAGCATTCGCCCTGCCACAGACTTTCTTCCTCGGGCACAGTCTCCAAATACTTCAAAATGCCGCCTTCCAGATGGTAGACCTCGTCAAAACCTTGCGCTTTCAAAAACGCGGTCGATTTTTCACAGCGAATACCACCCGTGCAAAACATCGCCACTTTGGTTTTCTTATCTACTTCACCGGCCTTTTTCGCTTCAGACTCAGCAATCTGCGGCTGCGCCATCAACCACTCAGGAAACAGCGAAAAGCTCTTCAACCGTGGGTCAACCGCACCTTTGAAGGTGCCAATATCGACTTCGTAGGTGTTGCGGGTGTCGATAACGAGAACATCTGGGTCTGAAATCAGCGCGTTCCAATCTTGCGGTTTGACGTATTTGCCCACCATCTCGTTCGGGTTCACCGTCGGCACACCCATGGTGACGATTTCTTTTTTCAGCTTCACCTTCATGCGGTAAAACGGCGGCTTGGTGGACCAAGATTCTTTGTGTTCCAGCGTTGCCAAGCGCGGGTCAGCCCGCAAATACGCCAACACCGCACGCACCCCCGCCTCTGGCCCAGCGATGGTGCTGTTGATGCCCTCATTCGCCAGCAAAATCGTGCCCTTCACGTCCTGCGACTCGCAAAACGCAAGCAGCGGCTCTTTCATCTCAGGGAAATTCGAGAGCTCGACGAACTTGTAAAAGGCAGCGGTTAAGTAGGTTGTGGATTCAGGGCTTGTCATAGCGCTATTTTATCGGTTGCTATCGCACACTTAGCTGACTTACATCAAAGCAAATCTCGGTTATCCGTGACAAACTGGCACCATTCTTTACGCAGGCTTTGCACAGCAGACCTTGCAGCGACAAGCCTGCACCGTACAATTCAGCTTGAGAAGTTACTAACCAATGGGTTATTAACCTAATTTTTGTAGGACATTAGCGCGACCGTTGGCACTCTCGGTTTGTGAGTGCTAATATAATTACTAGAAATCGCAAGATTGTTGAAAACACATTGATTTTTCTAAGGAATATCACAATGTCACTGACCATGAATGCTTTGCAACCTGTTAATTTGAAGAATAACAACACCCTCGCCACCGCCACCTGGGGCTTGGTGCCGTCGCTCGGCAATCTGGACGCCTACATCTCCAGCGCCAACCGCATGCCCATGCTGACATTGGAAGAAGAGCAGCGGTTTGCCAAAAACCTGCGTGATAACAACGACTTAGACGCCGCTGAAAAACTCGTTTTGTCTCATCTGCGCTTGGTTGTCTCCGTTTCCCGCAAGTATTTGGGCTACGGTTTGCCACATGGCGACCTGATTCAAGAAGGCAATATCGGCTTGATGAAAGCCGTCAAACGCTTTGACCCTGACCAAGGCGTGCGCTTGGTGAGCTATGCCATGCACTGGATCAAGGCCGAAATTCACGAATATGTGCTGAAAAATTGGCGCATGGTCAAAATGGCGACCACCAAGGCACAGCGCAAGTTGTTTTTCAATCTGCGCTCGATGAAGCAAGGCTACAAAGCCGACGCTGCCGCCTTGGGCGACGAAACACACAGCGCCACCATGAGCGAGTCCGAAGTCAGCCTGATGGCGAAGACTTTGAACGTGAAGCCCGAAGAAGTGCAAGAGATGGAAATGCGCCTCTCAGGTGGCGACGTGCTGCTGGACCCGACACCGAACGACGACGGCGAAGAAGCTTTCGGCCCCATCTCCTACCTGTCCGACACCCACCACGAACCCACCAACATGATAGAAGCGCACCAGCGCGACATCTTGGCAAGTGACGGCATATCCGCAGCCCTGGCCGAACTAGACGACCGCAGCCGCAAAATCGTGGAAGAGCGCTGGTTGAAAGTCAACGACGACAGCTCAGGCGGCATGACTTTGCATGATCTAGCAGCCGTCTACGGAGTCAGCGCCGAGCGGATTCGCCAGATTGAAGTGGCGGCGATGAAGAAAATGAAGAAGACGCTGGCTGAGTTTGCTTAAAACTCTCTCAATCTAGCTAAAAAGGCTCTCACGTGATGTGAAGAGCCTTTTTTAATGCCATTTTTTGCTATAGCCGGCGTATTTATTGTCTATACAGCTATTATATTTATAGCAATTAACTTTCAAAAACCTACACCCCAAACTTCCCCTTCGTGGCGAAGGGGTGCCCAACGGGCGGGGTAGCCCCCTGTCGCCAACAGCTACCCCGTCGCTCCGCGCCACCCCTTCAGATGAAGGGGAATTTTGATTGCATGCCGTTGAGTGAAGCTTCTACCAGCCGAGGCAAAGAAAATGGGGTCAGATTCCAATTCAGGACAATTCCCAATTCGGCGGACAACCCAGCCACATCGAAATTGGACTCTGACCCCTTTTTCTGGTGTTGTAAACTAAACTCATTCAATACCGAAATGCATATTCCCCAAGGAACCCAAATGACCGACTTAACCCCTGAAAACGTCGAATACGCTGGCTTTTGGATACGCGTGGGGGCGTCCATCATTGACTCGATTTTGCTGATGATGATTACCTATCCGATTCTTTACGCTGTGTACGGCTGGGCGGGGTTGGATTATGGGGTGGCTATGCGCACGACGGGGTTTTTGGATATTTTGCTGACTTGGATATTGCCTGTCGTCGCCGTCATTTGGTTTTGGACGGCAAAACAAGCCACGCCGGGCAAAATGTTGCTGTCGCTGCGGGTGGTGGATGCTAAAACGGGGGGTAGTTTGAGCGTGGGGCAAGGCATTGCGCGGTATGTGGGCTATTTTGTGGCTGGCATTCCGTTTGGTTTAGGCCTGATTTGGGTGGGTTTTGACAGCAAAAAGCAGGGCTGGCACGACAAGATTGCGGGCACGGTGGTGGTGCGCAGCAAGCAGCGGGGCACGGAGGCGGTGCGGTTTCCGCAGGCTTGAGGCTACATTGTGCTATTCTTATTTTTGCTCGATTCAGCAAACCATAGATCACATCGAGGTCAACGAAGGAGATCATTATGCAAAAGGAATACAGCAACGGCGATATCACCGTTATCTGGGAATCAGAGAAATGCCAGCATTCTGGCAAATGTGTGCAGGGTCTGCCGCAGGTGTTTAGACCCAAAGAGCAACCTTGGATCAAAATCGAGCAGGCCAGCTCGGCTGACATTGTGGCAACGGTGCATAACTGCCCCTCAGGAGCGTTGAGCATCAAGGGGGAATAACGGCCAAAGCGAGGGGGCTAAATATATGCTATTTTAGGCCTCTAGCCGGCGTATTTATTGCCTAAGTAGCTATATTATTTATAGCA
>JAYSZH010000195.1:0-7269 GCA_043738155.1 Polaromonas sp. | reverse complement strand
ACCGCAAAACTTACCCGCTGTAACGCCCACCATTCAGGTGCTAGAACGCATGTTTCTGTTGATTGACGTGTTGGCTGGCCGCGACGAAGCGATGTCGCTGAAGGAAATCAGCCAAAAAACAGGCTTGCACCCGTCCACTACGCACCGCATTTTGAATGATTTGACGCTGGGACGCTATGTAGATCGCCCCGAAGCCGGCAGCTACCGCCTAGGCATGCGGCTGTTGGAGCTAGGCAACGCCGTTAAAAGTCGCCTAGACGTGCGCGAGGCGGCGCTTGCGCCCATGCGCGAGTTGCACAAGCTGATTCAACAACCTGTCAACCTGTCGATGCGCCAAGGCGACGAAATTGTTTATATTGAGCGCGCTTACAGCGAACGCTCGGGCATGCAGGTGGTGCGCGCTATTGGTGGGCGTGCGCCGCTGCATTTGACTTCTGTGGGTAAATTGTTTCTGGCTGTGGACGATGCTATCAAGGTACGTGCTTACGCAGCTCGCACGGGTTTAGCCGGTCACACAAAAACAAGTTTGACCGATTTAACTGATCTAGTGCGTGAACTTTCACGCGTGCGCCAGTACGGCACCGCGCGTGACAACGAAGAGCTCGAAGTTGGTGTGCGCTGCATGGCAGCTGGCGTGTACGACGACCAAAGTAAATTGGTTGCTGGTTTGTCTATATCAGCGCCGGCGGATAGGCTTGACGAGGCATGGTTGGCCAAGCTGCAATCTACTGCCGCTGAGATTTCAACGTCGCTGGGCTACAAGGGCTAAATTAACACTGCCTTCTTCAACCTTGCCTTTTTAGCCCTGTTTTTGTAGCGCAATCGCTGGCAGGGAAGGCGTGTTTGACTCAACCCAACGGCGCACGCGCTCAGCATCACCCAAGCGGCTGAGCTTGCCCGCTGAATCTAAAAACACCATGATGAGTTTGCGACCCGCAATTTTGGTTTGCATCACCAAACACTGCCCCGCTTCTGAGATATAGCCAGTTTTTTGCAAACCAATATCCCACTCTGGATTTTTGACCAAACGGTTTGTTGTGTTGTACTGCAAAGTGCGGGCACCAACGGCGACTTCGTAGCCAGGCGATGTGGAATACTCGCGTACAACCTGGTCTTTATAAGCGGCATTGACAAGAATCGCCAAATCTTGAGCACTGGACTGATTTTGGCTGGACAAGCCCGTTGGCTCAACATAGCGTGTAGCGCGCATGCCCAACTGTTTGGCTTTGGCGTTCATCAAACGCACAAATTCTGGCAAGCCACCTGGGTAGGTGCGCCCTAGCGCATTAGCCGCGCGGTTTTCGCTGGACATCAGCGCCAAATGCAGCATCTCTGCGCGTGTCAATGTGGTACCCACAGTCAGGCGTGAGCGGCTGCCTTTTTCGGTATCTACATCATCTTGAGTGATGGTGATTTGCTCGTTCATTGGCAAGCGAGCTTCCGATACGATAACGCCTGTCATCAGTTTGGTTAACGATGCGATAGGCAACACCGTCGCGCCATTTTTATTAAAAAGCACTTCGTTCGTATCTTGGTCGATAACCAGGGCTACGCCAGACTTCAAATCCAGTTCATCTGGCGCGCTGTGCAAGCCAGCCATTTCGCCAAAAGATTGCCTCGGCGGTGTAACAGGCATAGAAGCTAAAACGATGGCCCGGCGATGTGCCGCGGTCAAAGCTTTACCTTTGAGCGGACGACCTCTCGCATCTTTCAGCAAGCGCTGATTTACAGCTACGAGTTGGTCATTTCCTCTAATCCGAACAACCATCTTGCCATTGACTTTACCGCGACTGACAACTGCGGCAACGCGTTTGTTTGCTGTTTTAGACTTGATGTTTGCTTTTGCAGAAACTTTAATATTCTTAGCTACGACTGCTTTTTTGACTTGTGGTTTGTCAGCTTTTGCAGCGCTAGAAATCGGAAAACCAAATGCCAGCAAAAGTGAGCTGCTCAATGCAGCTTTGCCGACAAGTTTTAAAATATGTTTCAAAGTATGTCCAAAACCGAAATTTGTAGCAAAATTATGAGCAGAAGCCATTGCGGGTGTCTCCATGCAAGTGAGGTATACATGGAGTGTACACAATTAAAAATACTTCGCAAGATCAATCACTTGCGAAATATAGTTAACTCATAAAATAAATTATAAGTAATAACCCTAGCCTTGTGCCGCAACTCGGTCAGCTTTGCTTTGTAACTTATTGAGGGCACTCAAATAAGCCTTAGCGGAGGCGACCACAATATCGGGGTCTGAACCCACACCATTGACGACACGACCACTGTTTTGCAAGCGTACCGTAACCTCACCTTGGCTCTCTGTAGACCCGCTGATGGCGTTCACAGAATAAAGGACCATCTCAGCCCCGCTTTTGACGTGTGATTCGATCGCTTTGAGGGAGGCATCCACGGGACCGTTGCCATCCGATGAACCCTTGAACTCTTTGCCATTGGCCGTAAAAACAATGCTAGCCTGCGGGCGTTCACCCGTTTCAGAGTGTTGCGAGAGCGACACAAATGCGTATTGCTCAATTTCGTCGCTGACGCTCTCATCGCTGACCAAAGCCAAAATGTCTTCATCGAAAATATCACTCTTGCGGTCAGCCAATTCTTTGAATTTGGCAAAAGCGGTGTTGATTTCAGTTTCAGACTCTAATTGCACACCCAAGTCTTGCAAGCGCTGCTTGAATGCATTGCGACCGCTGAGCTTACCGAGCACGATTTTGTTGGCTGACCAACCCACGTCTTCGGCCCGCATGATCTCGTAGGTATCGCGCGCTTTGAGCACGCCGTCTTGGTGGATGCCACTGGCATGTGCGAAGGCGTTTGCCCCAACAACGGCTTTGTTCGGCTGCACCACAAAACCCGTTGTCTGACTGACCATGCGGCTGGCTGCAACGATGTGAATAGGGTCGATATTCATCTCCAACCCAAAATAGTCTTTACGCGTACGCACCGCCATGACGATTTCTTCGAGTGAGCAATTGCCCGCACGTTCGCCCAAACCATTGATCGTGCATTCCACCTGACGTGCACCACCAATTTTGACACCTGCCAAAGAGTTTGCCACTGCCATACCCAAGTCGTTGTGGCAATGTACAGACCAAATGGCTTTGTCGCTGTTGGGAATACGCTCACGCAAGGTTTTGATAAAGTTACCGTAGAGCTCTGGCACGGCGTAGCCCACGGTATCAGGCACGTTGATGGTCGTTGCACCTTCTTTGATAACCGCTTCTAAAACGCGACATAAAAAATCCATGTCGCTCCGGTAGCCATCTTCAGGGCTGAACTCAATGTCGCCCACCAAATTACGGGCAAAACGGACGGATTGTTTGGCTTGCTCAAACACCTCGTCCGGCGTCATACGCAACTTCTTTTCCATGTGCAAAGGCGATGTGGCAATAAAGGTGTGAATCCGCGCACTGTTTGCGCCTTTCAAAGCCTCGGCCGCACGCGAAATATCACGGTCGTTGGCTCGAGACAAAGAACAAATCGTCGAATCTTTGATATGGCTAGCAATCAATTGAATCGCATCAAAATCACCATTCGAACTGGCTGCAAAGCCCGCCTCAATCACGTCAACCTTTAAACGTTCCAACTGACGTGCAATGCGCAATTTTTCGTCTTTGTTCATGGACGCACCGGGTGATTGCTCGCCATCGCGCAATGTAGTGTCAAAAATGATGAGTTTGTCGCTTGGTGTGACGATTGACATGATGAGTTCCTCGGTTAATGAATAAGAATTAAAAACACGTTAAAAGATAAATTCGTTGCAAAATGAAAAAAGCCCGTTGCGGTTGCTAACGGGCTTAATCGGAAAAAGTGACGCGTGCGCTACTTAACCTGCCCATCAAAAGGTAGCAGTAGTAGCGTTGATATCATTTTTTGCATGAATAACTATAGCACAAATTTAGTATCTTTGAAAATTACACATGTTTCAATGCAAACCACGCTCTTCCGGTTCGTCCTTGGACGTGCTGATCACGCTGGTGCGTATGCCTTTGGCTCTGCGCCAGGCATAGATCACATAACCACTTAATCCATAGCCAACAAACAAAGCAAACAAGACAGATGGCGGGTGAATATTGATGACTGCGATGCCCAGTGCAATGGCTACGATCACCGCAAAGGGCACGCTCTTTTTCATTTGAACATCTTTGAAACTATAAAACGGCACGTTGGTAACCATGGTCAGCCCTGAAAAAAGCACCAAACCGAACATATACCAAGCGACATCTGCGCCTTTGAGATTGAGCTCTGTTGCTACCCACAACAAGCCACCCACCAAAGCAGCAGCAGCAGGTGATGGCAAACCTTGGAAGTAGCGTTTATCAACCACGGCAGTATTGACATTGAAACGCGCCAAGCGCAATGCTGCACAGGCGCAGTACACGAAAGACGCAAACCAGCCCCAGCGCCCCAAACCGTTCAGCGCCCAGACGTAAGAAATCAAAGCTGGTGCTGCACCGAAAGAAACCATGTCGGACAGCGAATCCATCTGCTCACCAAAAGCGCTTTGCGTGTTGGTCATGCGGGCGACGCGACCGTCCAGGCTATCCAATACCATGGCACAAAAGATGCCAATAGCTGCCAAATCAAAGCGACCATTGATCGCCATCACAATCGAGTAAAAGCCACCAAATAAAGCGGCTAATGTGAATAAATTTGGCAGAATATAAATGCCTTTGCGACGTTTCTGCACGTGCAAATCGTCTGCGGAGGCTTTCACCCCCTGCACCCCAACCTCGGCTCCGTCATGCATAATAGAATCACCTAAATATATGCCAAAATATGGCTTTAGCCGGCGTATTTATTGCTTTAATAGCTATTAATTTTATAGCAAAAAACAAAGGCCACCGAAGTGACCTTTGTTAAATTCAGGGCTTAAATACTAAGCTTGAATGCTAAACTTAGTTGCGCGTTTGGTCAACCAGCTTGTTTTTGGCAATCCAAGGCATCATGGCGCGCAATTGGCCGCCCACTTGCTCAATGCTGTGATCGGCAGTGTTGCGACGACGTGCTGTCATGCTTGGGTAGTTCAAACGACCTTCTTGGATGAACATCTTGGCGTAGTCGCCGTTTTGAATGCGCTTCAAGGCGTTGCGCATCGCTGCACGGCTTTGTTCGTTGATGACTTCTGGGCCAGTCACGTACTCACCATACTCTGCGTTGTTAGAGATGGAGTAGTTCATGTTGGCGATGCCACCTTCATAGATCAAATCTACGATCAATTTCAGCTCATGCAAGCACTCGAAATACGCCATTTCTGGCGCGTAACCGGCTTCAACCAAGGTTTCGTAACCCATTTTGATGAGTTCAACTGCGCCACCGCACAAAACAGCTTGTTCGCCGAATAAATCGGTTTCGGTCTCTTCTTTGAAATTGGTTTCAATGATGCCAGCTTTGCCGCCGCCATTCGCCATCGCGTAAGACAAGGCCAATTCACGGGCTTTGCCAGATTTGTCTTGATGCACAGCGACCAAATGTGGCACACCGCCGCCTTGCGCGTAGGTAGATCGAACGGTGTGGCCAGGTGCTTTAGGCGCAACCATCCAAACGTCCAAATCAGCACGTGGTACAACTTGGTTGTAATGCACGTTGAAACCGTGCGCGAATGCGAGGGATGCGCCTTTTTTCAAGTGCGGCTCGATTTCGCTGTAAACAGCTGCGATGTTTTCATCAGGCAACAAAATCATCACCACATCAGCAGATGCTACGGCTGTATTGACTTCAGCCACATTGAGACCGGCTTTTGCCACTTTGTCCCATGAAGCGCCACCTTTGCGCAGACCAACCAAAACTTTAACGCCGCTGTCGTTCAAATTCTGTGCGTGCGCGTGGCCTTGGCTGCCGTAGCCAATAATCGCAACAGTTTTACCTTTGATCAGGCTCAGGTCGCAATCTTTGTCGTAAAAAACTTTCATCTCAATCTCCGTTAAAAAAAGGGTGGTTAAACGTTTAATTTAATGTGTTAATTTAATAAGCAACCGCGTATTTTAAACGCGAACTTAGATGGGTACATCTAAACACGTAGGATTCTCTCGCCGCGCCCAATGCCGCTAGGGCCTGTGCGTACGGTTTCCAGAATGGCTGATTTGTCGATGGCTTCTAAAAAGGCATCGTTTTTGCCGTGGTCGCCGGTTAATTCGATGGTGTAACTCTTGTCAGTCACATCGATGATACGACCACGGAAGATGTCAGCCATGCGTTTGACCTCTTCACGCTCTTTGCCAACAGCGCGAATTTTGACCATCATCAACTCACGCTCGGTATAAGCGCCTTCGGTCAAATCGACCACCTTGACGACTTCAATCAGACGGTTTAAATGCTTGGTGATTTGTTCAATCACGTCATCAGAACCGGAGGTCTGAATGGTCATGCGTGACAGCGTCGGATCTTCAGTCGGTGCAACGGTGAGTGACTCGATGTTGTAGCCACGGGCGGAAAATAAGCCCACTACGCGCGACAGAGCTCCGGGTTCGTTTTCAAGAAGGACGGCAATAATATGTTTCATTTTAATTTCGTCCTTTCTTTACAAATCTTCAGAGCCTAGGAGCATCTGGTCAATGCCCATGCCAGCTTTGACCATCGGGAACACGTTCTCAGTCGGATCGGTACGGAAGTCCATGAACACGGTGCGATCTTTCAGCTTACGTGCTTCGCGCAAGGCTGGCTCAACGTCGGCTGGTGATTCAATCAACATGCCAACGTGGCCATAAGCTTCCGCCAACTTCACGAAGTCAGGCAGTGCATCCATATAGCTGTGGCTATAGCGGCCTTCGTAGTCAATCTCTTGCCACTGGCGCACCATACCAAGGTAACGGTTGTTCAGCGACACGATTTTGATCGGCGTGTTGTATTGGAAGCAGGTTGAGAGTTCTTGAATGCACATCTGCACCGAGCCTTCGCCCGTCACGCAAAACACCTCTTTGTCGGGTTTCGCCAGCTTGATGCCCATGGCATAAGGAATACCCACGCCCATGGTGCCCAAACCGCCAGAGTTGATCCAACGGCGTGGCTCTTCAAACTTGTAATACTGCGCCGCCCACATTTGGTGCTGGCCCACGTCTGAGGTGATGTAGGTCTCTTCACCCTTGGTCATATTGCACAAAGTCTCAATCACGTATTGCGGTTTGATCACATCACCTTTGCCGTGGTCATATTTCATGCAATCGCGTTTGCGCCAAGTTTCAATCGTGCTCCACCACTCGCCCAAGGCCGTTGTATCAGGCTTCAAAGAGCCTTCTTTGATCATGGCGATCATCTCAAGCAAGA
>JAYSZH010000194.1:0-20662 GCA_043738155.1 Polaromonas sp. | reverse complement strand
GCAGCCGCCGCTGTACAAGGTCAAATCCGGCAAAGAGGAGCTCTACCTCAAAGACGCGCCCGCGCTGGACGGTTTCTTGCTGCGCATCGCCCTGAAAGACGCGTCCGTCTACACCGGTGGCGCGAACCCCACCACGTTGACCGGCGACACGCTGAACGAACTCGCCCGCAAACACGCGCTGGCAGAGGCCGTCATAGCCCGCCTGCGCAACTTCATGGACGACGAAGCGCTGCGCGCCGTCGCCGATGGCGTGGTCTTGAACCTCGATACGGTCTCTGACGCTGAAAAGTCCGCCACCGACCTGCAAGCCTTCCTCCTCAGCATCGGCAGCCATGCCGAGGTCGCCGGCGAGTTCGACGTCCGCACCGACAAACCTATCCTGCGCATCAGCCGCCGCCACCACGGCAACGTGAAAAGCAGCGTTTTGACGCAAGACTTCGTCCACGGCTCCGACTACGCCGCCCTGGCCGAAGCCGCCAACACCTTCCGTGGCCTGCTGGGCGACGGTGCCAAGGTCATGCGCGGTGAGGGCGAGCGCCAGAAGGAAGAGAAAGTCAACGACTTCCGCATCGCCATGAAGTGGCTGCTCTCAGAAGCCGAACGCACCACCAGCCGTCAGCGCTACAAAGGCCTGGGCGAGATGAACCCCTCCCAGCTCTGGGAAACAACGATGGACCCCACAGTCCGCCGCCTCCTACGCGTCCAGATCGACGACGCCATCGAAGCCGACCGCGTGTTTACGATGCTGATGGGCGACGAAGTTGAGCCAAGGCGTGAGTTTATTGAGGCGAATGCGTTGCGGGCGGGGAATATTGATATTTGATTCGATCAATTTATTAACAAGGAGCATCTGTGGTTTTTAAAACTGGTAACTTCTCAAAAGCATTAAATGAGCATACAAAACTCAATGAGCGGATAAACCACAGTAAAGAATTTTTAAGTAAAGTAAATACTGAAACATTAGCTCAGCTTGGCACTGATTGGCAAAATGTTTCAGTGTTTGTTGCTGGATCTCTAGGCCGTTTTGAAACAGGACGAAAATCTGACTTAGATGTTTTTTTGTTATCAAATTGCAACGATCAAAATAGTGGCTTTCCAAAATTAGATGAAATTAAATTATTAGCTAAATTAATTCAAATTAATTATTCATTAGAGTTACCAGAATTCAGTGGTGATGGGCGATACTTAAAAGTTCACAGTGTTCAAAGTATTGTTAATGGCACCGGTGATGCTAATGATGACGTTGAAAATTATTTCACTACTAGATTGCTTCTTCTATTAGAGAGTAAATCAATATGGAATTCAGAACTTAAGGATCTTGCTATTAAAGAGGTCTTAGTAAATTACTTTAAAGACGGAAATGGTAAAAAAGACTTTAGACCGTTGTTCTTATTAAATGATATTTTGCGGTATTGGCGTACAGTTTGTCTAAACTATGAACGAGACCGCATTGCACCCACTAGTAAATGGTGGAAGAAAAATTTAAATTTAAAATTTTCTAGAAAACTCACAGTATATTCTACTGTCTTAGCAATAATAACTAAAACCGTATCAAATGAGACCGATTTTATTGATCTCACAAAATTAGTACCTTTAGAAAGACTAGCAATTGCACTTGACACTCTTAACGATCAAACTTTTTTCAACCGGTTTATATTATTTTTAGATGATTACGAAAGTTTTTTAGCTGCAAAATCATTTGGTGAAACTGATGATCCTACAAGCGAAAAGAAAAATGAATTTAAAGAAAAGGCAGAGAGATTTGGTGATTTTCTTAATGATGTCATTATGAGTCCAAATATTGATCCAAAACTTCGTCGATATTTGCTTATTTAAGTATTAATATGTCTGTAAGTCGGCATTTTGTTTTTTTAGAATTCACTAATCCAATAGTACGTGAATTATTAACTGATCTGCGTAATACTTTATACGGTACAACTCAGCGCGACCCTATTCATGTAACCGTTTGTGGACCTTTTAAAGAACAACCTTCAATCCAATCTTTAGAAACAAAAACAAATGCGCTTCATGGAGAATATGTAAGCCTAAGAGATATTGGAAAGTTTAAAACAACAAAAGGATATGTTGTTTATTTAAATGCATATTCTCGAATTTTTCAAGAAATCTGGCAAAAACCTGACTTTAAGAAAAAAGACAGAATACCTCATTTAACATTATTTGAAACTCCTGATTTAAGCAAAGCAAAAGCTGTTATTTCATTTTTAGAGTCAGAAAAAATTGAAATTGTCACGCATAATCTTGACTTAACTGTTTATACCTCCAAACAAAGTGCATTATGGTCAGATTACCACACTACTTTAGATGATAAGCCAAAAGGTAAAATGGAAAGAATTAATATTACTTCTGAAACAATTGAACGAGCACGGTTATTTATGAACAAGTTAAATAACCCTGAATTAAAAGAACCATATCAATTCAATTTGATTTAAATCTTTAAATATACCTCTAGCCGGCGTATTTATTGCCTAAGCTGCTATTAAAAATATAGTGATTTTAAAGCTTATTAGTTGTACTTAACGCCAAATTTTTAAACATCAACCGCACAAAATCCGCTTCCGAAACAATCGGAATGCCACGGTAAGGATGCATAGAAATCTGCTTTGGCTATTTCGGTGATGGGTTCACTAGCTTGTTGATATCGTCCATAGATAGCTCTGTCACATTCTGGGGGACGTTGTCTTGCCGCGCTGTGAAGTAGCCATTCAAACGGGCCACGTCGCGCAGGCGAATCAATTCTGAGCCTTCTTTGAAAGAAAACAACATCGCAGTCGGTCTGCCGTACTGCGTGATAGTGAGCGTTTCGCCTGCTTTGGCAATATCAATGGCTTGGCCAAAGTTGGCTTGCACCTTGGCGGATGTTAGTGTTTGCATAAAAGTAATCCTAATCGTCTTTTATTTCATATAATTTGGCTATCTTATCCAAAATAGCTAATTTGTCAAATTTAGCGCATTAAATCCATAAAATACCTTTTAAATATGCCTCTAGCCAGCGTATTTATTATCTAAACAGCTATTAAAAATATAGTAAAAAATACTTCTCCGTATGTGTGCCAACACACAGTGAGGGGTTATTGATCTTTCTACGATTGCATCATTAGCAAGCATCATGATGCGGTTCACCCGCGAGAAAGACACTATGAAATCCTTAAATAAGCACTTCAAACCACCGGTTTGTCTTTTTCCAGCGTTGTTGACAACATTTTTAGTTGCCTGTGGCGGCGGTGGGCTTGACCCCATTTTGGGCAGTGGCGGTGCCAGTACTGCATCGCCAAACACACCTGTTGCGTCAACCCCATCAAATCCTGTGACGCCATCAATCCCTACATCGCCAACAAATCCTTCAGATACACCAGTTACGCCCGATGCGCCAGTGGCGCCACTGGCGCCAGCTTCACCAGTTAACACGCCCAATCTAGGCTCTGCAGCGAGTTTTGGTGCCTTTGGTGGTGCAGCTGGTGTTACGAATCAGGGTATTAACTCCATTGTTAACGGAAACTTGGGCACAACGGCAGCTTGCACGTTGAACACGGGTTTTCATGATGCTGCGAACACTTATACGGAAACTGGTGACAATGTTGGCGGCGTTACTGGCAGTATTTTTTGTGCGCCTCCCGCACCAGGGACCTTAGCAACCATGGCGGTTGCCACGCAAGCGCTCGCTGACATGCAATCTGCCTACAACACCTTGGCGGCAATGCCGCCTGGCAGCGACCCAGGTGCAGGCCAATTGGGTGGTTTGGTGTTAGCGCCTGCTGTTTACACGGCAGCTGGGGGTTCTTTTAATCTAACCAGCGGCGATTTGACACTGGATGGACAAGGCAACAGCAATGCCGTTTGGGTTTTTCAAAGTGCCGCTGCTTTAACGGTTGGCCTGAGTGCAACACCCCGCAGCATCACACTTATCAACGGTGCGCAAGCTAGCAATGTGTTTTGGAAAGTCGGAAGCGCTGCGCGTATTGAAGACGGCAGCACCATGGTTGGCACCATCATCGCGCCAGCTGGTGTCACGATTTCAACCGCAGGCCAGACCAAGCAAACCACCTTGGTGGGCCGCGCACTCAGCCTGACCGCCTCTGTCACCATGGTCAACACGACCATCGTAGCCCCATAAGCAAGTGAATCACTTTATCAGGCCTACAACTAAAAAAATCTGAAAGAATCTTATGAAAAATACCCATCCCCTTCGCGTGTTGAGTCTTGCAGGACTTGGCACTTTGGTCTCTTTTTCTGCTTTGTCACAAGACTACGACAGCGCCAATTATGCCTACGGCGGCATCTCTCTAGGCCAATCTCAAGCGCGCATTGATGAGCCGAGAATTTCGGCCAGACTGGCATCCGAAGGTGCCATCAGATCAAGCATGGCGCGCAACGAAGAGGACATGGCGTACAAGATCTTTGGTGGCTACCAATTCAACCGGAATGTTGCCGTTGAGGCGGGCTATTTCAACCTTGGAAAATATGATTTCACCAGCACGACCGTACCAGCCGGTACATACAAAGGCCAGATCAGGCTACAAGGGGCAAATCTAGATTTGGTTGGCACCTTGCCACTATCGCAACGCTGGTCCGTGCTTGGTAGAGCGGGTATTCAATATGCCAATGCGCGGGACAATTTCCAAAGCACAGGTTCTGTGCGAATTCAGAACGCTTCACCAAGTCAAAACGCTGTCAACTACAAAATCGGCGCTGGTATTCAGTATGAAGTAAACCGATCCTTGTTCGTTCGCGGCGAAGTTGAACATCTACGTGTCAACGACGCTGTTGGCAATCGTGGCGGTGTGAACATGTATTCTGTCAGCGTGGTCATTCCTTTTGGGCGTACAACCATTGCTGCGCCGCGTGCGGTAGCTGCCCCAGTCTACAGCCCACCAGAACCTGTACCCGTTGCCGTTGCAGCGCCTGTGTATGTACCGCCTGCGCCAGCTCCTGTGGTCGTGATCACACCACCGCCACCACCAGTTGTGGTAGCTGCACCGGAACCAACACCAACACCGATGCCGATGAATGTAGCACCCAAGCGTCCCGCTAAACAAGACCGCAATTAATAAAATACTCATAAATACGCTTGTAGCCAGCGTATTTATTGTTTAAACAGCTATTATATTTATAGCATTAATTAAAAATTTAACCAGTCAAATTAATTCTTAGCCAAATACTCACGAACACCCTTGAATTCGGGGCGCGAGTCTGCCGTTCCTACCAATTGGGCAACTTTGCTGTAAAACATCTTGGCTTTATCAAGATTGTTGGTCTGCACGGCAGCTTGGCCTGCCGCTATGAGACTGCGCAGCCGATTGGGGTCGCGCACTTGTGAGCGCTCATACTGCACCAGCGCCTGTGCAGGGTTGCCACTTTGCAACAACATATCAGCCAACAACTCACGTGCAGGAATCAAGCGGCCAGGTGAAACGGGGCTTTTCTCGCTGGCATCTTCCATATCTGCTGCTGCACGCATTTGTGCCAGTGCCGCATCTTTGTCACCACGGCCATAGGCAATCCATGCCAGCGCAGTTTGGTGCTGCACATTAACTTCAGTTGCCCAATAGGCATTTTTTGCTGTTTTAAGCGCTTCAACGGTATCGCCTAGCACTTTAGCGGTTTTTTCTGCCGTGACAAGGTCACCACTGCGCGCTGCGCCCAAAGACTTGGCAAACCAAACCATCGCATCAGCAAAAATAAATCGGCTGCTGCGCGGTTCCAATTCGGCTGCTTCTTTCCACATGCCGCGTTCTACCGCATAGCGTGCTGGCATTGCCGACATGGCATAGCTGATGGGCATGGCGGCAGGATTCAAATCAGTCACTGTTTTGGATTCATCCAAATTACTGGATGCATCCTGATCGCGCCCCAGTTGCAAGTTGGCATAAACCATATAGTCCAACGCATGCAACCAATTGGCGCCCGATTTGTCTGCTTTAGAAGCGTTGGCAGAACGACGATTGGAAACCACAGAATCCTGCCAAGAACCCACCCGTGTGAAGATGTGTGATGGCATGTGCAATGCGTGCGGTGCAGAAGCCGCAATATCAGCATAACGCATAGCCGCTGGCAACCCTTTTACTGCAATGGGCGGGTAGTCATAACTATGAATCAGGTAATGCGCCACGCCGGGGTGATTGGGATGTTTGACCATTTGCGGCTCTAGCAAAGCAGCAGCTTTTAAGGTTGCCGCAAACGTAGCATCTGATGGCGATTGCGTTGCCGTCAGGTAAATAGCCGAGAAAATTTGTGCTTCATCATCGTCTGGAAAGCTTTTTGCCAACACTTCAAAGGCGTCAGACAAGGCTTTCATACGGATGCCGTGCGGGCGGTTGGCAAAGTCCTGCCAATACTGCGCCACAGCTTCAAGGTACATGCGCTCACGCTCGGTCTTGGCACCCACAGCACGCCCACGCTCTATCGCCTCCTGCGCCTTTTTAGCGGCTTCTGCTGTTGCCCCGCCAATAAAAGTGTTGTCAATCAAAATAGCCGCAATGCCCCAGTAGGCAATGAAACAATTCGGATCCTTTGCCAGGACTTCGTTGAACCCTTTCTCGCCTTCTTTGAACCAAAAGGAATGCAGCAGTGCCACTGAGCGTGTGAACTGCGCTTGCACCACAGGTTCGCAAGAGGTCGGGAACGACACGGTACCCAATTGCTCAGGTGACTTGCCGTCATCATGGCTCCAAACAGTGCTGGCCGAGGTAAGTGATATAGCCAATGCGGCTGCACGGCAAATCAGTGAATGCTTCATGATTATCTCCTTGAATATAGCGGGCAAAGGAGCTAGTGCATGCGACGTGTAGAGCCCGCTGGTTCCGCACGTGAGATTGAATATTCAATTTACTTGTTGATAGTGAAGACTATCACCGCACTTGAATAACCGCAATATGTGAAAAATCACATGCCACGCACTTTTTTTAAGTCAATAAATAGAATTCCCTAGCTAAAAATCATCTAAAGGATTTTTAAACATAATTTTGTATATTAATGTGCCTATATTGACGTATAGCCGGTGTATTTATTGCCTAACAAGCTATAAAAAATATAGCAATACTGCCTCTTATTTAAGCATCACTCGGGAAAAAACGATCTTTCAAATCGGCCAAATCACGACCGCACTTCTTGCTCTCTTATTCTTCTAAGTCTCTATATTAAGATAGTAGTAGTAGTAACAGCGGCACTTTAATGTGGATAAGGTATTAAACCTGAATCACATCAAGCACTTACGCTACCCTTGCGGGTGTGGGCAAGGCTGCTATTTTGGTGTCACGCGATTCTGGATAACTTTTGAAAGAGTGACTAATCTGTGGATAACTATGGTTTTGTTAGAAAGTTATCAACAAACTTATCCTTAAAAGTTGAAAAATAAAAAATCGCGCTGCCGCAACGTGACACCTCCTCATTCAAAATGCTTGATCAACAATTCTTCCGGTAAAATAAACACAACTCAAGGAGCGTTGCAGCGCCGGTATTTATTGCCTGGCGTCAGGCTTGGGTTGCTGCTTCGATCACATTGTGTACGCGGGGCAACCAACGGCGCTCACCAGCTATTTATGATTCTTTGCTAGGTGAGCCATGACTGATTCCACAACTACTTCAACCGATACAACAACTTCTGCTGAGCACAGCTCGGTGCAACCCATGCGCCTGTCCGGGCTGGAGCCAGTGTTGATCGACGCGAAAACGCTGTTCGTCAACGTCGGCGAGCGCACCAACGTCACGGGATCGAAAGCCTTTGCGCGGATGATTTTGAACGGCGAGTTTGAGCAGGCGCTGTCTGTGGCACGCCAGCAAGTGGAAAACGGGGCGCAGATCATCGACGTGAACATGGACGAAGCCATGCTGGACAGCCAGGCCGCGATGGTGAAGTTTTTGAACCTGATGGCGTCGGAACCGGATATCTCCCGCGTGCCGGTGATGATTGACAGCTCCAAATGGAGCGTGATCGAGGCCGGGCTGCGCTGCGTGCAGGGCAAAGGCATTGTCAACTCTATCAGCATGAAAGAGGGCGAGGCGCAGTTTTTACACCAGGCCAAGCTGTTACGGCGTTACGGCGCGGCGGCGGTGGTGATGGCGTTTGATGAAAAAGGCCAGGCCGACACCTACGAGCGCAAGATCGAGATTTGCGAGCGGGCTTACCGTTTACTAGTCGATACGGTGGATTTCCCGCCCGAAGACATCATTTTTGACCCGAATATCTTCGCCATCGCCACCGGCATTGAAGAACACAACAACTACGCGGTCGATTTCATCAACGCGACCCGCTGGATCAAGCAAAACCTGCCGGGCGCGAAAGTATCGGGCGGCGTGTCTAACGTGTCCTTCAGTTTCCGTGGCAACGACGCGGTGCGCGAGGCCATCCACACTGTGTTTTTGTACCACGCCATCGCGGCGGGCATGGACATGGGCATTGTCAACGCCGGCATGGTCGGCGTGTATGACGACCTGGAACCGATTTTGAAAGAACGCGTCGAAGACGTGGTCTTGAACCGCACGCCGAACTACAAAGAAGGCGAAGCGCGGCTGGATGCGGGCGAGCGACTCATCGAAGTCGCTGAGTCCGCCAAAGGCGCAGCCAAAGACGACAGCCAGAAGCTGGCCTGGCGCGGCACGGCGGATGCACCCGTCAGCGTCAACGCCCGCCTCAGCCATGCGCTGGTGCACGGCATCACGGACTTCATCACTGAAGACACCGAAGAAGCCTACCAAATCGTCCTGAAAAACAAGGGCCGGCCGCTGCACGTCATCGAAGGCCCGCTGATGGACGGCATGAACGTGGTGGGCGATTTGTTTGGCCAGGGCAAGATGTTTTTGCCGCAGGTGGTCAAATCCGCCCGGGTGATGAAGCAGGCCGTGGCACATTTGATCCCCTACATCGAGGAAGAAAAACGCCTGCAGGCCGAGGCCGGTGAGGACGTCAAGGCCAAAGGCAAGATCATCATCGCCACCGTCAAGGGCGATGTACATGACATTGGCAAAAACATCGTCACCGTGGTGCTACAGTGCAACAACTTTGAGGTCATCAACCTCGGTGTGATGGTGCCCTGCCACGAGATTTTGGCGCGAGCCAAGGTGGAGGGCGTGGATATCGTCGGCTTGTCGGGCTTGATCACCCCAAGCTTGGAAGAAATGCAGTACGTCGCCGCCGAGATGCAAAAAGACGACTATTTCCGCATCAAGAAGATTCCACTGCTGATTGGTGGTGCAACTTGCAGCCGCGTCCACACCGCCGTCAAAATCGCCCCACATTACGAAGGCCCGGTTGTCTACGTGCCCGACGCCTCCCGCAGCGTGGGTGTGGCGCAGAGCTTGCTCAGCGAGCAGGCCGCCGCGTACATCGCCGAGCTGAATGCCGATTACGACAAAGTGCGCACCCAGCACGCCAACAAAAAACAGGTGCCGCTGTGGCCGATTGCCCATGCACGCGCCAACAAAACACCGATTGACTGGGATGCGTACCACCCTACCAAGCCAAAATTCATAGGCCGCCGTGTCTTTAAAAACTTTGACCTGATGGAGCTGGCCAATTACATCGACTGGGGCCCGTTTTTCCAGACTTGGGATTTGGCGGGGCCGTATCCGGCGATTTTGAAGGACGAAATTGTGGGTACAGAGGCGGTTCGCGTGCTGTCCGACGGCAAACGCATGCTGAAACGCCTGATCGAAGGCCGCTGGCTGCAGGCGAATGGCGTGGTGGCGTTCTACCCAGCCAACACCGTCAACGACGACGACATCGAAATCTACACCGACGAGACCCGCACTGAGGTGGCGATGACCTGGTACGGCCTGCGCCAGCAAGCCGAGAAGCAGATGATCGACGGCGTGATGCGCCCCAGCCGTTGTCTGGCAGATTTTATTGCGCCGAAAATTGCTATCAATAACAAAGCACTTGAGGTAATCAATTCGCCGGCTATTGGCAAAAATGGCCATATCAATACGCAAGACCAGCACAATGGCCATGCAGGGCGGCACGATTACATTGGTTTGTTTGCTGTTACAGCGGGCATTGGTGCCGAGAAGAAAGAAAAAGCCTTTCAGGCCGATCTGGACGACTACTCCAGCATCATGCTCAAAGCGCTCGCCGACCGTCTGGCTGAAGCCTTTGCCGAATGCCTGCACCAGCGCGCCCGGACCGATTTGTGGGGCTACGCGCCCGACGAAACCCTGAGCCATGACGACATGATTGGCGAAAAATACAAAGGCATTCGCCCCGCGCCTGGCTACCCGGCTTGCCCCGACCACAGCGTCAAAGCCGACATGTTTGAGCTGCTGCAGTGCCAGGACATCGGCATGAGCCTGACCGAGAGCCTGGCCATGCTGCCCGCAGCCAGCGTTAGCGGCTTCTTCATGGCGCACCCGGAAGCGACTTACTTCAACGTCGGCAAAATTGGCGACGACCAGTTGAAGGACATGGTCGAGCGGCGGGGGGCGGATGAGAAAGAATTGTCTCGACTTCTAGCGCCTAACTTGTAGCCAGTCTCGCACTTGCGCCACCAGCTCAGGCATAGACGCGGTGGCGTCTACTGTCAGCACCCCTGCTTCACCCGTCGGCACTTCCAAGGTCGCAAATTGGTTGTCCACCAGGGTTGCCGGGAAAAAATGGCCATCTGCCACGGCGCGAGATGAAACACGCGCCAGGGCCGTTGCTGGGCTGATGTCCAGGTAGACAAAGCACAAGTTGGATTTGTAATTGCGCAAGATATCGCGGTAGCTTTTCTTCAAAGCAGAGCAGCTTAGAACGATACTTTTATCGGAGCAGCTGGCGAGCTCTTCGCCCAAAGCCACCAACCAACCCGCGCGGTCTTGGTCGGTCAGTGGCGTGCCCAGTGCCATTTTCTCTTGGCTTTCGGTGGGGTGAAAGGTATCACCCTCCAGCATACTGCCGCCCAAACTTTGCGCAACGGCTATCGCCAGCGAAGATTTGCCGCAGCCAGAAACACCCATCACCACCACAGCGTGGACGTCCGACTGGGCAGAAAGAGGCGACTGAGATGTTACCGGGTTTGACATATTCTCAGAGGATAACCCAATTCAACAGCGCGTGAACTCCGCGTAAACTACGCCCCATGGCTAAATACAACCTGGCTCCGGCCGTTCCGCGCATACCTGTCATCGCGGCCGTGGTCGCTTTGATGATCTACACCCTCACCCGCATAGGCTTGGCGGTTTTTACCGGCTTTGAGGGCGCGGGTACGGCGATGCAGTTCAAAAGCTTTGAAACTGTTCCCCTGCCGCTTTGGCCTGAAATTTTCCTCAAAGGTTTTTGGTTTGACCTGTGCGTGGTCAGCGTGCTGGTGGCGCCTATTTGTCTGTACGAAGCCGTGCTGCCAAACACGTGGCGCAAAAAGGGTTGGCACAAAACGCTGCGGTTCGCTTATTTGTGGCTGGCAACGGCGCTGTTGCTCTTTGGTGCGGTGGCTGAATCGACTTTTTGGCTGGAGTTTTCCACCCGTTTTAACTTCATCGCGCTGGATTATTTGATCTACACCTCCGAGGTGATTGGCAATATTCGCGAGTCCTACCCTGTCGGCCAAATATTGGCGGGCATTGGCGCAATAGCCGCCGTGGTGTTGCTCGCCATCAGCGCCCGCGTGAACCAGGCGGACAACGATGGTGTCACCGGCTGGCAGCGCATCGGTTTGGTGTTGTTTGCGTTGGTCGTGCCCGCGGCCATGATGTTCGCGGCCAATGTTGATCAAATGGAAAAGCAATACGTGCCGGTTGCTGGCGTTGAAACGACGTCTGCGCTACCTGCCGATCTGCGCAAACTCGCGGGTATTCCGCAAGACGGTGTTATCAACCCGAAAAACAGTTACGCCGCGGAGCTGTCCGGTAACGGCCTGTTCACCATCGCCGCCGCGCAGCGCCGCAACGAGCTGGACTACGACAAGTTTTACCGCACCATGCCGCAGCCGCAAGCCAACACTGCGCTGGTCGCCATGGGCGTGAAGCGCGCCTCCTTGGGTGATGCCCGCAAGGCAGATTTGAGTGACGAACCCGCCACCAACGTCACGCCCTTCAGCAGCAAACCCAAAAACATCATCATGATCTCGGTGGAGAGCTTGTCGGCTGAGTTTATGGACTCGTACGGTGGCACGAAAGGGTTAACGCCTGAATTAGACAAACTCGGCAAAGCCGGCATGAAGTTCGACCGCCTATTTGCCACCGGCACGCGTACGGTGCGCGGCTTGGAGGCGCTGTCACTCGGCACGCCCCCCATCCCCGGCCAAGCCATCGTGCGTAGGCCGCAGAACGACCATCTTTCCACCATGGGTGAGCTGCTCAAACACCAAGGCTTTTCGACCTTCTTTTTCTACGGCGGCCACGGCTTTTTCGACAATATGAACGCCTATTACGCAGCCAACAACTACCGCGTGATCGACCGTACCGACATTCCGAAAGAGCACGTTGGTTTTGAAAACGTCTGGGGTGTGGCCGACGAGTATTTGTTTGACCACGCCATCCGCACCTTGGACGAAAAGGGCGAGAAAGGCAGTGGCAAGGGGGCGGAGGGCAAACCCTTCTTCGCACAAATCATGACCACGTCTAACCACCGTCCCTACACCTACCCCAGCGGCCGCATCGACATCTCGTCCCCGGGCGGACGCGACGGCGCGGTGAAATACACCGACTACGCGATTGGCAAATTCATCAAAGACGCGTCCAAAAAACCGTGGTTCAAAGACACCCTGTTCGTCATCGTGGCAGACCATTGCGCCTCGGCCGCCGGCAAAACCCGCCTGCCGGTCACGGGCTACCACATCCCGCTGATCTTCTATGCGCCTGCTTTGCTGAAACCTGCGGTTTTCACCCCCGTGGTGAGCCAAATCGACATCGCCCCCACACTGATGGAAGTTTTGGGCAAAAACGGCAGCGCCCAGTTTTTTGGCCGCTCTGTGTTTGAGCCTGGTAGGCTGACCGAGCGCGCCTTCATCAGCAATTACCAAGCTCTGGGCTACTTGAAAGACAATATATTGACGGTGCTCTTGCCCAAGCAAGTCGTCGAAAGCTATGCCGTCGATCCCAAAACCCTAGCCACTACGCCCGCCCCGGTCAACGCCCAATTGCGCGACGAAGCCATTGCTTATTACCAAACCGCGTCCAAAGCCTTCAAAACGGGCGAATTGAAAGCGCCGTTTTATGTCAAGCCTGCGGCTACCGCAACAAGCCCTGAAACACTGCAAAAACCATGAACCTGCAACCTTTTCACCTCGCCATCCCCGTCACCGACTTGGCGGAATCGCGTCATTTCTACGGCTCTGTGTTTGGCTGTGCCGAGGGGCGCAGCAGCGCCCAGTGGGTCGATTTCAACTTCTTCGGCCACCAGCTGGTTATCCACCTCGCGCCTGCCAACGCCGCTAAACGCGAGTTGATTCACAACCATGTAGACGGCCACGGCGTTCCTGTGCCGCATTTCGGCGTCGTCTTGGCGTGGGATGCGTGGCACACGTTGGCAGAGCGCTTGACGGCACTCAAAACCAAGTTCGTCTTAGAGCCCGGCATCCGCTTCAAAGGCCAAGTCGGTGAGCAAGCCACCTTCTTTCTGCTAGACCCCAGCGGCAACGCGCTGGAGTTCAAGGCGTTCAAAGACATGGGGCAGTTGTTTGCGAGTTGAAAAGGGACCCAGTTTTGCTATAAATAACATAGCTACTAAGACAATAAATACGCCGGCTAAAGGCGTATTTGATCCTATAAAACCACAATTCTTACAAATGTAAGTTTATTTGAACAACTACGGGTAATCGCTGACTTGTGGTTTACCTGATGTGCTTGCATAATAAGATGTCAGTTGTCAGACCTCTTAACAGGAACAACGCATTCTCTTTATTTCTGGAGCTATTCATGAACAATCGCCGTCAATTTTTAGAAACCGTTGCCTTTACTTCTGCTGCAGCCTCGTTGGGCATGACGGCTTTGGGGGCACATGCCCAGTCGGCCACTTGGCCCAGCCAGACTTTGAAAATCATCGTGCCGTTTCCGGCTGGCGGCACGTCGGACGTGATTGCGCGCTTGATTTCTGTGCCTCTGGGCGAGATTTTGAAAACCCAAGTGGTTGTTGAAAACCGCACCGGTGCGAATGGCAGCGTGGGCGCGGGCGTGGTGGCGCAGTCCAGCGACCAGCATACGATGTTGCTGTCAGACATGAGCTCGGTCGCCACCGCGCCGCTCATCATCAAAGATTTGCCGTTCAAGCCGACCGATTTGCAGGGCGTGACCATGCTGGCCTACTCGCCGCACATGCTGGTGACGGCGCCGTCGCAGCCGTTCAGCAATTTGAAAGAAATGATCGAGTTTGGCAAAAAGAACAAAATCAACGTCGCCAGCAGCGGCACGGGCTCGGCCAACCATCTGGGCATGGTTGAAATTGCGCAATTGACGGGTATCAAATGGCAGCACGTGCCGTATCGCGGCGGGGCACAATCGATAGCCGACACCGCCGCCGGCGTCACCCATGTGGTGCTCAACGGCATGCTGGCCACCTTGCCCATGGTGACAGGTGGGCGTTTGAAAGTGCTGGGCATCAGCAAGCGCACCCGCATGGCGCTGGTGGGGCAGTACCCGACGATTGCCGAGCAAGGCTTGCCGACCTTTGAATCGGGTACCTACCAAGGCATTGCGGTATCGGCTGGCATGCCCAAAGCCGCAGTTGAAAAGCTCAGCGCGGCGTTGATTTCGGTGATTCGCTCACCAGAACTGCGCGCTAGATTAGCCGCAGCTGGCGCAGAGGTGATGACATCTACCCCCGCCGAACTCAGCACCTTTTTGACCAACGAGCGCAAGCGCTGGGGTGATGTGATTCAAAAAGCCGGCAAAGAGCTTGAAGGAACAGCATAAAGATGCCTGAAAGCGCAACCAGCTTTGCCATCCCTGATTTAAAACAATTCGCCACCACCTTGCTTGAAAAAGCCGGCATGGACGCGGAAAAATCCGCCGCCATGGCGCGGCTGCTGGTGTTGACCGACGCCATGGGTCGCCGCACCCACGGCATGGGAATGCTGCTGTTGTACCTCAAAGAAATCCAAAGCGGCGGCATGCGCACCCAGGGCGAGCCCGAGGTCGTGCGCGACAACGGCATCACCGCTGTCTGGGATGGTGACTATCTGCCCGGCATGTGGTTGGTGGAAAAAGCCATCCAGCAAGCCATGCCCCGCGCCGCCCAGCACGGAATCGCCGCTGTTGCCATTCGCCGCAGCCACCATATCGGTTGCCTGGCGGCTTTGGCGAAAGTGGCGGCAGACCAAGGTTTTGTCGCCCTCATCACCAATTCCGACCCCGCCGGCCAGCGCGTCGCCCCCTACGGCGGCACCGAGGCCTTGATGACGCCGAATCCGCTGGCTTTTGGCTACCCGGGCGAGTATCACCCCGTGCTGGTCGATATGTGCGCCAGCATCACCACCACCTCCATGACGCGGCAAAAAGTGGCCGAAGGCAAACTGTTCGACCACCTCTGGCTGCAAGACGCGAATGGCGTACCCACCCGCGACCCCGCTGTGCTGGAAAACGCCAGCCCGCGCGGTTCGCTGCTGCCGCTGGGTGGGCAAGAATATGGACACAAAGGCTACGGGCTGTCGTTGATGGTTGAGGCTTTGTCTCAGGGCTTATCCGGCCACGGCCGCAAAGACGCCCCCAAGCGCTGGGGTGGCAACACTTATGTACAAGTCATGTCGCCTGATATGTTTGCAGGGTCAGACGCTTTTGCCGAGCAGATGGACCACCTCTCAGACCGCTGTCGCAGCAACAAACCCATCAACCCGTTGCAGCCCGTACGCGTGCCGGGCGATGCGGCGGCGAAAAGCATTGCCGATGCTCAAAAAAGCGGCATCAGCTATGACACGGCGATTTGGACGGGGCTGTGTGACTGGGCGGAAAAGCTGGGCGTAGCGGTGCCAGCAAGTGTTTAAAAACTGTTTTTGCTATAAATAGCATAGCTGTTTAGGCAATAAATACACCGGCTAGAGGCCAATTTGAGTACTTATTTTGCTATTTAGATGGATGTGAGAGCATTTTCAGCTCCAAACCCGCTTTGTGCGGCGCAGCCAGGTGTTTCAGCAGCAGGCGGTAGGTGTCCAAATCGAAGGCCAAGCTGGTGTTGGCGCTGATGATGTCGTCCAGTTCCGCCTCATTCTGCACCGTCGCCAAGTGGCACCACTGGTCAAAAATGTGCATTTCTGAACGGCCAGTCTGCGCGTTGTACTCCCGCAGACCGATTTTGCCAGCATGCGGCCAAACGCGCAGTTGTTGCTGTTGCAGCGCCAGTTTCAGGCGCAAATGGTGCAATTCGGGCTTCTCGCCACTGCAGCACACACCCTTGCAGCGGCCGATTTGGTGGGCAAAACATCGACCCTTTCCGCTTTCAAGCCCCAGCGCCTGATGGCATAAACCGTGCAAATCCGCCAGCTCGCGCAAGCCGCTGAGTGCTTGGTTTTTAGAGCGGTAGACGCCGTACATCTGCCCAAATTCACGCGGCTGCAGGTCGTCCCCCCGCACCAAAGTCACCAATGGCTTCGCATTCGGGTTGTCATCCAGCCGCCAGGCGCACAGCGTGCGTTCACGGCGCAATTGGCGGTTCAAAAGGGGTTGCATTTCTTTGACCAGCCGCGCTTCCAGCAGAAGCGCCCCGAGTTCACCCGCCGTCTCAATCCATTCCACACGCCGAATCTCCTGCGCAATCCGCATCTCACGTGCTTCCCGCCCAGCGGCCTGAAAATGCGACATCACGCGGCTGCGCAGTTTGATGCTTTTGCCGACGTATAAAGGAATTTGAGCCGCTTTACGGTGTTTTGCGGTAGGTTTCTCGGTGCTTTCAGGCTGCTCGCCATAAAACAAATACACCCCCGCCGTTTCAGGAATGTCCGCCACATTCGTCTCCAAATGTGGTGGTACAGCGGCACTGCCTTGCAGCAAAATCTGCGCCTGCTGGCTCACAGCGTCCGCCCCCAGCTCCTGCGTCGCTACCCTTAAGAAGCCCTGCACCAAATCCACATCGCCCATGGCGCGGTGGCGTGACATTGTTGTCAGGCCATGCCGCAGCATGATAGCGTCTAGCCCATGCCCTTTGTGCTGCGGGTAGAGTTTGCGCGACAGCCGCACCGTGCAAAGTGTTTTCACCCGCAGTGCCACGTCCATGCGGGCATATTCTTGCATCAAAAAGCCGTGGTCAAACCGCACGTTGTGGGCGACCAGCACTGCGCCGTCCAGCAGTTTCAGCAGCGTTGCACCCACTTCGTCAAAAGGCGGCGCATCGGCCACCATGGCGTTGCTAATGCCAGTGAGGTTTTGAATCAACGGCGGAATCCGCGTGCCCGGGTTGACCAATGTGCTCCACCGCGCCACCTCTTGCCCGTTTTCGACCCGCACAGCGGCGATTTCCGTGATACGGCAATCCAAGGGGTTGCCACCGGTGGTTTCAAGGTCTAAGAGGACGTAACAGGGCAGCATAGGTAAATTAAGCGCTAAACCCAAACTTAGCCAACACCGCCTTCGCAGCCGGTGTTTGCAAATAATCAAACAGCGCTTTTGCCGCCGGCTGGGCGGTTTTGAGCAGCACCATGCGCTGCTTCAAAGGCGTGTGTAGGTTGGCGGGTAGCAGCCAATGGCCACCACTTTGCGCAGCTACTTCAGGCGCAAGCGCGAGTGACAGCGCCGTGATGCCCGCTTGCGCCGCGCCGCTGGTGACAAACTGGGTGGCTTGGCTGATGTTGTCGCCCAAAACCAGTTTGGGCTGCAGTGGCTCCCACAAGCCCAGGTTTTGCAGCGCCTCCCGTGCCGCGCGGCCGTAGGGTGCGTGCTCGGGGTTGGCGATGGCAAATTTGCGAACGGTTTGGAGTTGCGCAAATAGTCCTGAACGCGCCTCGGACTCGGTTTTGGGCAGCTGAAATGCTGAATTCTTAGGCAAAAGCAAGGCGATGCGCCCTGTGGCATACAGCGCGCCCGTGCCCTGCACGCCTCCTTGTGTTAACCCCGCCTTTGCCAACGTCAGCACATAGTCTTCGTCGGCGGACAAGAACAAATCCAAAGGCAAACCTTGCTGAATTTGCTGGGCAAAGTTGCCGGACGAGCCAAATTGCAAATCAATTTCTATGCCGGTAACCGTTGTGAAACTTTTTGCCAAATCGGTTAGCGCAAATTTCAGATCGCTGGCCGCAGCCACACGCAATTTAGCTGCTGCGGCAATGCCTGCCGTGCTTATAAAAGCAGCAACAGCAGTGCTTATTGCAGCAAATCGGCGTCTGTTAAGTTGTTTTAGAGAATGCATAACCTTATGCAAATAATGCATCAAAAATTCATGTAACTTGTAGGTAACTGGCAAGCTTGGTTCATAAAATTGACATCTCAGTGTGGCAAGTAGACGAATAACAAGTTAGGCGGGTCGCGTTTTCAAAGCAGATTTTAGGTGTTTGCCCAAAAGTTTGGCAAACCTGGCAAATCTGGTTTGAAAAAACGATTTTTTAACTTTGGGCATCTTCGGATGAATGACTCTATGAACGCACCTAGCATGATGGGCATCAATATCAATGCACCTACTTACGTCAAAAATGCCAAACTGATCGCTTGGGTGGCCGACATGGCCGCGCTGACCAAACCCGCCGCCATCTACTGGTGCGACGGCAGCGAGGAAGAATACCAGCGCTTGTGCCAATTGCTGGTCGACGCTGGCACGTTCAAAAAACTCAATCCAGCCAAGCGCCCCAACAGCTTTTTGGCCAATTCCAGTCCCAGCGACGTCGCCCGCGTGGAAGACCGCACCTTCATCTGCTCAGAAAAAGAAGAAGACGCTGGCCCGACCAACTACTGGAAAGCGCCCGCTGAGATGCGCGGCATTTTACAAACCGGCACTGCCACTGATAAAGCGCTGTTCGACGGCTGTATGGCTGGCCGCACCATGTATGTGGTGCCCTTCTCCATGGGTCCGCTGGGCAGCCCGATTGCCCACATCGGCATCGAGCTGTCTGACAGCGCGTACGTCGCCGTCAACCAAAAAATCATGACCCGCATGGGCAAAGCGGTGTACGACATCATTGGCACAAACGGTGATTTCGTGCCTTGCGTCCACACGGTAGGTGCTCCCTTGGCAGCGGGTCAACAAGACGTGACTTGGCCGTGCAACGACACCAAATACATCGTCCACTACCCCGAAACCCGCGAAATCTGGAGCTATGGCTCGGGCTACGGCGGCAACGCTTTGCTGGGCAAAAAGTGCTTCGCGCTGCGCATTGCGTCAACCATGGGCAAAGCGCAAGGCTGGTTGGCTGAGCACATGTTGATTTTGGGTGTGACCAACCCGCAAGGACGCAAATACCACGTCGCGGCGGCTTTCCCGTCTGCTTGCGGCAAAACCAATTTCTCCATGCTGGTGCCGCCTGCGGGTTTTGAGGGCTGGAGCGTGACGACGATTGGCGACGACATTGCTTGGGTCAAACCCGGTGCAGACGGCAAAATGTACGCTATCAACCCCGAGGCGGGCTACTTTGGCGTCGCACCGGGTACCAACATGCTGACGAATCCGAACTGCATGTTGAGCCTGCACAAAGACACGATTTTCACCAACGTCGGTTTGACCGACGATGGCGATGTTTGGTGGGAAGGCATGGAGGCCGATTTGCCGGTGCCCGCACATTTGATCGACTGGCAAGGCAAAGACTGGACACCGCAAATCGCCAAAGACACAGGCGCAAAAGCCGCACATCCAAATTCACGCTTCACCGTCGCCGCCACCAACAACCCCGCGCTAGACCCCGAGTGGAACAACCCCGCAGGCGTGGCGATTGACGCCTTCATCTTCGGCGGCCGCCGCTCCACAACCGTGCCATTGGTCTCCGAAGGCCGCAATTGGGTTGAAGGCGTCTACATGGCCGCCACCATGGGCTCAGAAACGACCGCAGCCATCGCAGGCCAGCAAGGCGTGGTGCGCCGCGACCCGTTTGCCATGATCGCCTTCTGCGGCTACAACATGAGCGATTACTTCCAGCATTGGCTTGATATTGGCGAAAAAATCAAAGCCTCTGGCGCGAAACAGCCCAACATCTTCTGCACCAACTGGTTCCGCAAAGACGCGAATGGCAAATTCGTCTGGCCTGGCTACGGCGAAAACATGCGCGTATTGGCTTGGATGATAGACCGTATTGAAGGTAAAGCTTCAGGCGTAGACCAGCCCTTTGGCGTCAGCCCCACCTACGGGGAAATCAACTGGAACGGCTTGAACTTCACCGAACAACAGTTCAACACCGTCACCAGCTTCGACAAAGCCGCGTGGACCGACGAGCTGAAACTGCACGACGAGCTGTTCACCAAGCTGGCCTACCACCTGCCGAAAGAGCTGAGCGAGACGAAGGACAAGCTGGCGAAGGCGATTGCGGCTTAATTAGCCTCGTTTCCGTTTCAAGATCACGTCGTTTCAAAAAAATACCGTCATTCCCGCGAAGGCGGGAATCCATCGCCGCGCCCCTGTGGATTCCCGCCTGCGCGGGAATGACGGAAATAAGGAGTATTTTATGCCTCTAGCCGGCGTATTTATTGCCTATAACGCTATGAAAAATATAGCAAATTTAGCCCTGCATTTGACTCAAACTTGACTTAGAACATCAGTCTTCAAAACCCATGTATTTTTCTGTATCATCACGTTTGTAATAAATTCAGTAAAACCAACTTTAAAAGAATA
>JAYSZH010000193.1:0-7325 GCA_043738155.1 Polaromonas sp. | reverse complement strand
TGTTGCTTATTTTTCACAGTTAAATAAATTTTCACAAATCAGTTTACAAGTGTAAAAGTTAGAGTAATCTACTAGCTTATTCACGTAGGACATTGATTTCATGGAGAATTCTCTCCCGCCCATTCCAGCCAAACGCTACTTCACGATCAGTGAAGTGGGCGATTTATGTGGTGTCAAACCCCACGTGCTACGCTATTGGGAGCAGGAATTCACGCAACTGCGCCCCATGAAACGCAGCGGCAACCGCCGCTATTACCAGCACAACGAGGTGCTGATGATTCGCCGAATTCGTGAATTGTTGTATGACCAAGGTTTCACCATTCACGGCGCACGTAACCAAATGCAAGAGATGGGACAAGTGCACAGAAGTCAAAAACGCAGCAATGGCGCAGATGATTCAGACGCGCAAACTCAGACTTCAGTCAATGGTTTGGCACAAGAAGAGCAAGAAATCAGCGATGCTGATGCATTAGAGGCGGCATTTGCTGCTGCAATGGCTGTTTCAAAACCAGCGACGTCCAGCTCAGGCAATAGTAATAGCAACTTCAAATGGCAATTTGTACGTCAAGAACTGAACGAAATTCGCGAGCTTTTGACCGCATCCTCGCATGCGTTGCAGGTATAATTAACCAAAAATCGGTGTGTGGCGCAGCCTGGTAGCGCACTTGCATGGGGTGCAAGGGGTCGTAGGTTCGAATCCTATTACACCGACCATTTTAAATACTACTTTGCGATTTATCCTCATTGTTCTTGCGACTTGGCTCGCGCTACAAGTGCATGCGCAACCTGCTGTCCAACAGCAAGCGGACAGCATGGCCAAGCGCATGCAAGCCTGCACCACATGCCATGGTGCGCAAGGCGTTACCTCCAATCAAGCTTATTTTCCACGTATTGCGGGCAAACCAGCGGGTTACTTATTTAACCAATTGGTAAATTTCAAAGAAGGCCGTCGTCACTACGGGCTGATGGTGGGTATGGTGGAGCATCTGAATGATGCCTATTTGTTAGAAATGGCGCAATATTTTGCTAGTTTAGATGTGCCGTATGCGCAGCCCATGCCCCTGAAAACACCCGCCAGCACCGCAACGCTCCAGCTTGGCAGAACACTGGTTTTGCTGGGCGACTCAACCCGACAACTTGCCGCATGCACCAGTTGCCACGGCACAGCGCTGATGGGTGTTTTGCCCAGCACGCCCGCGCTTTTAGGGCTACCGCGCGACTACCTTGCTGCCCAGCTGGGCGCATGGCAAACAGGCCTGAGGCGTGCTCACGCGCCAGATTGCATGGGGCGTATCGCCAAAGTGCTGACGCCGAACGATATTGATGCGGTGTCTAGTTGGCTAGCGACGCAGCCCGTGCCAGCTTTCAGCAAGCCTGCAGCCAGCGTACCGCAACCAGTGACTGAACAATGCGGGGGTGCAAAATGAAGTCTCGTTGGAATCGCTGGGCACCTGTTCGCCGCATCTTTGCCGTCCTTTTGGTATTCTTGACCTTGCTCGCCGCGATGGCTGGCGGACTACTTTTACGTGAAATATATGCTACTGATTTAATAGCAACTCAGGCAATAAATACACCGGCTAGAGTCGAAAATGGCACTTTAAAACTGAGTGACCCACAAGTCCAACGCGGCGCCTACTTAGCCAAAATCGGCAACTGTGCCGCCTGCCACACCGCCCGTGGCGGCGCAGCGTTTGCGGGCGGCAAAGCCATTGCCACGCCGTTTGGTACGGTTTACACCAGCAACATCACGCCGGATGTCGCCACGGGCATCGGCAAGTGGTCGGCAGACGCTTTTCACCGTGCCATGGTCGAAGGCCGCAGTGCCGATGGCCACTTGCTTACACCCGCTTTCCCATACCCCAACTATACCCAGATTACCCGTGCGGATGCTGATGATTTGTACAGCTACTTCATGCATGGCGTCGCACCCGTGGCACAAATCAACAAGCCGCACGACTTGCCTTTTCCGTTCAACACGCAGGTCGCACTGGCGTTTTGGCGAACTTTGTTTTTTGAAAAAGTGGATCAAAACATTGCTAAAAATGCTATTAATAATATAGCTGATGAGGAAATAAATACGCCGGCTAGAGGTCAAACAAGTGCCTTAAAAACGAGTGATGAACAGGTGCAACGCGGTGCATACTTGGTTCGCGGTCTAGGCCATTGCAGCGCCTGCCATGCCGAGCGGAACGCGCTGGGCGCGAGTGTGAACAACCAATTCAGCGACCAACTGCTTGGTGGCGCACTCATGCCCATGCGCGACTGGTACGCCCCGTCGTTGGTCGACCCAGCCGAGGCAGGCGTTGCCCACTTGCCGCGTCAAGACGTGGTCGCCCTGCTCAAAACCGGCATAGCCCCCAACGCCAGCATGCTAGGCCCCATGGCCGAGGTAGTGGCAGGAAGCACCCAGTTTTGGACAGATGCGGACTTGCAGGCGATGGCGGCGTATTTGCAAAGTCTGCCTCAGGTTAACGGAAAAAACCTAATAAAATCAACAGCTTCTGATAAGTCCAAACCTGTCCTTTTTGACAAAGGCGCAGAACTCTTCACCCAACACTGCGCCACCTGCCACGGCGAGCAAGGACAGGGCATGCGGGTAGAAGGCAACGTCGCGTTGCCAGCGCTCGCCGGCAACCGAGCCATCAGCCTGCCCAACACCACCAACCTAGTTCGCATCCTGCTTGCCGGGGGCTATGCCCCCAGCACAGTCGGCAACCCCCGCCCATTCGGTATGCCGCCGTTTGCGCATGTTCTGGACGATGAAGGCATAGCCGCCGTGACCACGTATATTCGCAATGCGTGGGGCAATCAGGCGGCGTCGGTGACGGCTGCGGATGTGGTGCGGCAGCGGCGTGGGGTAATGCAATAGCGCATTAGCGCAATAGCTTGAGTGAATGACGGAACTTTGGGATGCTGAGATCGTCAAAAAAATCTTAACCATGCTTCTGAAGGATACGCCATGAAAAACCGCTTTCTGGGTCTTGTTGTGTCATCTTTGGTTCTAACCGGTTGCGCAGTGGAATCACTGCGACTAGGCACACCGCGTGACGATGTAATTAAGAAATTCGGCAAACCTACGGCGGTTGTTGGCCTGGCTTCTGGGACGCGGCTGCAGTATTCGCTGCAACCTGAGGGGCGAAGTGCGGTGATGGTGGATATGGATGCCGCTGATAAGGTGGTGTCAGTTCGGCAGGTGTTGAACCCGGCAGATTTCTCGCGGGTGGTTGCGGGGAAGTGGACACGCCAAGATATTGAGCGCGAGTTTGGCCGTCCTGCCCGAATTGACCATGTGGCGAATTGGCGGGGAGACATTATGACGTATCGGTGGCTGGATGGTGCTCAGAACATGTACTTTAGCGCTTACCTTGATACCAACAACGTGGTGCAAAGTGTGGGTCAGCGCGAAGAGAAAGACGATGAGTTGCGGCTGATCCGATTGACGAGGCCACACAGTCTTATGAGGAACTTCGGACCATAAAGTTAATCTAAACTAGGCTAGCAAATTGCTGGCAGGAGGTTAGAAAGATGAAAAGTTTCAAGCATTGGCAGGATCCCGTTAACGCGGTTTTGGGCGTTGCGTTGGTTCTTTCGCCTTGGGTTCTGGATTACAGTTCAGAGTCTTTTGCCACTTCGAACGCCGTCATCATCGGTCTGGCGCTGGTGGCGACTGCTCTTGGAGCGATGCTGGCACCTAAAGCCTGGGAAGAGTGGACGGAAGCCATCCTCGGGCTGTGGATGGTCATTTCGCCTTGGGCACTGGCTTACAGCCATGTGCAAACGGCAATGTACGTTGCTGTTGGTGGCGGTTTGATTGTTGTGCTGTTGGCGCTGTGGACATTGGCGACTGACAGGGAGTTCAGTTTGCCCAAGTCGATGTTGCCTTAACAGTTCAGTGGAATAAGAAATAAGCTGCCAGCACGTACAACACGCTGGCAAACACCTTTTTAAGAGGTGCGATATCGATTTTGTGCGCTGTTTTTGCGCCCAGGGGGGCTGTGCACATGCTGGCGATGGAGATGATGATGAGACCTGGGAGGTAGAGATAGCCCAGGTTGCCAGTTAAAACGGCAGAGCCAGAGAGTGCGCTTTCCGAGAGAGTGCTTTGCATGGGCGGCAAGTTCCAACCAGCCCAGATGTAGCCCAGCGTGCCTGCGAAAGCGATGGGGAAGCCTAAGGCTGCGGATGTGGCCACCGCGTTGTGGATTTTGACGTTGCTCCAGGTCATAAACGGCACAGAGATAAATGCGCCGCCCGCGCCGACGATGGATGCCAGCACGCCAATCAAGCCACCCACGCTGAACATGCCGAATTTGCCAGGCAGTACACGGCTGGGCTTGGGTTTGCGGTTTAAAAACATCTGCGTGGCTGAAAAGGCGACGAAAACGGCGAAAAGCACACTCAAGACTTTGCCCGGTAGCGCCACAGCGAGCTGTGCACCTAGGGCTGAGCCGACCAAAATACCGGGTGCAAGAGTGAGTGCGACCGGCCATAACACGGCACCGCGCTTGTGGTGTGCCCAAACGGACGACAATGAGGTAAAACAAATCGTGGCCAGCGAGGTTGCGACGGCCATTTTGACAATGTGCTCGGTGGGGAAGCCCTTGCTGGTCAAGATAAAAGTGACGAAAGGCACCATCAACATACCGCCGCCTATGCCCAGCAAACCAGCCAAAAAACCCGTGCACAGACCAAGTGTGAGCAGCTCGACCACGAGCAAAGGATCGATAAGGGAGAATATGGACATATTGGGAAATTAAGCCTAGAGATGACGAGTTATAAAACTGTAAGTATGCAACCAAAATGCATAGCCTGAGTTTAAGCCAAATCGAAGCGATAAAGTTGTCTGCAAATGCTGCTGAACCGGCATCCTGAACCGGGGTTCAGGTGGGCGAGGTCAGCCTCGCTTTGGGTTCATCTAACGCGAGACGATCACGCTAGCAAGACGATGTTCCAAGCCCGAGCTTTAAAAGCATTGGTTCTAGGAAATTACAGCTCAGCAAGCACCGCAGACAACATGATTGTAGACCTGCAAAAGGGCAATTGAAAGCGAAAAGAGATCGAAATTAAGTTTTTTACAAACTTAAAAGATAAGTAACTTTTAGGTTTACAGCAAACGCCCATCGTCGCCCAAAGCTTCGTCCAGCTTGGCGATCAAATCGGTGAATTGCTGGCTGGGTGCACCGTCAAGATCAAGCTGCGGTGCAGCAACTGAAGCGGCGCTTGCGGATTCTTCGCCTGCTTCGAAAGCCAAATTCAGTGCGGCTAACACGGCAATGCGTTCACGGGCTTTGATTTTCGCGGCATCGCGGATTTTGCACATCGCAGCGTCTACTTTGCCCACGGCTGCCATCATTTGTGCTTCACCACCCTCGGGACAGCCCAGCAAATAGCTTTGACTCATGATTTGCACTTCGATCTGTTTCATACGGGAGCCTTCATGCGTTTTCCTTCATCGCGTCCGAACCCATGACTTCAGGCAAGCGCTCCAGCAAAGCATCTACCCGCGCACGCGCTGCGCCAAGGCGAGACTTGAGTGAGTCGCGCTCATGTGTTAGCAGTGCAAGTTGATCGCTGAGCAAAGCGTTGGTTCGTTGCAATTCAAGATGACGCACGAGCAATCGCTCAACACGTTCTGTCACTTGGTCAAGTTGTGTCTGCTGGGTGTGTTTTTGCATGGCAGGAGACATTGTAGAGGTCATCCCCACATTTTGTAGGGAAATAGCAAGCTTAAAGGCTAGAATATGGGTTGTTGGTGCTCGCAGTGTGGTTCGCATGCTGCAGTTCAACGGGAAACAGGGGGGTAAAGTGGGGATTCATTTTCATTTTGCCCAACCTGTGCTGCCCCCGCAACGGTAAGTGAACGAATTTTTAAGTATTTAAAAACCACTTTTAATTCCGCTTCCATCTCGGCCACTGAGCGTTTTGAACACATGCTTGGGAAGGCGATGGAGGTTGTTTCACCAGCCCGGATACCGGCCAACAAGGTGGTTGCACGTCAAAATAATAGTTTTGATTGGCGGCCGTTACGCCCATGTGCTGTCGGGGACGACGGCAAAGGGTTTCAATCTTGGTATTTATTTACATGAAAACTTGCATTTCTTCATTGCGCCTAGCTGCGCTTCCACTCGCCTTGGCATCCGCTTTTGCCGCTTTTTCCGTGCCGTCCAGCGCATTTGCACAAACGCAACTTAAAGAAGTTGTCGTCACTGCTTCGCGCATTCAAACTCGCGCTGATGATTTGGTCAGCGATGTGGTGGTCATTGACCGTGCCACCATTGAAGCGTCTTCTGGCCGCACTTTGACTGAGGTATTGATTCGCAGCGCCGGCATTCAAATGTCCGCAAACGGTGGTTTGGGCAAAAATTCTGGTGTTTACACACGTGGTACGGAGACGCGCCATACCATTTTGTTGATTGACGGCGTGCGATTTGGCTCTGCCACAACAGGCGCGCCCAGCTGGGACAATATTCCGCTGGATATGATTGAGCGCATCGAGGTGCTCAAAGGTCCAGCCTCGGCTTTGTATGGCAGCGAAGCCGTGGGCGGTGTGGTACAGGTGTTTATGCGTAAAGGGGTTAAAGGTTTTAGCCCGAGTGCCTCGTTTGCGCTTGGATCAAATTCATTTGTGCAGGCTTCTGCCGGCGTCAATGGTGGCGATGGCGCATTGAGCTACGCCCTTGGGGTTCAAAAAACGCATGACAAAGGTTTTTCTACGACGAATAGCAAGGTTGCTTTTGGTAATTACAATGCCGACCGCGACGGTTTCAAGCAAGACGCTGTCAACGCGTCCGTGGCTTATCAAATTAATGCAGATTGGCGTGTTGATGCAGGCCTGCTGTATTCTGACGGTGTGAGCCATTACGACGACGGCCCTGGCCGTGACACCCGCGCTGCCGTGCGTGCACAAACCTTGCGTGCAGGCATAGAGGGCAAAGTGCTGCCCAATTGGAAAACGCAATTGCGCGTTTCACAGTCCCAAGACCGTGCGAATGACATTGAATCGGCTTACTTTCCTAGCAAGTTCAACACGCAACAAGACCAAATCTCTTGGCAAAACGACATTGACACGCCTCTTGGCGTAGCCTTGGTAGGTCTTGAGCGTTTGACACAAAAAGTCGATAGTTCCATCTTGTACGATGTGACAAAGCGCGATGTTTCGTCATATTTTGCAGGTTTAAACGGTGCAGCAGGTGCACACAGCTGGCAAGCGAATGTGCGCCGTGACAGCAACTCGCAATTTGGCGACAGCAATACCTGGTTCGCAGGTTACGGCTACAAAATCAACCCGGCCTGGCGTGTCAATGCCTCTTATGGCACCAGTTTTG
>JAYSZH010000192.1:0-2893 GCA_043738155.1 Polaromonas sp. | reverse complement strand
GCCGCGCGCAGGTGGCCATCGTCTCGCAGGCGCTGTTGCCGACCTTGCAGGTTGCGATGGCCAAAGGCGGCCACGAGATCAAAACAGTACTTATTTCTCGTCCGGACGCCACCTTGCAAGCAAATGCTGTGTCCTTGGATGCCTTGATCAGCGAACATGCACCTTTAGAAAAAGCAGCCAACACCAGCCCTGACGATCCGGGATTTTGGCTCTACTCGTCAGGCTCGACTGGTCGCCCCAAAGGCACTTTGCACACCCAGGCCAACCCCTACTGGACGGCAGAACTCTATGGCACACCGGTGCTGGGCATCACGGAAAAAGATGTGTGCTTCTCAGCCGCCAAGCTGTTCTTTGCCTACGGTTTGGGCAATGGTCTGAGCTTTCCGCTCAGCGTGGGTGCCACTGTGGTACTGATGGCCGAACGCCCCACCCCAGATGCGACCTTCAAGCGTTGGACAGACACCCGACCAGGCCACCAACCGACCGTGTTCTTCGGTGCGCCCACTGGTTTTGCAGGCATGCTGGCCTCGCCCAACCTGCCGACCAAACAACAGGTGGCCATACGACTGTGCTCCTCGGCAGGCGAAGCACTCCCGGCAGACCTGGGTGAACGCTTTACCCAGCATTTCGGCGTGGAGATTGTGGACGGCATTGGCTCCACCGAAATGTTGCACATTTACCTGTCAAACCGCCCTGGCAAGGTGCGTTACGGCACCACCGGATGGCCAGTGCCGGGGTACGACATTGAACTACGTGGCGACGACGGCCAGCCCGTACCTGATGGCGAAACGGGCGATTTGTTCATCAACGGCCCCAGCGCAGCGCTCTTGTACTGGGGCAACCGCGACAAATCGCGGGATACCTTTCAAGGCGCTTGGACCAAAAGCGGCGACAAATACATCCGCAACACCGACGGCACTTATACCTATTCGGGTCGCAGCGACGACATGCTCAAAGTCAGCGGCATTTACGTCTCGCCCTTTGAGGTGGAATCAACTTTGGTGCAGCACCCAGCCGTTTTAGAGGCCGCTGTTATCGGTGTGAATGACAGTGAAGGACTCACCAAAACCAAAGCCTATGTGGTGCTCAAAGCGGGACAATCTGCGACAGAAGCTGAACTCAAAGCCTTCGTCAAAGACCGATTAGCGCCCTACAAATACCCGCGCTCGATTGAATTCATCGCTGAACTCCCCAAAACCGCAACCGGCAAGATCCAGCGTTTCAAATTGCGCGATAGTGAAGCCGCTAAATAACGCAGATAAAGTACAGATGACAGCAAGCCAATTCGTAAACATTGCCTGGGCGGATAGCAGGACGAACAAGAGCATTCGCATCGAGTACCAATGGGTAGGCTCAACGGATATTGGGCAACCATTGATCGTCTTCTTGCACGAAGGTTTGGGCTCTGTGGCCATGTGGAAAGATTTTCCGAAGCAGCTGTGCGAGGCTGCGAACTGCCGTGGTTTGGTCTATTCCCGCCCCGGCTATGGCCAATCAACGCCGCGCTCGGCTGACGAGGCTTGGCAACCCGATTTCATGCACCGTCAGGCTTTTGAGGTCTTGCCAGCTCTGCTGAAGGTACTCAACATCGACACCGACGTTCAAAAACCTTGGTTATTTGGACACAGCGACGGCGGATCGATTGCTCTACTTTTTGCAGCAAGATACCCAAGTAATACGTCGGGTATTATCGTTTTAGCACCTCATATTTTGGTGGAAAATATATCTATTAACAGCATTGAGCAAGCCAAATTAGCCTACGAAACCACGGATCTTCGCAGCAAACTGGAGCGATTCCATGACAACGTTGATTCCACTTTTTGGGGATGGAACGACATCTGGCTCAATCCCGCTTTTAGGCATTGGAACTTGACCCAAGCGATCAAAACCATCACCAGCCCGCTCTTGGCCGTACAGGGGCTGGACGATGAATATGGCACGCTTGAGCAGATTCACGGCATCAAGCGCGTATTAGCTCACACCCAACTGCTCGAACTACCTGATTGCGGCCATTCGCCACACCGCGACCAGCCAGATGCGTTAATTGAGGCCTGTAATGCGTTCGTTCTTTCGGTTGTTGGCCCAAAGCCATAGACCAGCACCGCCCAAGATCATCGGGATACACAGCCATTGCCCCATACTCATGCCCAGCGACAAAATGCCCAAATGTGCGTCTGGTTCGCGGAAAAACTCTGCGATATAGCGCAACACGCCATACCCAAAGAAGAACGCCGCTGACACTTGCGCCTCTTTGCGCTCTTTACGGGCGTACAGCCACAGCAACACAAACAACAGCAACCCTTCCAGCAGGAATTGATACACCTGTGAAGGGTGGCGCGGTGCATCACCATACCCCCTGAAGACCATGCCCCAAGGCAAAGATGGGTCGGCCAGACGCCCTGGAAGCTCACCGTTGATGAAATTTCCGATTCGACCAGCGGCCAAACCCGTGGGCACGCAAGGCACGCCAAAGTCGATCACCTGCCAGAACGATTTTTTTCTCGAATAGGCGTACCAGACCATCGCCACAATCACCCCCAGCATGCCGCCATGAAAACTCATGCCACCCTGCCAGACTGCAAAAATCTCCAACGGATGCGATGCGTAATACGCTGGTTTATAAAACAAGCAGTAGCCAATGCGCCCACCTAAAATAACGCCCATCACGCCCGCGAACAAAATATCTTCCACGTCCCGTTTAGACCATTTTCCAGCCGTGTCGCCTGCTAGTCGCGCATAGGGCTGATGCTTAAGCCGCTTAAAACCAAGCAACATGAACAGACCAAACGCAGCAAGGTAGGTTAAGCCATACCAATGGATAGCCAAAGGACCAAGTTGCAGCGCGATGGGATTGATTTGAGGATGTATAAGCATGGTTGTGATGTTATCAGCA
>JAYSZH010000191.1:0-2944 GCA_043738155.1 Polaromonas sp. | reverse complement strand
TTGGGTGAAATGCAAACGCTGGCGCAGGGCGTGGGTGATTTGAAGCACTTGCTCACCAACGTCAAAACACGCGGTATTTTTGGCGAAGCGCAACTGGCTAGTTTGCTGGAGCAAGTGTTCACCGTTGACCAATACGGTGCGCAAATTGCCACCAAACCGGGCAGCAAAAACGTGGTCGATTTTGCCGTCAAGCTGCCAGGTCGATCGGTTGATGGTGAACCGCTGTGGTTGCCGATTGATGCCAAATTTCCGAACGAAGATTACGAGCGCCTCTTAGAAGCGCAAGCCAACGCAGATGTATTGGGCGCAGAGTCAGCCGGCAAGGCTTTGGAGATGCGGATTCGCTTAGAAGCCAAATCCATCTCCGAAAAATACATAGAGCCGCCATACACCACCGATTTTGCGATTTTGTTTTTGCCCACTGAGGGGCTGTACGCCGAAGTGCTGCGCCGCCCGGGGTTGATGGAATCGCTGCAACGCGAGCACCGCATCACCTTGGCTGGGCCAACCACGTTGCTGGCAATGCTTAGCTCACTGCAAATGGGTTTCAGAACGCTGGCTTTAGAGAAACGTTCCAGCGAAGTTTGGCAAGTACTTGGAGCGGTGAAAACCGAGTTTGGCAAGTTTGGCGGCATGCTGGACAAAGCGCGTTCACAAACCGAAACCGTGCTCAAAACACTCACCGATGCCGACGTGCGCACCCGCGCGATGAGCCGAGCTTTGAAAAAGGTTGAAGCCCTGCCTGAAACACATGCACAGGCTTTGCTACCGACTGACAGAGATTTTGACGACCCAGCCAGCGATGGTGGCTAAGTCTGCAGTAAATATCAGGTCAGCTTGTAAAACGTTTTGATGGTGTCCCACGCCACTTGCGGGTCATCGGTGTAGGTGTACAAGTCCAAATCTTCCTTGGAAATCGTGCCTTCTTCCACCATCACGTCAAAATTAATCAACCGTTTCCAGTAATCAGTACCAAACAACACAATAGGCACGGGCTTGGCTTTGCGGGTCTGCACCAAAGTCAGCACTTCAAACAACTCGTCCAACGTGCCCATGCCGCCTGGAAAGGCGACCAAAGCCTTGGCGCGCATCATGAAGTGCATTTTGCGCAGGGCAAAGTAGTGGAACTTGAAATTCAGTGACGGCGACACATACGGGTTGCCGCTCTGCTCGTGCGGCAGCGCAATGTTCAGCCCTACCGTCAGGGCACCCACATCGCTGGCGCCACGGTTTGCCGCTTCCATGATGCCAGGGCCGCCACCCGTGCAAATGTACAAGCGGTCTTTCGCGGGTTTGCGTGCGCCATAGCCCGCTACCAAGCGGGCAAACTGCTGTGCTTGGGCGTAATAGTCTGCGTTTCGGGCTTTCTGTGCAGCCAGTGCTATGGCTTTAGCATCACCAGTCGCTTGTGCCGCTAGTTGCGCTTTAAGCGCGTCCTCAGGTGCTGCAAAGCGCGCACTGCCAAACACAACCACCGTGCTCTCAATCCCCTGCGATTGCATGCCCACTTCTGGCTTCAGCATCTCCAGCTGCATCCGCAAACCCCGTGTTTCACGGCGTAGCAAAAATTCAGGGTCAGCAAATGCAAGGCGGTAAGCATCTGCATCAAGCGGACTGCCTTCATTGGCATGCTGCTGCAGTTCAGCCCAAGCGTTGGCAAGTCGGGAGACGTTCAGATTTTGTGTGTTTTCCATATTTGTATTGTGCTTGAAAATGGAGGCATTAAAAAAGGCTCCAACACTATCCGTGCGGGAGCCTTTTTACGAAGCGCGGCTTGTTAGACACGTTTTCTGTACTCACCCGTACGCGTATCGATCTCAACCATGTCGCCTTGCGCCACAAAAATTGGCACGCCAATTTCAAAGCCTGTGGCCAATTTAGCTGGCTTCAGCACTTTGCCTGATGTGTCGCCTTTGACAGCTGGCTCGGTCCACTCGATCACGCGTTGCACGCTGGTTGGAACTTCAACGGAGATGGCTTTGCCTTCGTAAAACACCACTTCCAGCTCCATGCCGTCTTCGAGGTAGTTCAGCGCGTCGCCCATATTTTCGGCTTCGACTTCATATTGGTTGTACTCGCCGTCCATGCACACATACATAGGCTCTGCGAAGTAGGAGTAAGTGCACTCTTTTTTGTCCAGCACGATTTGGTCAAACTTGTCATCAGCACGGAACACTTGCTCGGTATTGAAGGTGCCGATCAAGCTTTTCAGCTTCATACGCACCGTTGCGGCACCACGGCCACCGCGAGCGTATTCGGTTTTCAGGACAATCATAGGGTCCTTACCGTGCATAACGACGTTGCCTGCGCGGATTTCTTGAGCGATTTTCAATGCCATGGTGGTACTTCTTAACGGTTCTGTGAGTGAAATTTTTCGAATGAATCGAAGTTAGCCCATGATTTTAGCCGTTTTTCTCAGCGAAAGCGATGAGGCTGGATGTCAAATCAGCTTGCAAACGTAGCTTGGTGCTTAATTTTTCAGCACTTCCCCCCCAAATTGGTAGGCAAGTTGGCAGGTCAAGCAGCGGAAAATGCGGCAAAAACGGGTCAATCTTGCGTTCAGCTGCTGACGCATTCCAAGCAATATGCGCCGTTTTCAACGATGCTGGCGCATCCATCATCGTCAAAAACGCATCCAGCTTGGCATGGTGCGCCCCATCATGCTGCGGGTAAATCTGCCAAATAAACGGTTTTGCTGCCCAAATAGCGCGAACCAACGAGTCCTCACCCCGCACAAAATTCAAATCGCAGCTCCACAGCAGGTGGTCAAAATCGGTTTGGGTGAGTTGTGGGATGTATAAAATTGATAGCTGCTCAGGCAATAAATACGCCGGCTGGAGTCGTTTTTTATGCTCTAAAAGGGCTTTTACGGCAGCGGCGGCTCGCCCTGCGGTGACGAGCAGGCAAGTTTGGATTTGACTGGCTGCGAGCTGGTCGATCAAGG
>JAYSZH010000190.1:0-21805 GCA_043738155.1 Polaromonas sp. | reverse complement strand
CCTTGATTTACAGCGCTTATGCAGCTGCGGGCGTGCGCAAACCAGACAGCACCTTAAAGCAGTTGATGGACCAGATGGCAGCGTTACCACTGATTTACCAGCCGGGGACTAGCTGGCAATATTCCATGGCGACGGACGTGGTGGGGCGTTTGGTTGAAATCGTTACGGGGCAAACCATGGCGGAGGCGTTCAAAACCCGTTTGTTTGAACCCCTGGGCATGGTTGATACCGCTTACCTTTTGCGAGAAGATCAAATCCCGCGTTTGGCAACGCTGTATGCAGGGCATCCTATGACCGCAACCAAGCCGGGTTTACATCGTTTGGATAATATGCCGTGGCCTGGCGCTTTTATCAAGCCAGTCCCGCGCCAAGCGGCTAGCAGCGGCTTGGTGACGACGCAGACTGACTTGCTGGCACTGCTCGCACAGCTTTTACCGGGGCAGGGAAAATTGCTCAAACCAGCGATGTTGGCTGAGTTACTTCGCGACCAGTTGCCCGCTAATCGCAGTTTGCAATTCGCCCAGAGTGGACAAATGAATATTCCTGATGGACCAGTGCCGAGCTTGGGATTCAGTCTGTGCGGTGCGGTGACGCGTGGCAGTTCTGACTTTCAACCCAATACGCCCGTGGGTGAGGTGCAATGGGGTGGTTTGGCAGGGCCGCATTGGTGGATTTCACCAACCACAGGAACTGCAGGTGTGCTGATGACGCAGCGTTTCATGGGGTTTTGGAATCCGTTTTGGTTTGAGTACAAGCAGCACATGCATGCAGCTTTGCAAGATTCAGAATGAGCAGATTAGCCCACACCCGCGACAAAATGTACAAAGCCGTGGCACGCCAACTGCATGGCGTGGTGCCCTGCTGGGTCTGCGGTGAGCACGTGCAGCCTGAAGCCGCCACGTTAGAACACATCAAACCACTGAGTGAAGGCGGCAACAGCCATATTGAAAACTTGGCCATCAGCCACGAAGTGTGTAATAACCAACGACATGCCGCAGGTGTTGTGCCAGTATCAGCGGATTTGGCAGGCAGGTTGAAGCGTAAAAATTAACGATGGCGGATATTATGGTTTTAAATAGCTATTTATTTTATAGCTACTTAGATAATAAATACGCCGGCTATAGGGTTAAATCAATCGTGTAATTCACAGATAAATTTTGCGGTACTTCATAGTCTGCAATCACCCATGTGCGCTTGGCTTTTTTGGTCATATTGCTTAAATAGCTAATCAAAAAATTGATCGATGCCTTGTCCAGAGCGGCAAAAGGTTCGTCAAGCAAGGTCACAGTTGCACCACTGGCAAATGCTGCTGCCAGCCAAACTTTGCGTTTTGACCCTGCTGACAGCATGTAAATTGCCTTCTCTACATGATCACTTAAACTCAAACCTTTGATCAGATCAGCCAACACTGCATCATCGAACGCAGGGTAAATGCGACGCTGCAAGTCAAAGTAATCGTTTGGCGATATATTGTCATGCGCGTTGGTGCGCGGATCAATCCAAAAGACATGTTTTTTGTATGATGCAAAATCGTCAGCTTGACTGGCATCATAGATTACGATGTTGCCAGTTTGCGCCGTTAAATCACCGGCAAAAAGCCTTAAAAGTGTTGATTTGCCCGAGCTTTCATCGCCGACAACATATGTCAAGCCAGTTGGAATAGCTATATAGAAATCGTTGAAAACTAGCTGCTGAGGAAATTCAAACGTCAAACCACGCGCTTGCAAAACAGTCTCTAGCATGTTTAGAAGTGCGGCGGAAGGTCGTCACGCAGATTCCGCGCACCACCCAAGCCGCCATCTGTGCTGGATTGGCGCAACTCAGTGATCGCTTTGATCAGCAGGTCAATTTGCTCCTGTTGTCGCACGATCACTTTGTCGAGCTGATCCATCAAATCTTCTGTGTAGCTGGCTTTGATTTCCAGCTCAGTCACGCGCTGTTCTAAACCCAAAGCACAGCGCCTTTATTGGCATACCATTTGTCAACATCTGGTTCCACCAAGGCTTCAATTTTGTTGCGTTTGATTTTCATGGTCGGAGTTAAGCAGCCGTTGTCAATAGACCAAGGCTCTTTGGCGATGACCAGCATTTTCATCTGCTCATAATCAGCCAAACCCTTGTTTGTTTCCTTGAGCAAAGCGGTCATCGCTTCTGTGACTTCGGCCTTAAACGCTGGGTCACTCAATTTAGGGCGAACATCCTCAGCCAGCACGACCAAGGCGTAAGATGCGGATTGTCCCACGCCAGATACCATGCTGGATTCAACCATCGGGTGCGCATTGAGTTTGTTTTCAATCGGAGCTGGCGCGACGTATTTACCTTTGCCCGTCTTGAAAAGCTCTTTCAAGCGACCTGTGATTTTGAGCTGACCATCTGGCAGGCGTTCACCTTGGTCGCCCGTACAGAAAAAACCATCTTTGGTAAAAACTTCTGCATCCAAGTCAGGACGTTTGTAATAGCCCACCATTTGGCCAGGCGATTTGATTTGAATTTCGCCTTGTTCGCTGATGCGCACCTCGACACCATCGTAGGGCAGACCAACATAACCGATTTCGTTGTGCGTCGTGGTCATGGTGTGTGAAAACGCGAGATCTTCCGTCATGCCGTAACCTTCAATCAAGTTGAGACCCAAGCGTCGGTACCAGTTGATCAACGAAGGAGGCAAAGGCGCAGAGCCGCTGGCAGCTATCTTCACCTGATCAAGCCCAAGCCCCGTCAGCACTTTCTTCGCAACAATTTTTCTAAGGATAGGGATGGAGAGCAGGCGATTCAGCTTCGCAGGAGGCATTTTTTGCGCAACGCCCTGCTGGAATTTCAGCCACAGGCGCGGCACAGAAATAAATAAAGTGGGTTTGGCGCGGTTCAAGTCTTGAACAAACGTATCCAATGATTCAGCAAAAAACACATGGATTTTGCCGTTGAAAAATGAGTATGCTTCAATAAAAGAACGCTCAAACACATGCGCCAAAGGCAGATAAGACAGCACGCGGTTCGACGAGTCATTACCCAAAGTCTCGCTCATACGCTTATTGATGCCCTCTGCCACAGCACAAATACGCTCGAAGCTGTGCATGACTCCTTTGGGCTGGCCTGTAGAGCCTGATGTGTAAATAATCATGGCAATATCGTCACCTTTGCGAGCCGGGCGGCCGTCGATAGGCGCGGTGCGAGCCGTGATGGCATCCCAAGTGTCGTAGCCAGTTTTAGGCGCCAATGGCAAAGCGATGCACGGCATGCCTGCAGGAACGCCAGGCAATTGCTTTTCCCATGTATCAAGTTTTCCAACAAACAGCATGCTTGCGCCGCTGTGCTCCAAAACATACTTGACGGTATCAGCACCTTCTGTCGGGAAAATCGCTACCGTGGTGTAGCCAGCCATCCAAATCGCCAACTCTGCCATGAAGAAGTGAGCGCAGTTTTTAGACAACAGGCCAATTCGAGCCCCAGGTTCCATGTTCAAACTTTTCAAATGGGTGGCCATGCGTCTTGCTTGGTCCAGCGTTTGCGCCCACGTGTAATCAACAACTTGGTTGTTGCCCAATGGCTGGGTTAGATAGACTAAGTTTGGGGTGGAAGTTTCATGGCTGTAAACGATATCAAGTAAGCTGGGACGGTTTTTAGTTGTGGACATATCGAGCTCTTTGCTGAAAATAAAGAAGATTAATTTGTAACGAAAAACCAAGGTTAATACATGCTTCTGGAGCTGTCAAACTAGATATACACAGCGTAAACCCTAGGGCTTAATATTTTGATAGCAATGAGCCCATGTAAAATATAGATATGTGCCAACTCCTTGGAATGAACAGCCATTTACCCGCCAGCTTAACTTTAAGCTTCACTGGGTTTTCGCAGCGCGGCGGTACAACCGACCACCATGCGGATGGCTGGGGCATTGCTTTTTTTGAGGGTGAAGGCGCAACGCCTGGCAAAGGCGTGCGTTGCTTTGTAGACAAAGAAAGTGCATCAACCTCCATGATGGCGAATTTGCTACGCACCTACCCCATCAAAAGCCACAACGTCGTGGCGCATGTTCGCAAAGCCACGGTGGGCGAGGTGTCGTTAGAAAACTGCCATCCATTTGTGCGAGAGCTGTGGGGGCGCAATTGGGTGTTTGCACATAATGGCGATTTGAAGAACTATGCACCCATGCTACATGGTAGTTTTAAGCCTGTGGGCAATACCGACAGTGAATTGGCTTTTTGCTGGCTGATGCAAGAGCTGGCTAAATCACACGCAAAAGCTCCTAGCGTGCAAGAGCTAACGCTGACCTTGCGTGAACTGACTCCCAAAATTGCCGCATTCGGCACGTTCAACTATATCCTCAGCAACGGCCAAGCTTTGTGGGCGCACGCCAGTACCAAGCTATGCTATTTGCAACGCGCCTATCCGTTTTGCGAGGTGCAACTCAAAGACGAAGATGTGCGCGTCAATCTTGCAGAGTTAAACGGCCCAGATGATCGCTTGGTCATCGTTGTTACAGAGCCTTTGACGACCAACGAAAACTGGAAGTTTTTTGAGTCAGGAGAGCTATGCGTGTTTGAAGGCGGTTCGCTCTTGGCCTAAGCCCACATCAATCCCGTAAAAAGATACCATGACATTAACCGAGCTTAAGTATATTGTCGCCGTCGCGCGTGAAAAACATTTTGGCAAAGCGGCAGACGCCTGCCATGTCTCACAGCCAACCTTGAGTTTGGCGATTAAAAAACTAGAAGAAGAGCTGGATTTAAAGCTGTTTGAACGCAGCGCGACCGAGGTCGCCGTCACGCCACTTGGCAACGAAGTTGTGCTGCAAGCACAGAGTGTTTTGGAGCAGGCGGCAAACATCAAAGAAATTGCCAAACGCGGCAAAGACCCCCTGGCCGGTGCGTTAAAGCTGGGTGTGATTTACACCATTGGCCCCTATTTGTTGCCAGATTTGGTGCGACATGTGATCGCTAAAACACCGCAGATGCCCTTGATGCTGCAAGAAAACTTCACCGTCAAATTACTTGAATTACTGCGGACGGGTGAGTTGGATTGTGCGATTTTGGCAGAGCCATTTCCCGACACCAATTTAGCAGTTGCACCTTTGTACGATGAGCCATTTTTAGCCGCCATCCCCGTAAATCACCCGTTCACCAAGCAAGCTTCGGTGACGGTTGACCAGCTCAAAGCCGAAACCATGCTGTTGCTTGGCACGGGCCATTGCTTTAGAGATCACGTTCTAGAGGTTTGCCCTGAATTTGCTCGCTTTTCTGGTGACAGCGCCGGCAATAGCTCGGGGAATAGCATGGGTATTCGCAAGAGTTTTGAAGGCTCATCCTTAGAGACGATCAAACACATGGTTGCTGCTGGCATGGGGGTCACCTTGGTGCCGCGTTTGAGTGTGCCTGCAAGTGCGATTTCCGAAAATTCAACCAAAAAACCTAAAGCTAAATCACAGGCTGAGGATGCGTTGGTCGTGTATCGTCCCATTACAGACGACAAACGTGCCCAACCTCCCACGCGCCGTGTTGTGCTGGTGTGGCGGAAAAGCTTCACACGCTACGAGGCGATAGCTGCATTGCGCAATGCTATTTATGCCTGCGAATTACCAGGCGTGACGCGCCTGTCATAAAACAATATCCAGTGCAGAAAAAAATATCGCTATATCTCGACTTGATACGCTGGAGCCGACCCGCTGGCTGGCTCCTGCTGCTGTGGCCCACGCTAAGTGCCTTGTGGATAGCTTCAAACGGCTTTCCAGGCTGGCACTTACTTGTTGTGTTCGTATTAGGCACGATTTTGATGCGCAGCGCGGGTTGTTGTTTGAATGATGTGGCGGATCGCGACTTTGATAAACACGTTAAACGCACAGCTAATCGCCCCGTCACCAGTGGTGCTTTGAGCAGCAAAGAAGCGCTTTCTTTGGGCGCTGTGTTGGCGTTGTTGGCGTTTGGTTTGGTGCTGACAACCAATCAGGCGACGATACTGTTGTCATTCGCCGCATTGGCAGTTGCGGTCATTTACCCCTACGCCAAGCGATTTTTTTCCATGCCGCAAGCTGTTTTGGGCATTGCTTTTAGTTTTGGCATACCCATGGCGTTTTGCGCTGTGCAAGGCACTGTTCCAATGTTGGCGTGGATTCTGTTGTTCGGCAATCTGTTTTGGGTGCTCGCTTACGACACCGAATACGCCATGGTTGATCGCGACGATGATTTGAAAATTGGCATGAAAACATCCGCCATCACCATGGGGCGATACGATGTGACTATCATTGCTTTATGCTATATTTTTTACCTGCTAATTTGGACTTTAGCCGGTAATTTTATTGACTATTCAGCTATATATTTAATAGCGTTATTTGTGGCTGTCATTCAAGTTATATGGCACATCTGGTTGATTCGAAACCGTGAACGAGAAGCTTGTTTCAAAGCGTTTCGACTAAACCATTGGCTAGGTTTCACGGTATTTGCGGGTATTGCATTCAGCTTGACACTCAAATAATGACTACTTTGCTACTTGCCGAACTCGTCGCCTAACTCTTTTGCTCGCATCTCTGCCGCTTGCATCGCTTTGATAAAGTGTGGTTTGACATCGTCACCTTCCATCGACATCAGAGCAGCATAGGTCGTGCCGCCTTTCGATGTGACGCGCTGGCGCAGTATTTCAAGTGGTTCGTCCGAACGGTGCGCAAGTTCCGAAGCGCCGCTGAAAGTTGCAATGGCCAATCGACGGCCTTGCTCCGCGCTCAACCCCATCTTGATAGCCGCCTCGGTCATAGCTTCTAAAAAGTAGAAAACATAGGCAGGGCCTGAGCCTGAGATGGCGGTGACAGCGTCCAATTGGGACTCTTGGGCTAGCCATAAAAATTCCCCCATACTGGCAACCACACGCTCTACCCACGCTTTTCCCTCAGCGGAAACGGCTGGGCGTGCAAACAAAGCTGTCATGCCTTTGCCAATCAAAGCAGGCGTATTCGGCATTGAACGAACAACGTTGTCCGTTTTTAACCATGCGGCAATGCTGTCACTGCGAATACCCGCTGCCACACTGAAATGAAGCGCTGTTGGCGCAAAGTTGTTTGTTTGTTGCGCGGCTTCTTTGAAGACTTGCGGTTTTACTGCCCAAACGATTAATCTCGCACTTGCCAAGATGTTTGAAGGTTCAGCCATGGCCTTGATACCAAAGTCTTCGCTTAATTTGTGGCGTGTTGGCTCAAACGGTTCAACCACCAGAATGTCGCTCGCTAACATGCCTTGTTTGATCAAACCACCAATCATGGCGCTGGCCATGTTGCCACCGCCTAAAAATGCAATCTTTTTTTCGTTCACTGGAAAACTTTCATATTACTAAAAGACTATTTTGCCGTAGCTTGGCGCACCGCATGCTCCCACTGAGACATTAATTCTGCGGCTCGTGGTCGTGTCATGGTCGGTAAAAACCGACGTTCACAGCGCCAAAGTTTGGAAATACTATCTAAATCTGAATAAATGCCAACAGCCAAACCGGCTAAATAGGCGGCCCCCAGCGCTGTGGTTTCCGTCACTGCGGGACGTAAAACGGGAATGCCGAGCAAGTCGGCTTGAAACTGCATCAGCAAGTCGTTGGTACATGCGCCACCATCCACGCGAAGCTCGCTCACGGGCGCAGAGCCAGCTGCAACCGCATCTCGGCTCATGGCAAGTAGCAACGCGGCGCTTTGAAAGGCGATACTCTCAAGCGCAGCCCGCGCAATGTGCGCCATGGTGCTGCCGCGTGTCAAACCGGTAATCGTGCCGCGCGCATTCGCATCCCAATAGGGTGCGCCCAAACCTGTGAACGCTGGCACCATCATCACGCCGCCAGAGTCTGGCACGCTTTGCGCCAGCGTTTGCACTTCACCACTGCTTTGTATGGCATGTAAACCATCCCGAAGCCATTGCACTACTGCACCGCCAATAAAAACGCTACCTTCAATCGCAAATTGGGGTTTCTTAGCGGTTTGCGCTGCGCTGGTAGTGAGCAATCCATTGCTCGATGTTTGAAATGTATCGCCCGTATGCATTAACATAAAGCAACCCGTGCCATAGGTGTTTTTTGCCATGCCCCCTTTAAAGCAAGCTTGGCCAAACAGGGCACTTTGTTGATCGCCAGCAACGCCACCGATCGGAATGCTTGCACCCAAAATATCCGCGCTGACATGGCCAAAGATGCTGCTGGATGGTTGAATTGCAGGTAACAATGCGGCAGGAATATCTAGCATTTTCAGAAGTTCGACATCCCACTGGTTCGTGCGAATATTAAACAACATGGTGCGCGAGGCATTGCTCACATCAGTTGTATGGACAGCACCCTGGGTTAATTGCCAGATCAACCAGCTGTCAATCGTGCCAAAAGCCAATTCTCCACGTTCGGCTTGATCGCGTGCGTTGGGCACGTTGTCTAAAATCCACTTTAGCTTGGTGCCTGAGAAGTATGCGTCAATCAGTAAACCTGTTTTTTGTTGAATCGTTTGCGCCAAGCCTTGTTCGCGCAACTGCACACAAGTAGGCTCAGCACGGCGGTCTTGCCAGACGATAGCGTGGTGAATCGGTAAACCCGTTTTTCGGTTCCACACAACCGTGGTTTCGCGTTGGTTGGTAATGCCGACGGCAGAGATAGATTGAACGGCTATGCCTGCCTTAGCTATTGCTTCCTTCGCTGTGGCCAGTTGACCGTGCCAAATCGCCAGTGCATCGTGTTCGACCCAGCCTGGCTGAGGATAAATTTGAGCAACTTCCTTTTGCGATAGTGCAATAATTTCGCCCAATGCGTTAAATACAATGCTGCGGGAACTGGATGTACCTTGATCGAGTGCGAGTATGTAGGTCATGATGAAAACTAATCGATCTGAACGGTTGGGTGAAAAGTGTGAATAGAGTGCAATTCAAAAAAATGCTAGCACATAATCAAACAATATCACAGCGTACCTGCGCATTTACTAGCAGCTCAGGAAACGGGTCTGGTGGGTTAGCATCCGTGAACAAGCGGTCTATTTGCGATAGTGTAGCCAGCTCCACCATTGCTGGGCGATTGAACTTGCTGTGGTCTGCCGCGAGCCAAACTTCCCGCGAATGGGTGATGATGGTTTGCGCCACCTTAACTTCACGGTAATCAAAATCACGCAAAGAGCCATCGACCTCAATGCCAGAAATGCCGATCAATGCAATGTCAACTTTAAATTGACGAATAAATTCAACCGTGGTTTCGCCGACAATCCCACGGTCTCGTGGTCGCACAACGCCGCCAGCAACAATGACTTCGCAACTCGGATTACCACTCAAAATAGCGGCAACATTCAGGTTGTTGGTAATCACCCGCAAACCATGATGCTGCTGCAACGCACGAGCTACAGCTTCCGTCGTTGTGCCAATGTTGATGATGAGCGCACAGTTGTTAGGCACTTGCGCGGCAATGGCTTTGGCAATACGCGCTTTACCCGCCGCATTGAGGGACTCGCGCTGTTGGTGCGCTATGTTTTCAGTAGTAGAACTGGGTACTCTGACACCGCCATGAAAACGAGTGAGCAAATGTTCATCGGCTAATTTTTGTACGTCACGTCTAACCGTTTGCAGTGTGACATTCAAAATGTCGGCGAGAGCTTCTACGGTGATTGCGTTCTGTGACTGCACAGCATCCAGCAGTCTGAGTTGTCTTGGATTGATATTCAAAATTAAAGTCCAGAATAAATGTGCTTTTGTAATAAATTTAAACTATAAATAGAAAAAAAAGGAAAAAAATTAGGGTAAATACCAATTAAAAACGAACTATAACGAATCATAATCGAATCGATACGAAGAATTAAACTTGCCGAAATACTAGGTTTAAGGGGTTTAAATTGATATTTTCGATTTTTTTACACATGAGGGAATATCTGCATGCAGCTCGAGCTTGATGTAGTAACCAAAACCGTAGGGGCTGAAACTTGGTTGCGTGAAATGAGTATCGCGCCGCTAAGCAACGCTGTCACCGTGCTTTTAGGTGCAACTCAAGCGGGCAAAACCAGCTTGATGCGGATCATGGCGGGGCTAGATGTGCCAACGAAGGGACGCGTCATGGTGGATGGGGTAAATGTAACAGGCGTATCCGTCCGCGAACGCAACGTAGCTATGGTTTACCAACAGTTCATCAATTACCCCTCGTTAACGGTGGCCGATAACATTGCATCACCTTTAAAGTTGCGTGGTGAAAAAAACAGCAGAAAACGCGTGCGTGAGTTGGCTGAAAAACTGCATATTGAGATGTTTTTAGACCGCTATCCTGCTGAATTATCTGGAGGCCAGCAGCAACGCGTCGCTTTGGCCAGGGCAATGGCCAAAGGCGCGCCGCTTATGTTGTTGGATGAGCCACTGGTCAATTTGGATTACAAATTGCGCGAAGAGCTTCGTGATGAGTTGGCACAGCTCTTCGCATTAGGTGAATCCACCGTTATTTACGCAACAACCGAGCCTGGAGAGGCCTTGTTGCTCGGTGGCTATACCGCAATCATGGATGCGGGAGAGTTACTCCAATATGGGCCGACCGCTGAGGTCTTCCATGAACCAAAATCTTTGCGCGTGGCGCGTGCTTTCAGTGACCCACCTATGAATTTAATGGCTGCGCGAGCTATTGATGGTGGCGTACAAATCAACGCTGGGCCTGCGCTGCTACTTTCTTCCGTAAGGTCTGTGATAAACGATGAATCAGGCAAAAGTGGCGATCTGACCATAGGTGTTCGCTCAAGCGTTTTACGCGTCAAAGAGCAAGCAGGTGATGTTGCCATTCAAGGTGTAGTGGAATTGGCAGAAATTTCAGGTTCTGATACTTTTGTTCATGTCACTACCAAGATTGGCGACATGGTCGCCCAGCTAACAGGCGTCCATTATTTTGCTCTTGGCGACCCGCTGACGCTTTATCTAAATCCATCACACGTGGATGTTTTTGATATCGATGGAAACTTGTTGATCGCGCCAGTCAGGCGAATGGCCGCGGCTGGAACGGCACAATCGACAAAGGAAAGTTACTAAGATGGCCTGCATTGATCTTGATTTAGCGCACGCCTATCGTGCCAATCCACAAACGGATGCAGATTATGCTTTGCTGCCTTTGCAGATGACGTTTAGAGAGGGGGGCGCTTATGCGCTTTTAGGGCCTTCTGGCTGCGGCAAGACCACGATGTTGAATATCATCTCGGGATTGATGGTGCCTTCACATGGAAGTGTCAAATTTGATGGCAAAGACGTCACTAGCCTGAGCCCGCAGCAAAGGAACATCGCACAAGTATTCCAGTTTCCTGTGATTTATGACACCATGACGGTTGCTGAAAATTTAGCATTCCCCTTACGTAATCGAAATGTACCCAAGGATAAAATTAAAAAGCGGGTCGGTGAAATAGCTGAAATGCTGGATATGAGTGGGCAGCTTAACCAGCGTGCAGCGGGCTTATCTGCAGATGCGAAACAAAAAATATCGTTAGGTCGTGGATTGGTTCGACCAGATGTTTCTGCAGTGTTGTTTGACGAGCCATTAACGGTGATTGATCCTCATTTGAAATGGCAACTGAGGCGCAAACTTAAACAAATTCACCACGATCTAAAGTTAACGCTGATTTACGTTACACATGATCAAGTAGAGGCCTTGACCTTTGCAGAGGAGGTTGTGGTCATGACGCGGGGGCATGTCGTTCAAGTGGGGTCTGCTGATGCCTTGTTTGAACAACCTAGACACACGTTTGTGGGTCATTTTATTGGCTCGCCCGGCATGAATTTTATTTCAGCCAATATGAGCGGAAATCGCTTGGCAATTGCCGGTAAATTCTTTAATACCGACAGATCACTGCCTGATGGTGCTCTAAAGTTAGGCATACGGCCTGAATATATTCAGCTTGTAAGCCCTGACGCTGAGGGCGCATTGCCGGCGGTGGTGACGAATTTGCAAGACATTGGTACGTTTTCCATGCTAACAGTCGCCATCGATGGCATCAAACTAAAAGTGCGCCTGGACTTACATGATTTGCAACCCAATATCGGTGACACAGTGTGGTTGAAAGTGTTGTGTACACATACTTGTTTTTATAAAAATGAGGAGTTGGTTGCATGAGTACGACCACCAAACCAGTTAATCAAAAAGCATGGTGGTTGGTTCTGCCAGTGTTTATATGTGTTGCTTTTTCAGCTATTTTGCCACTCATGACAGTTGTCAATTACTCTGTGCAAGACATTATTTCTCCAGAACGGCGCGTATTCGTGGGTACGGAATGGTTTGCAGCAGTCATGCGAGACGAAGAGTTGCATGCTGCGTTGTGGCGTCAATTAAAGTTTTCACTATCTGTACTTATCGTCGAAATTCCGTTGGGTATTGCCCTTGCCTTGTCTATGCCCTCGAAAGGCTGGAAGTCATCGGCCGTATTGGTTATGGTTGCGCTGTCGCTATTGATTCCATGGAATGTGGTCGGAACAATTTGGCAAATTTATGGCCGAACAGACATTGGTTTACTGGGAACAACGTTGCAAAATTTAGGCTTTGACTACAGCTACACAGGCAATGCCATGCATGCCTGGCTAACAGTATTGTTGATGGATGTATGGCACTGGACGCCTTTGGTTGCCTTGATGTGCTATGCAGGTTTACGGTCAATTCCAGATGCATATTACCAAGCTGCACGCATTGACGGTGCTAGTAAGTTTTCTGTTTTTCGTTATATACAGCTACCCAAAATGCGCGGCGTATTGATGATTGCTGTACTTTTACGTTTTATGGACAGTTTTATGATTTATACGGAGCCTTTTGTGTTAACTGGCGGCGGCCCTGGTAATGCCACAACCTTCCTGAGTCAGTTCCTTACACAAAAAGCGGTGGGACAGTTTGACCTAGGGCCAGCGGCTGCTTTTTCATTGATTTATTTCTTGATTATTTTGTTGCTGTGCTTTGTTTTATACAACTGGATGCAGCGCGTGGGGACACAAACCAAGGAAATTGGAAATGAATGAAAATCGATTCAAAAAGCGTAATTTCTTTTTAATTGTATATCTTGTGTTTGCTTTGCTGCCCATCTATTGGATGATCAACATGAGCTTCAAAACAAACGAAGAAATTGTGTCTACTTTTTCGTTTTTTCCACAGCAATTCACGTGGGCGAACTATAAAACCATATTGACCGATTCTTCTTGGTATTCTGGCTATATCAACTCTTTGATCTACGTCAGCATCAACATGGTGATTACCATCACGGTAGCGTTGCCAGCTGCGTATGCTTTTTCGCGGTACAGTTTTTTGGGTGATAAGCACATGTTTTTTTGGTTGCTGACAAACCGAATGACGCCGCCAGCTGTGTTTTTACTGCCATTTTTCCAGTTGTACAGCACGGTGGGGTTGATGGATACGCATATCGCCGTGGCCTTGTCGCATTTGCTATTTACCGTACCCTTGGCGGTTTGGATATTGGAGGGTTTCATGAGTGGCATTCCACGTGAAATTGATGAAACGGCCTATATTGACGGATATTCTTTCCCTCGCTTTTTCATCACCATTTACTTGCCTCTCATCAAAGCAGGCGTGGGAGTAACAGCATTCTTTTGTTTTATGTTCAGCTGGGTCGAGTTATTGCTTGCCAGAACATTGACCAGTGTGAACGCCAAACCTATTGTTGCGACCATGACGCGTACCGTGTCAGCCTCGGGCATGGACTGGGCAACCTTAGCAGCCGCAGGCGTTCTGACCATTGTGCCTGGCGCTATCGTTATTTGGTTTGTACGCAACTACATCGCAAAAGGTTTTGCGATGGGGCGTGTTTAAAAGGAGTTGGCAATGTTTGAATGGATGGCATGGACAACCCCTGTGGCTGTATTTTTTAGCTGCATCGCACTTATGCTGGTGGGAATGACTGTGTGGGAAATGAAATCACCCACAACACTTCGAAAAGGTTTTTTACCCATTCAAACGACTAGGGGTGACCGCTTATTTATTGGATTGCTTTCGGCTGCGTATGTCAATTTAATGTTCGTTGGTGTCAGTGGCAAGCTGGCAACTTGGTTTTCACTTGAAGGCGATCCTTCTATCTGGATTAGTTTTATTGCATCGGTGATTTTGTTGGCTCTCATTATGCGCAAAGGTTAGTTAAAAGTAAAACCAATGAAACGCTTTGAAAAAGCATAAATAAGATGAATGAATTCGGCTCGTTGCTACCCCAGAGCTGAAGTTTTCGTAATATTGGGGTGGTGCACATTGAAGGAGATATGAGATGAAATTGCGATTAACAGCATTGGCCATAGCGGCTTCTTGCGCATTGACTGGACAGGTCTTTGCAGACGAAGCAGCAGCTAAAAAATGGATTGACAGCGAGTTTCAGCCCTCGACTTTAAGCAAAGATAAGCAAGCGGCTGAAATGAAGTGGTTCATTGATGCCGCTAAAAAGCTGCAAGCCAAAGGTGTGAAAGAAATTTCTGTGGTTTCTGAAACTATTGGAACGCATGAATACGAATCCAAAATATTAGCGAAAGCGTTCGAAGAAATCACTGGCATCAAAGTCAAGCATGACTTGATCCAAGAAGGCGACGTTGTTGAGAAGTTGCAGACCTCCATGCAGTCTGGAAAATCGATTTACGATGGTTGGATATCTGACTCTGATTTGATTGGCACGCACTACCGCTACGGAAAAATCCTTTCATTGACCGATTACATGACTGGTAGTGGTAAAGAATTTACCAACCCAGGCATTGACCTTAAAGATTACATTGGTACCAGTTTCACAACCGCACCAGACGGCAAGTTATACCAATTACCTGACCAACAGTTCGCTAACTTATATTGGTTCCGGGCAGATTTGTTTGCACGCAAAGATTTGCAAGAAAAATTCAAAGCCAAGTATGGCTATGACTTGGGCGTTCCACAAAACTGGAGCGCCTATGAAGATATTGCAGAATTTTTTACAAACGATATAAAAAACATTGATGGCAAACCGATTTATGGCCACATGGACTATGGCAAAAAAGATCCATCACTAGGCTGGCGTTTCACGGATGCATGGTTGTCCATGGCAGGCACGGCGGATGTAGGCATTCCCAACGGCATGCCAGTGGATGAGTGGGGCATTCGCGTCGCAGCTGACAAATGTACGCCAGTTGGTGCATCCGTGTCGCGTGGTGGCGCAACTAATTCGCCAGCAGCTGTTTATGCACTGACTAAATATGTTGACTGGATGAAGAAGTATGCACCGAAAGAAGCTTCGGGGATGACATTTGGTGAGGCTGGTCCTGTGCCAGCTCAAGGTCAAATTGCTCAGCAAATTTTCTGGTACACCGCATTTACCGCTGACATGACCAAAGCTGGTTTACCTGTTGTTAATGCAGATGGCACACCAAAATGGCGCATGGCTCCTGGCCCAAATGGACCTTATTGGAAACAAGGCATGCAAAATGGCTACCAAGACGTAGGATCTTGGACATTCTTTAAAAATCATGATGCCAACAAAACGGCTGCTGCTTGGTTGTACGCACAATTTGTAACATCAAAAACTACGTCCCTGAAGAAGTCCATCACTGGTTTAACGTTCATTCGGGACAGCGACATTCGTCATGATTACTTCACTCAAAATGCAGCCAAATATGGTGGTTTGATTGAGTTCTATCGCAGTCCAGCGCGCGTAGCTTGGACGCCAACAGGCACCAACGTCCCTGACTACCCGAAATTGGCACAACTGTGGTGGAAAAACGTGGCTGTCGCTGTGACTGGTGAAAAAACACCACAAGCTGCGATGGACAACTTGGCAGAAGAAATGGATCAAGTGATGGCGCGTTTAGAGCGTTCAGGCATGACTAATTGTGCGCCCAAGTTGAATCCTAAAGGTGATCCAGCCAAGTACTTGAGTACCAAGGGTGCACCATGGGCCAAACTTGCAAATGAAAAACCAAAAGGTGAAACAGTTGCTTACGAAAAACTTCTTCAAGCATGGAAGGATGGTAAGGTCCGCTAATTTTGCTTGTATCAGCCTAATTATTGATGCTTCAGTCAATGCAATTTGACGACAAAAAAAAGCAGTATTTTGGCTTTTAGCTGGAGTACTGCTTTTAAGTTTTTTTTGAAATTTTATATTTAATTGTCAGTCTTAGCAGAGTGAATACTCATAATTTTATGCAGCAGGTTCATGCACCATTAATTACCAATCGGGCGCTACTTTTAGAGCGTTTGTCCAAAGAGAAAACATACGATATCGCCATTATTGGTGGCGGCGCGACGGGTCTTGGCATTGCCTTAGATGCGGCAGTGCGAGGCTTCAAGGTGGTTTTGGTTGAATCACACGACTTTGCCAAAGGCACATCGTCACGCGCCACCAAGCTGGTGCATGGCGGTGTCAGGTATTTGGCGCAGGGTAATATTTCGCTGGTTCGTGAGGCTTTGCATGAGCGAACGACACTTTTGCGCAATGCCCCGCACATCGCACAACCTCTGCCCTTTGTGATGCCATCATATAAGTTTTGGGAAGCGCCGTTTTATGGTGTGGGACTCAAAATGTACGATGCACTGGCGGGTAAAGCTGGGTTAGGCACCACTGAGTTTTTAAACACCAAGCAAACCTTGCATTGTTTGCCAACTTTACAAAAATCGGGTTTAAAAGGCGGTGTGAAATACTGGGACGGCCAATTTGATGACGCGCGCTTGGCACTTGCATTGGCGCGTAGCGCAGCTAAAGAAGGCGCCTTGTTGGTGAATTATTGCAAAGTGACTAAGCTGATTCATGAAGCTGGCAAGCTCGTTGGTTTGACGTGTCAAGACCAAGAAACTCATAAAAAATATAACATTGCAGCGTCATGCGTTATCAATGCCACAGGTGTGTGGGTAGATGAAATTCGGCAGCAAGACGTTAAACCAGTGAATAAGACGGTGAAAGATATCGTTGCGCCCAGCCAAGGCGTACATGTGGTGGTTGACCGTGAATTCATGCCAACCGACCACGCCATGCTGATTCCAAAAACAGCTGATGGCCGTGTCCTGTTTGCTGTACCGTGGCTGGGAAAAACGATTTTAGGTACAACCGACACGCCCCGTGATGACTTGGCCCGCGAGCCTGAGCCTTTCAAAGAAGAGCTTGATTTCATCTTGAATGAATCCGCCAATTATTTATACAAAGCGCCCACGCGTGCGGACGTTAAATCTATTTGGGTTGGGCTGCGGCCTCTTGTTAAACCACCTGAAGACGATGGCGAAAATACTAAAAAACTCAGCCGAGAACACACGGTTTTGGTGAGTAAAAGTGGCTTGGTGACCGTGACGGGCGGCAAGTGGACAACCTACCGCGCGATGTCGGAAGATGTGTTGGAGCAGTGTTTTGAGTCTGATTTGCTGAAGTCGCGTCCCGCTGGTGTAACGGTTGATTTTCCCTTGGTCGGCGCGCAGCACGTAGGTAATGTACGTAAAAAAATCCACAGCATGGGTGAAGCGCAAGGCTTGCATTCGTATGGTGATGAGGCTGATCTTGTTGCCAGCTTGCAAGGTTCAGAGCACGAGTTAATGGTTGGGCTGACAGAGGGCATGGTTCGCTTTGCCGCTAGGTACGAGTATGCACGCACGGTGGAAGATGTGCTGGCCAGGCGCTCGCGTTTATTATTTTTAGATGCAGCGCAGGCTCAAAAACTAGGTGCAGCAGTTGCCAAAATTTTGCAAGAGGAATTAGGCCATGATCCGCAACTTGCCGAGTTTACAAATTTGGCAAAGCAGTATCTGCACTTGCCCTAAGCAGTCTGCTTTAAGAAATTCAAGTCGCTAAGCTGGCGTTCAAGGCCTTCTTTGCAAACTCAGCCCGCAGCGCTTTGAGCTTTTCACGCGGATCTTCTTTCACTGTCGTTTTGTCCAAACCCATCTCTGCAATAAAGCGGCTTGGCTGCGCAGTAATCATCTCGCGGCCTTTTTTACGGCGCTTGGTCCAGCTCACCGCCAGACTGCGCTGGGCGCGGGTGATGCCCACGTACATCAGGCGGCGTTCTTCCTGCAATCGGGTGGCGATGTCGTCGTTGGCAGATTCATGTTCAATGGACGAGCCACCCAGGCCGCCTGCAGATGTTCCGCCCTTTTTTTTGTCTTCTAGTTTGAACGGCAGCATGCCCTCGGTCACGCCTACCAGCATCACATGCGGCCACTCCAGCCCTTTGGCAGCGTGCAAAGTTGATAAAGTCACAACGTTCTGGTCTTTCTCCCGCTCGCTGATGGTTGATAGCAAAGCGATGGTCTGCGCCACTTCCAACAGGCTTTTCTTCTCGCTCTCCAAGCTCACGCCCGCCGTGTCGTCAATCTCGCCACCACAGCGTTTGCTCATCCAGTCGCAAAAATCCAGCACATTCGTCCAGCGTGCGGCAGCCAGGGTTTCAGAGTCTTCACCGTCGTACAAATGCTTCTCAAAACCGATCTCGATCAGCCAATCTTTCAGGAATTGAGCGCAATCTTCTACGCCCGTTGTTTGGCTGGCTCGGTATTCCAGGTCGTTGATGCAGCGGCCAAACTCGTGCAAGCTACCTACGGCGCGGGTGCTGACGACAGCGTTGAGTGACGATAAAAACAGCCCCTCAAACAAGCTGACTTTGTAACTGCTGGCAAAGCTGCCCAGCTGCTGCAGCGTTTGGTGGCCAATGCCACGCTTAGGTGTGGTGATGGCACGCAGGAAGGCTGGGTCATCGTCGTTGTTCACCCACAGCCGAAACCAGGCGCACAGGTCTTTGATTTCCGCGCGGTCAAAAAAGCTTTGGCCTCCTGAGACTTTGTAGGGAATATTCGCCTTGCGCAGTGCCTTTTCAAAGGTTTTGGCTTGATGATTCGCTCGGTACAAAATCGCAAAATCTTTGAGTTCTTTGTACTGTGTTGGCGGAGCGGCACCCGCAGTGCTGACCAAAACTTCCATGCCCGAGCGCAGCGACTGAATTCTCGCCACAGCACGTTCGGCCTCGTGCTCTTCGGTATCCGCATCCACCACGCGTACCGGCTCGCCTTCACCCAAATCGCTCCACAAGTTTTTGGGAAAGAGCTTTGGGTTGGGGCCAATGACGTTGTTGGCAGCCCGCAAAATCGCACTGGTGGAACGGTAATTTTGTTCCAAAGTAATCACTTTGAGATTCGGAAAGTCCACCGGCAGTTTGCGTAAATTGTCTAGCGTCGCACCGCGCCAGCCGTAGATCGATTGGTCATCGTCACCCACCGCCGTAAAACGAGCTCTGTCACCGACCAAATACTTCAACACCTCGTACTGCGTGGCGTTCGTGTCCTGGTATTCATCCACCAGCACATGCCCCATCTGAGCCTGCCATTTTTGCCGAACATCTTCGTGGTTTTGCAGCAGTTTGAGGGGCAAACCAATCAAATCGTCAAAATCCACCGCCTGAAATGCGCTCAACCGTTCTTCATAACTCGCCATCACTTTGGCGATGATTCGTTCGTTGTCGTCCTTGGCTTGCAGCAGCGCCATTTCAGCGTTCAGCCCCGCGTTTTTCCAGCCGCTAATCACCCATTGCCACGACCTCGCCGTCGCCACATCGACCGAACCGCCCGCATCTTTCAAAATGCTGGTGATATCGTCGGTGTCCAAAATCGAAAACTGTGGCTTCAGCCCCATCACCGCGCCGTCTTGCCGCAGCATGCGCACGCCTAGTGCGTGGAAAGTACAAATGACGACATCTTTAGCGGCTTTTCCAATCAACTGCCGCGCCCGCTCGCGCATTTCCGCGGCAGCTTTGTTGGTAAACGTGATGGCTGCAATGTTCTTCCCCGCCATCCCGCTCTGAATCAGCCGCCCAATCTTGTGCGTGATCACCCGCGTCTTCCCCGAACCCGCCCCCGCCAGCACCAAACACGGTCCGTGCATGTAGTTCACCGCTTCTTGTTGTGCAAGATTTAAACCAGAAGAAGAAGGGGAGGATGACATGAAAGAAGAAACGGCTCAAAAATGAAAGACGCGCAATCATAACGGCATCAATACCCCGATGCATAAGCCTCCAACCCCATCCCCACAACCAAAGCCACATCCATCCCCACAGCTTCATTAAACTCCGCTTCAGCCTCAGAAACAGCCCGCTCAAACGCCCCCAACCAATCCAACCCCGTCGTTGTAAACATCACCTTCCGCGCCCGTTTATCGACACTGTCCAGCGACCGCGTCACCAGCCCCCAAGCCTCGCATTGCGTCACCAAATCTCCCATCGCCTGCTTGGTCACGCCAGCACTGGCTGCCAAATCCGACAACCTAGCACCCTCCAGTGGCAAATGTCGCGTGATGTGCACATGTGCCGCCGTCACCTGCCCACGCGCCGCGAGGTTAGACAGCGCTAGCGGCACATCCATGTTTTGCGCCATCAGCGTCAGCACCCGCTCGTCAAACCGTCGCAGCGCATGCCCCATTAGTCGCCCCAAATGCGTTTGCCGCCAGCCAAGATGGGTTGCCGTGGGAGTGATTTTTTTAGCTAATTTGGTCATACCGCATCATAAATCAGCGGCAAATAATTAGTCAATTAAACTGACTAAAAAATGCGAAATAAAAATATACAAACGCAAAAATTTGTTATAAACTACTGTTCAAGCATCCAGCAACCAAGGTTAAGATGCTGGCAAGTTATCTAAATTTCGTAAGTAACTCATTGATTTTAAAAGGAAAGTATCATGGACATGGCTGTAAAAGGAACTCCCGCAACATCCGCGCAAAACGCTGCCGCCAGCGCTGAAAAAGCCAAAGCACTCCAAGCTGCTCTCGCCCAAATCGAGAAACAATTCGGCAAAGGCACGATTATGCGTTTGGGTGAAGGCGAGGTGATTGAGGACATCCAGGTCGTCTCTACTGGTTCTCTGGGTTTGGATATTGCCTTGGGTGTCGGCGGTTTGCCACGCGGTCGTGTCATTGAAATTTACGGCCCAGAATCTTCAGGCAAAACCACCTTGACCCTGCAAGTCATCGCCGAAATGCAAAAACTGGGCGGCACTTGCGCGTTTGTGGACGCTGAGCACGCTTTGGACACCCAGTATGCGCAAAACTTGGGCGTGAATTTGCAAGATATGCTGATCAGCCAGCCCGACACCGGTGAGCAAGCGCTGGAAATTGTGGATAGCCTGGTCCGCTCAGGCGCGGTGGATTTGATCGTCATCGACTCCGTGGCTGCCTTGACCCCCAAAGCCGAGCTGGAAGGCGAAATGGGCGACAGTTTGCCCGGTTTGCAAGCCCGTTTGATGAGCCAGGCGCTGCGTAAGCTGACGGCGCACATCAAAAAGGCCAATTGCATGGTCATTTTCATCAATCAAATCCGCATGAAAATCGGCGTCATGTTTGGCAGCCCAGAGACGACGACAGGCGGTAACGCGCTGAAGTTCTACGCCTCAGTGCGCTTGGACATTCGCCGCACAGGCACGATCAAAAAGGGCGAAGACGCAATTGGCAACGAAACCCGTGTCAAAGTCGTCAAAAACAAGGTCGCGCCACCGTTCAAAACGGCTGAATTCGACATCTTGTTCGGCGCAGGCATCAGTCGGCTGGGCGAGGTGATTGACTTGGGTGTCACAGCCGGCGTGGTCGAAAAATCAGGCGCTTGGTACGCCTTCAAAGGCGAAAAAATCGGCCAAGGCCGCGACAACTCCCGTGAGTTTTTACGCGAAAACCCAGATTTGGCGATTGAAATCGAAAACAAAGTGCGTGAATCTTTGGGTATCCCGTTGATTTCAGCCGCATCCAACGTCGCCTCAGGCATGTCTGGCACGCCCGCAGAAGAGAAAAAGCCTAAAAAGAGTCGTGATTAAGTGTTGTTTAAGTCAAATTGAGCTAAAAATCATCAAAAGTGCATTTTTACCCCTCAAATATGGCTCTAGCCAGCGTATTTATTGCCTAA
>JAYSZH010000189.1:0-1216 GCA_043738155.1 Polaromonas sp. | reverse complement strand
AAGCAGCATTGTCAAAGACATTGGTGCAGAGCAGCTCAGCCCCGCCGCGCTGGTCAAAATCAGTAAAGTCAAGACCGACAAACTGCCCCTCGTCAAAGGCAAACCGCGCTTCGGCAGCCCCGTGGCCAACGTCGGCAAATTCATCGCCATTGGCCTGAACTACACCGACCACGCCGAAGAGTCCGGCATGCCGATTCCCGCCGAACCCGTGGTCTTCATGAAAGCCAACAGCTGCGTGGTAGGCCCGAACGACGACATCATGCTGCCCAAAGGCTCGGTCAAAACCGACTGGGAAGTGGAGCTGGGCATCGTCATCGGCACCAAAGCACGCTATGTGTCGCAAAAAGAGGCGTTGAATTTCGTGGCGGGTTATTGCACGATCAACGACGTGTCTGAGCGCGAATACCAACTGGAGCGCGGCCCGCAGTGGGACAAGGGCAAGGGTTGCGACACTTTCGGCCCGATTGGCCCGTGGTTGGTCACGACAGACGAAATCACCAACCCGCAAAAACTGGGTATGTGGTTGGACGTGAACGGCAAGCGCTACCAAACTGGCAACACCAAAACCATGATTTTCAGCTGCGCGAAAATTGTGAGCTATTTGAGCCAGTTCATGACGCTGATGCCAGGCGACGTCATCACCACAGGCACGCCACCGGGCGTGGGCTTGGGCATCAAGAAAGACGGCAAACCAGCGCCCGTGTTCTTGAAAAAGGGCGATGTGGTGACGCTGGGTATCGAAGGCTTGGGCGAGCAGCGACAGTTGGTGGTGCCGTTTAAGTTGTAAGTTTGTCATTCCCGCGTAGGCGTAAGCACCGTCATTCCCGCGCAGGCGGGAATCCATGACCCTATTTGCATGACCCCGTTCGCGTTGAGCATGTCAAAATGCTTAAACCGAACAATAAGTAATTAAAGGCGCTCTGAAGAGCGCTTTTCTTTGTCTATTCCAGTTCATAATTGGATTAACTTAGCTACATCAACAAAATTTGCGACCAGCAATTGTTCTTTCGGTGAGAAGTGAGCATAGAATACTGTAATTATTACCAGCTATTAAGGTGACTTATGTTTGATACTGACAATGTGCCACAAAGTTGGAAACCTCAAATTGACAGTTCAATGTCAACTTCTCGCAACGTGAGCTCACTAAAAGTCGTGTCGCTATTTGCTGGTTGTGGTGGCATGGATTTGGGATTTCGTGGAGGGTTTGAGTTTTTAG
>JAYSZH010000188.1:0-21867 GCA_043738155.1 Polaromonas sp. | reverse complement strand
AACAACTGCGCACCGCAGTAGCTCATATACGTAGACACGCCCATTTTGGACATGATCTTGGACAAGCCCTTGCCAATCGCCTTGACGTAGTTGTAGATCGCTTTGTCCGCGCTCAGGTCGCCCGGCAAGTCTTTGTGAATCGCTTGCAGCGTTTCCATAGCGAGGTACGGATGCACGGCTTCAGCGCCGTAACCTGCCAGCACCGCAAAATGGTGCACTTCTCGGGCAGAACCGGTTTCAACCACCAAACCGGCTGTGGTACGCAAACCTTCACGCACCAAATGCTGGTGAATAGCCGACAACGCCAGCAAAGCCGGAATCGCCACTTGCGTAGGCGTCACAAAACGGTCGCTGATGATCAAAATATTGTGGCCGCCCTTGATGGCGTCTACCGCTTGCGCGCAGAGTGACGCTAATTTCGCCTCAACGCCTTCATCACCCCATGACAGCGGGTAGGTGATGTCCAAAGTGCAGCTGCGGAACTTACCGTTGGTGAATTTTTCAATCTCGCGCAACTTGGCCATGTCTGCTACGTTCAGCACAGGCTGGCTGACTTCCAAGCGCATAGGCGGGTTGACGTGGTTGATATCCAACAAGTTCGGTTTCGGTCCGATGAAGGACACCAGCGACATCACAATCGCTTCACGAATTGGGTCAATCGGTGGATTTGTCACCTGCGCAAACAACTGCTTGAAGTAGTTGTAAAGTGGCTTGTTTTTGTCGGACAACACGGCCAGCGGGCTGTCGTTGCCCATGGAGCCAATGCCCTCCTCGCCATTGGCGGCCATCGGACTCATCAAGAACTTGATGTCTTCTTGCGTGTAACCAAAGGCTTGCTGGCGATCCAGCAACTCAGCGGTCACGTGCTCAGCGCCCGTCGTTTGCGGCGCAGTGGCGCTGCTAGGCAGCTCTTGTGCAGATTCACCAGCCACAGGCGTTTCTACGTCGTCCAGCTTGATGCGCAAATTGTCGATCCACTGCGTGTAGGGCTTGCTGTTAGCGAGGTTGGCTTTCAACTCTTCGTCGTCGATCATGCGGCCTTGCTCTAGGTCGATCAAGAACATCTTGCCAGGTTGCAAGCGCCATTTGCGGACGATTTTGTTCTCAGGCACCGGCAATACGCCAGATTCAGAGCCCATGATGACCAAATCGTCATCCGTCACGCAGTAGCGGCTTGGGCGCAGGCCGTTTCGGTCCAGCGTCGCGCCGATTTGACGGCCATCGGTAAACACAATGCTGGCTGGGCCGTCCCACGGCTCCATCATGGCGGCGTGGTACTCGTAAAACGCTTTACGGCGCGCATCCATGGTCGTGTGCTGCTCCCACGGCTCAGGAATCATCATCATCACGGCCTGGCTGATCGGGTAGCCGGCCATGGTCAAGAGCTCTAAACAGTTGTCAAACGTCGCCGTGTCAGACTGGTCGGCAAAGCTGATTGGGTACAGCTTTTGCAAATCTGCGCCCAACACGGGCGATGACATCACGCCCTCACGCGCTTTCATCCAGTTGTAGTTACCTTTGACGGTGTTGATCTCGCCGTTATGGGCGACATAGCGGTACGGGTGCGCCAGTGGCCACTCTGGGAAGGTATTGGTCGAGAAGCGTTGATGCACCAAGCCGAGCGCAGAAACGCAGCGCTCATCCGCCAAGTCCAAAAAGTAAGTGCCCACTTGGTCTGCCAGCAGCAAGCCTTTGTAAATCACGGTGCGGCTAGACATGCTAGGCACGTAATATTCTTTGCTGTGCGTTAAATTCAGGTTTTGGATGTTCTTACTGGCGGTTTTGCGGATCACGTACAGCTTGCGCTCCAGCGCGTCTTGCACGATCACGTCATTGCCGCGACCAATGAAAACTTGCTTCAAAATCGGCTCTTTTTCGCGCACGGTGGGTGACATCGGCATGTCGCGGTTGACCGGTACATCGCGCCAGCCCAGCAAGACCTGGCCTTCAGCCTTGATCGCGCGTTCCATCTCCTGCTCGCAAGCCAAACGCGATGCGTGCTCTTTTGGCAAAAAGATCATGCCCACGCCGTATTCGCCAGCAGTTGGCAAAATAACGCCTTGCTTGGCCATCTCTTCACGGTACAGCGCATCTGGCAGCTGAATCAAAATACCCGCACCGTCACCCATCAACTTGTCCGCACCCACCGCGCCCCGGTGGTCCAAGTTTTGCAAAATCTGCAAGGCGTTTTTAACAATGTCGTGGGACTTCTTGCCCTTGATATGCGCCACAAAACCCACCCCGCAAGCGTCATGCTCTTGGCTACCAGCGTACAGACCGTTTTGGGTCAAATGTTGAACTTCTTGTTTCGTTGTCATAGCGCAATCCTCAGGTCAGCAAATCTTAAAAGGGTGTTGATTTTACTGCACTGCAACAAGCTTGCCAATAAAAATAATTGGGGTCAGATTCCAATTATTACCTGACTATTTTGCTTAGTGTTTAATTGGGGACAGATTAAATAAAGGCACATTTATCTCTAAAATGCTATAAATTTAAAAGCTGCTGAGTAAATAAATACGCCGTCTATAGGCATAAAAGCATTCTTTATTTCGATGTTTTAGGTGTTTTCAAAGGCCGCCCAGCTGCCGCTTTGCTGACTCGCCGTGGGGTGAGCGTCTGCAAACCCGCCACAAAATCTTTGCCCCCCAACGCCCAACCTCGCAGCGCCGCATCCGTCAATTGCACCGTTTGCGACGCGCTGATGCCGCCGCGCACCAAATCGGCATACGCCGCCTCGCGCGCAAACGGCGTGTTGCCCAGCCCCCAAACCAGCGGGTGCGGGGTGATGAGTTTGTCGACTTTTTGTCCAATATAGTGCCCGTGGCTAGACCAAGCGTAATCCGCAGCCTGCCCGACCAGCCCCGCTCGCACCGGGTTCAAATCCAAATACGCCATGCAGGTCAGCAAATATTGGTCCGTATCAATCACCGTCGATTTGTAGCGCCCCTCCCACAACGTGCCCGTCCGCCCCTGCGCATCGTTAAACCACCGCACATACCGCCGCCCGACAGCCTGCATCATCTGCGGCAACCCATCGCTTGTTTCAGGCGTGGCCAGCAGGTGAAAGTGATTGGGCATCAATACGTAAGCATGGATAGCGACCTTGAACTTTTGCGCGTTTTCAAGCAGCAGGTTCAGTAGCGTCTGGTAATCCGCCTGCGAGGCAAAGATAGCCTGACGGTTGTTCCCCCGCAGGATGATGTGGTGCGGGTAGCCAGGAAGGGTTAAGCGGGGTAATCGTGCCATAGAATTTTTCCAATCATTTGATTTTAATTGGAATCTGACCCTAATTATTTGTTTTATAGACAGCTGTAAGAACTGCGCGCCTGGGCTGACTGTGTTATGACCACTACTTATTGTTTAGTCGCTTGTTTCAACTCAACCCTAGGAGCTCTTTTTATGAAAACCTTGATGCTGTCCACCGTGGCTGTCGCCACCTCCATGCTGACTCTGAGCGCTATGGCGCAAGTGAATACGGGCATGGCTGCTGTTGCACCGGTGGACCCTTCTGCATTTATCAACCAATTTGAAGCGACGTTTGGCAAGTTTGAAGGCTATCGCCGTTCGGGGGCCAAGGGGATTTGCGCTTCTGGCGAATTTGTGGGTAGCTCAGAGGGCCGTGCTCTGTCCACCGCATCCGTTTTTAGTGGCAAACCTGTACCGGTGGTGGTGCGTTTCTCAGTGGGTGGTGCCAATCCGAAAGCACCTGACAATGCAAAGTCTCAGCGCAATCTTGCGCTACAGTTTAATCTGCCAGATGGCGAACAATGGTTGATGGGCAACATCTCGGCACCGGTGTTTGGCGCATCTACGCCGCAGCAATTCATTGGTTTGCTTGCCTCGCGCCAGCCTGACCCCGTGACCAAAATGCCAGATCAAGCGAAGGTCAAAGCCTTCAACGATGCAAACCCTGAAGTGCTACTGCAGGGCAAGCATTTTGCATCCCAACCCGTTCCTGCCAGCTTTGCCAGTGTCAATTACTGGGGCGTGCATGGTTATGGTTTTGTCAACGCCAGCGGCGTCAAGCAATACGGCAAGTGGCTGTTTGAACCAGTGGCGGGTTTGCAGGGCTTGACCGATGATGAAGCAAAAGCAAAAGGCACGAGCTTCCTGTTTGACGACCTGCGCCAACGCGTGAAAGAAGGCAAAGTCGCTTTCAACTTTAATTTAGAGCTGGCGCAGCCAGGCGACAAAATTGACAGCGCAACTGTTCCACTTCCAGAGGGTCGCAAAAAGGTCAACTTAGGCATCCTGAAAGTAACCTCGGTTTCTGAAGATGGTGGTGGGCCTTGCTTAACTACTAACTACAACCCCTTGGTGATGCCAAAAGGCATTGAGGCTTCGGCTGACCCAATGTTGCCTGCCCGCGCAGCACCCTACGCTGTTTCCCTTGGGCGACGTTTGGGTGAAGGAGCTAAACAACAATAAATACCTAATGTACAAGCTTTCAATGGCCGCCATTTCATCAACCATGAGGTATTAATTATGTCAAACACGCGTCGAACTTTCTTTATGCAATCTTTGTCATGGGCAACAGCGCCGCTGATTTTGGCGATAGCAAACTCCGCACAAGCGCAAAACCAAGCTGCACTAACAGACACAGATCCTCAGGCCGTTGCGCTGGGATATCAAACGGATGGCTCTAAGACAGATGTCAAAAAACATCCTAACTACAGCGCCAATCAAAGCTGTGATGGCTGCGCGTTGTACCAAGGCAAAAGCACGGATACCTCGGGTAGCTGCGCAGTGTTTGGCAACAAATTAGTCGCGAAAAAGGGCTGGTGCGGTGCTTGGACGAAAAAAGCTTAGTAAATTTAGATTTGCTATATTCTTTATAGCAAATTAGATAATAAATACGCCGGCTAGAGGCATATTTTATCTCTAAACAAGCTTAAACCGCGTCTGCAGCAGCTCTTCCAGCCCAAACTGCGTCAAAACTTCGCGTAAGTGGTTGGCAGCACTCGTTTTTTTGGCTCCGGTGTATTTCGCCAAGATCAGTTCATTTTTCATGCTGTGCTCCCAGCCGACCAACTCGGTGACTGTGACTTGGTAGCCGCTGGCTTCTAGGTAGAGGCAGCGCAGGACGTTGGTGATTTGGCTGCCTAGCTCGCGGGTGTGCAGGGGGTGGCGCCAGAGTTCGGCTAGTGGGGTTTTGGCGACGGCTAGGCCTCGGTTGTTGCGTAAGTGAGCGGCCACTTCGGCTTGGCAGCAGGGGACCAACACCATGTATTTGGCACGTTTTTGCAGGCCGAAGGCGATGGCGTCGTCGGTCGCGGTGTCGCAGGCGTGCAAGGCGGTGACGATGTCGATTTGGGGGGGTAAATCAGCCGATTGGGCGGATTCTGCGACGCTGAGGTTGAGGAAGGACATGCCTTTGAAGCCCAGCCGTGCCGCCAGTTCGCGAGATTTTTGGACGAGCTCGGCGCGGGTTTCTATACCGTAGATGTGACCCAAGCGAGATGTATTTGCAGCGTTGAAGAAGAGGTCATAAATGATGAAGCCGAGGTAGGACTTCCCAGCGCCGTGGTCGGCTAGGGTCAGTCCCGTACTTGAACTTGGAAGTTCAAGGAGCAGCTTTTCGATGAAGCCGTAGAGGTGGTAGACCTGCTTGAGCTTGCGGCGCGAGTCTTGGTTGAGCTTGCCTTCGTGGGTGAGGATGTGCAGCTCTTTGAGAAGCTCTAGGGACTGGCCGGGGCGGATTTCGGAAGCGACCAAGTCGGGTTTTGGAGATTTGTTATTTGTTTTCATGGATTATTTGACCAATTATCCCCCGTTCGAACTGAGCTTGTCGAAGTCTCCGCAAACCCTTCGACAGGCTCAGGGCGAACGGTCAGGGTTTGTTTTTCCAACTTCTAGAGCATTCCAACCCTGAACACCCAAGCGCTCCATCGTTGCCATATTGACCTCAAAAATCGCTTCGGCTTCGGGAAAGGCTTCAACGGCTTGGTCGATGCTGGATTCGCGCAGCAGGTGCAGCGTGGGGTATGGGGCGCGGTTGGTGAAGTTGGTGATGTCGTCGGGCTCTGTGCCGGCGAACTGGTAATGGGGGTGAAAATTGGCGAGCTGGAGGGTGCCTTCAAGCTTCATTTTGGCAAGCAATTTGTCTGCTTTCCCTAAGAAATCGTTGAAATCCAAGAAATCCTCTAGGCAATAAGGTGCTATTAGAAGTGTAGTGTCGTAGGCAATGGATACGCTAGCTAGATCAGTATTTACGAGTGAATTTAGCTCGTTTTTTAGATCTGAGAGTAGTTCTGGTGCTGTAGTTGCCTCGCTCACCGCGTAGTGAATCAAACCTTTGACGTGAACGGCCTTGGCAAAAGGGCACAGGTTGAGCCCGATGACGGCTCGCTCTAGCCAGCGCTGGGTGTCTTGGATCGCGATTTCAGAACTGCTCATGACGTAATCATTCCCTATTCACGTTGCCATGAAGACTTTTTGACCCGTCAAACGCTCATGCTCGCGGGCGGCGAAGCGGTCTGTCATGCCGGCGATGTAGTCAGACACAGCTCGGTGCAGGCTGACAGTGGCGGTTTTCTCGTCGAATTGGAACTGTGCTGGGTCGTTGCAATAGGCGGAGAAGAGTTCAATGACGATGTTTTTGGCGCGTTCGGTCGTTTCCATCACTTGCGGGTGGCGGTAGAGGTTGGCGAGTAAAAATCGATTTAACTCAAGGCTTTGCAAGCGCATGGGTGCGCTGAAAGCGACCAAAGACTTGGACTGACGCACGTCGGTTGTATTTTTGAGGTTTGTTTGCTCGATATTTGCCGTGGTCGCGGCAATCACGTCATAGACCTGTGCGCTGAGCATGCGGCGAATCGCCTCGAACAGCAAACGGCGACCGGTAAGTTGCGGGTATTGCTGTAGCGTTTCTAGGTGGTAGGCTTCAAAGAGGCGGCAATCGCTGAGTTGCTCCAAGCTGAGCAGGCCTGAACGCACGCCGTCGTCGATGTCATGCGCGTTGTAGGCGATGTTGTCAGCCAAGTTGCAGAGTTGCGCTTCTAGGCTGGGCGAGCATAGTTTTGAGTTTGCTAAGAATCTCGCAGCAACGCCGTTTGGTTCAACAGCTTCAAGGCGCTTGGCATTGGCACGGGAGCAGTGTTTGAGGATGCCTTCACGGGTTTCAAAACTCAGGTTCAAGCCGTTGTACTGCGGGTAGCGCTCTTCCAAGTCATCCACCACACGCAGGCTTTGCAAGTTGTGCTCAAAACCGCCGTGGTCAGCCATGCACGCATTCAAAGCGTCTTGCCCCGCATGGCCAAAGGGTGTGTGCCCCAAGTCATGCGCCAAGGCGATGGCTTCGACCAGGTCTTCATTGAGTTTGAGGGTGCGGGCGATGGAGCGGCCTAATTGCGCGACTTCCAACGAATGCGTCAACCGCGTACGAAACAAATCGCCTTCGTGGTTCAAAAAAACCTGAGTTTTGTAGACCAATCGCCTAAAAGCGGTGCTGTGGACGATGCGGTCGCGGTCTCTGGCGAATTCTGTGCGGGTGGGCGCGGGGGGTTCTGCGAAACGGCGACCACGCGACTGATCGGGGTGGCAGGCGTAATCTGCTAAACGCATCTGGGCAGAATTAGTCAACTACACGCAGCGATGACTTCGCGCACCAGCGCATCAGGCGCTGTTTGCACCACGCACTGGCCGGGCTGGTTAATCAAGATAAATTTGATCTCGCCCGCCTCGGCTTTTTTGTCCACGCGCATGAGTTCTAGATAGCGGTCAGCGTTGGCTTGAACGCCTTCGGCCAAAAAGGGAGCGACAGTTGGTAAACCCGCCTTCTTGATCAAATCTGTAAGTCGAGCCACAAATGCCGCATCCACCAAACCGAGACGTTGCGACAACTGCGCCGCCATCACCATGCCGCAACCCACAGCCTCGCCATGCAGCCATGCGCCATAGCCCAAACCAGCTTCAATAGCGTGACCAAAGGTATGGCCGAAGTTCAAAATAGCCCGCAAACCGGCTTCGCGCTCGTCTTGCCCAACGACATGGGCTTTGATCTCGCAACAGCGTTTGACAGCATGCGCTAGTGCGGCTGGATCACGTGCCATCAAAGCATCAATATTGCTTTCAATCCAATCAAAAAACACCATGTCCGCAATGGGGCCGTATTTGATGACTTCAGCCAAGCCGGCGCTTAACTCGCGTGCTGGCAAGGTGTTCAAGGTACTCAAATCACACAATACCAATTGCGGCTGGTAAAACGCACCCACCATGTTTTTCCCAAGCGGGTGGTTGATGCCGGTTTTGCCACCTACCGATGAATCAACCTGCGCCAGCAGCGTGGTCGGCACTTGCACAAAAGGCACGCCACGCATGTAGCTTGCAGCAGCAAAGCCGGTCATGTCACCTACTACGCCGCCGCCCAACGCAAACAATGTCGTTTTACGGTCGCAGGAATGTTTGAGTAAATCGTCAAATATTAAGTTAAGTGTTTGCCAGGTTTTGTAGGCTTCACCATCGGGCAACACAATGGTATGAATCGTTTTGTAGCGGCCTTGCAGCGATGCTTGCAGGCGCGAGGCGTAGATTGGGGCGATAGTCGTGTTGCTGACGATGACGGCAACGCTGGCTTTGGGCAGACCATCGAAAACGTTGACATCGTCTAACAAAAAAGCGCCAATGTGGATGTTGTAGCTGCGTTCAGCGAACTCAATACGGACGATTTCAGAGGATCTTTGTGAAGGATTGACAGATGGCTGTACTGAGGGGTTGGCGCTAGAAGTCATAGCGCAATTTTAAGGCAATCGGGCTTGTGTACTTAATGCGGGGACAACACGCCTGCAAGCTCAAGCTGCATGATCACCATATTGAGCAAATTCGCAACGGACGGACGACCCGTTTCCACAATGAAGTGCGCTGTTTCGCGGTAAAGCGGGTCACGAATGGCGTACAAATCACGCAGACGGCTTAATGGATCCTCGACTTGCAGGAGGGGGCGCTGCATGTCGTGACGTAAGCGACGGAATATTTCTTCGGGGGATGAGCGCAAATACACCACATGGCAGCGCGAGTGCAAAAGCTCACGATTTGTCAAGCGCAAAACACTACCGCCACCCGTAGAGATGATGCCGTTGTGAGACTGGGTGACATCATCAATCACAGCTTGCTCGACATCGCGAAAACTGGCTTCACCCTCGCGCTCGAAATACTCGCGAATCGAGCAACCGAGTCGCTGTTCAATCACATGGTCCGTATCAAGCGCTGTTAATCCCAAACGCCGAGCAAGTTGCCGCCCAATGGTTGATTTACCAGACCCCGGAAGTCCTACAAGTGCAATCCGTAACACTACAACTCACGCACTTACCGCGCAGAAACTCTGTCTGTGATCATTTTTGGCGTAATGAAAACTAAAAGTTCACGTTTAGAGGAATTTCTAGTTTTGGTTTTGAACAAATTGCCAAGCAATGGAACATCGCCCAAAACAGGAACCTTGGTTTCGCCATCAGACTCTTCCAACAAGAAGATGCCGCCAATCACCACCGTACCGCCATTTTCAACCAAGACATTCGTTTTGATGTGCTTGGTATTGATAGCAACAGTTCCGAGCAACACCTCACCACGGCTGTCTTTGTTGATATCCAAGTCAAGAATGATATTGCCTTCAGGCGTGATCTGCGGCGTAACTTCGAGCTTCAAAGACGCTTTACGGAAAGCCAACGTTGTACCGCCATTTGGAGCAGTCACTTGGTATGGATATTCCGTTCCTTGCTCAATAAGCGCTTTTGTTTGGTCAGCCGTGACGATTCGCGGGCTAGCTACAACTTTACCTTTGCCATCGTTTTCAAGAGCGGATAGTTCGAGGTTTAGGAAACGACCCGCAACGCTGCTGAACAAAGAAACACCGATAGAGGCAGGACTAAATCCACCCAATCCTGTTGCACCAAGACTCAAAATTTGCGTATTTAAGGTGTCCAATGTATTTGCTGACTCACCGGTAGTCGCGGCCACTGCATTGTAGTTTCCTCCAAAAGCCAGACGATTTCCACCATTGGCGCCACCAGTAATTTGTGTGCCTGCTTGGCCGCCACGCACACCCGTGAGATCGCTGCCGCCCCATTTGACGCCTAAAGATTTACCGAAGGTGTCTTCCGCCTCAACAATACGCGCTTCAATCAAGACCTGACGAATGGCAATATCAAGCTTAGATATGAGTTCTTGAACCTGCTCGAGCTTGGAAGGGATATCCGTCACAAATAATTGATTGGTACGCGGTTCAGAGATAACACTACCGCGTGAAGACAGCAATCCGCGCGCATTTGCAGCCGTACCGCTACCACTCGGCTGAATTTGCAGAGCAATATCTGCTGCTTTGGTATAGTTGAGCTGGAAAGACTGTGTCTTCAAAGGCTCGATGTTTTGTATAGCCGCTTTGGATTCAAAATCTTGTTTTTCTTTTGCAGCAAGCTCATCCTTGGGCGCAATCCACAACACATTACCCGTTTTGCGCATACCCAAGCCTTTGGCTTGCAAAATGATATCAAGAGCCTGATCCCAAGGCACATCCTTAAGGCGTAAAGTAACCGCGCCCGCAACAGAATCAGACGTGATGATATTAAAGTTGGTAAAGTCTGCGATCACCTGAAGCAAAGAGCGAATTTCAATATTTTGAAAATTCAAAGAAAGTTTTTCACCATTGAAGCCGATACCTTGCGTCAACTTTGTAGGGTCAACTTTTTGCGCACGTACCTCGATGACAAATTGATTGTCGCTTTGATACGCCGAATGCTCCCAAGCGCCCTTGGGTTCAATCACCATACGAACGCGATCACCTGTTTGGAACGTGGAAATCGCTTGGACAGGTGTACCAAAGTCAGTCACATCCAAGCGGCGGCGTAAACCTTCTGGCATGCTGGTCTTTAAAAATTCGACAACCAAATTTTGTCCTTGCTGACGAATGTCCACGCCTACTTGGTTATTAGCGAGATCGACCACGATACGACCGGAGTTATCCGCCCCCCTACGAAAATCAATATCTTTCAAGGCCAAGGTTGCGTTATTAAGATTCTCTGCGAAAACTGCAACAGGTTTATCTCCAGCTGATCCAACGATTGGGTCCAAAAATATCAACACGGACTTGCCGGCAAGTTGTGTCCTATAAGTCACAGATTGTTTTAAATTTAAAACAAAACGCGTCCGCTCACCCGCCTGGATGACATTCGCTGATTTCACATTACCTTGGTTGATGCCGATGGCAGACTGAATAGAACCACTACCCACATTGGGCAAGTCAAGTACAACACGTGCAGGACTTTGGATTGAAAATCCGTTGGGAAGTGTCGTCAATGCTTGAGTTAGATCGATTTTGATGATTTCCAATCCAGCTTGAGTAGACGTAGTGACTGACTCAATGACATTTTGAGCATGTGCGACTAAACTTGCAAAAGCCAATGCTATGACCGCAGAGGTTTTTCGAAATCCATTCAAAAAAGTGATGCCTCGCGCGTGACTAGATGTGGCATGTTGCAGTTGTTCACTCATGAGTAATTTTTTGTGGTTCATTTTTCTTTGGCTTGCAATTGCAAGTTCACTTTTCGTTCAATCCATTCACCCGCAGCATCTTGCGCTATTTCACGGATAGCAATTTCATTGTCCGAAATTTTCGTAATTCGACCATAATTTTGCCCTACATAGTTGCCTACTTTGGCTTGGTAAAGCAACTTATCAACACGAAGTAGTGCTACCAGTGTATTTTTTTTATTCAAAATACCGACCATAGACACCGTGTCCAGCGGGAAACTTTCCAAGGCTTCTTTTCTACGCGCAAGCTCCGGAGAAATTAATGCCAAGTTGGCTACAGACTGAGATGAGTCTTTACGAAGCGCCTGCAGCAATTTTTGGTTGTTGAATGGCTCCATCGCTGCTTGCTGGGTATAAGCTTGCGGGATAAATTTCTTAGGAGCAGCGATGGGCGCAACTCTTGCTGGCGTGTTGCCTTTTTGTTCAACCATCCACTGCTGGAGTTCAGCATCTTTTGAACCGAAGCAACCCGAAAGCATCAACACGGCAGCAAAAATGCAACCCAATAATTTACAAATTTTAAGTAGTTGGGATTTGTCTATCATTTCTTTGTTCCAGCTGCTTTTTCTTTTGCTTTACGCTGGTCTGCTATTTCTTCAGCATCTAAATATCTGAATGTTTTAGCCGTGGACTCCATTGCTAAAGTACTCTCTTTACCGCTGACGGGGGAAATAGCCAAATTGTTGAGGGTGACAATACGGGATAAGTTAGCCACATCAGCCACAAAAGCACCAATATCGTGGTAGCTGCCAGTTACTTTTACAGCAATTGGCAATTCGGCATAGTATTCTTTAACGTTAACTTGCCCCGGGCGAAAAAGCTCAAACTGCAGGCTACGACCAAGACCTGCTTGGTTGATGTCGGACAATAAAGCGTCCATTTCAGCTTTGCTTGGCAATTGTTTTTCTAACTGCGTAACGTATAACAAAACTTGCTCGCGCTGCTTTTTCAATGCCTCCAAATTAACCGCTTGAGCCAGTTTACTTTTGTATTCTGTTCGCAAGGCTACCTCTTTCGCCTCCTCTGCGATAAGTTCTTCGTTGGAAGTCCCAAGCCACACATACCATAACAAGCCAAGAACGAGCAATGCAACGAACGCATATGACAGATACCGCGGCAAAGCGGGCCATGAACCAGGGTCGTCCTTATTCAAGCCTTGAAATTGACTCGAAATAGTCCTCCCTAATTGGGCAAAATCTATATTTTTTGAAGATTTAGTCGGCATGGTCTTTATGATCAAGATTTCGTAACTGGAACAGCAGGCGTCACCGCTGTTGCCGCAGGAACAACAGGTTTTTTCTCTTCTACAATTTTCTTAAGCTGCACTCGGATAACAAAATTAGATACACGACGCTGATCTTTCGGAGTCAAAGCTGTCGTACCCGCCACAATTTCAACCAATTCAGGCTTGGTTACATACGGATTTTCGCTGGATAGGTTTCTCAAAAAACCAGCAACACGTTCATTAGATTGAGCAACACCAGTGATAGCGACCAACGATGCTTCTTGTTTTAAACTTCTAATAAAAATGCCGTCTGGCACTTGCTTCACAATTTCATTAAGCAAATGCACAGGTAGATTTCGCTCTGTTTGCAAGTCTTCCACGGCCTCTTGCCGTGAGCGCAAACCAGAAATTTCTTTTTGTAGCGTCGCAACTTCTTTGATTTGAGCATCCAACCGCGTATTTTCTGAACGCAAAACGGTGTTTCTAGCTTGTTGTTCAGTGATTTGCACTTGATACCAAACAAAAATCAATCCGGCAACCAGGCAACCTAATAACGCGGACGCAGCCAACGAGACAAAAAATGACTCTTTACGCCTTAGTTTCGCAGCCTCACGGTGGGGCAAAAGATTGATCAAAATCATTTTTGATATCTCCGCATAGCCAAACCGCAAGCAATCATGTAAGCAGGTGCTTCAACACGTAGCTTCTTTTCTCGCACGCTTTCATCAATTTCCATGGCCTCGAAAGGGTTTATAACAGCACACGGAAAGGTGGTTTGGCTGGTCACCGACTTAGACAATCCAGAAAAAATTCCTGCTTCGCCTGACAACATGATGTAGTCCACGCTATTGTGTTGTGTGCTGGTGAAAAAAAACTGCAGCGCTCTTCCAATTTCGTTACTGATACCCGCTACAAATGGCTCTAAAACTGTGGCGCCATAATCATCAGGCAGATCAGAATTTCGACGTTTGATGACAGCTTCCTCCATGGTTAGCCCATATTGCCGGACAATCAGCTTCAATAATTGAGATGACCCAAAAGGCTGCTCCCGTTCATAAAGCACCGCATCGTCGCGCAAAACCTGCATGCTGGTTGATTGAGAGCCTACCTCAAACAAAGCGACTGTAGCGCCGAGACCCTTATTGGGTAGTTGTTGAATCAGTCTTCCAAGCGCGATTCGACCAGCATATGACTCGACATCTATGATGGTCAGTTTGAGGCCGGCAGCTTCGGCAAGTGCAAGCCTGTCCTGTACCTTTTCTTTTCTTGAGGCAGCAATCAGCACTTCGACGTCACCAGGAGAGTTCGCAGCCGGACCTACTACGCAAAAATCCAAACTTGCTTCCTCAAGCGCAAAAGGAATGTATTGGTTGGCTTCCGCTTCGACTTGTGCCTCTAGTTCCTGATCGTTTAAGCCAGCAGGGACAATCATTTTTTTTGTGATCACAGCAGATGGTGAAAGTGCCATCGCCACATTCTTAGTTTTAGTGCCTGTTTTTTTTAACAACCGCTTAAAAGCAGCTAACACTTCATCGAAATTCTCAATCGTCCCATCCACAATCCAGCCATGATCTAAAGGCTCAATGGCACATTTTTGAAGTATCCACTCACTCGATTTGCCTTGTTTTAGCTCCGCCATCTTAATGGCGGACGAACTGATATCCAAGCCGATTAAGGGGGCTGGTTGGCGACTAAATAATGATTCAATGAGGCTCAATTCGTTTCCAGAGTTGGTTTATCGTAGTGTCAACAGCAATGCCAATTGTTACAGCAAATACACCTTGTAGCGACAATGCTAGCAGTAAGTTGAAGGTTTTCAGGCGTTTTATGACAATTGCTACAGTAGTTGTAGCCTCAATCCAACAAAATGGACTGCACTAAAGGCTATGGCTGACACAAACTTACGTTATATTCTTGAAGTATAAGCAGAAATAAGTACATATGATGTCAGAGATAATTTGGCTACTTGCTTGAATCATTTCAAGCGAAACATGAGCAAGGCCATTTAACTTAGAATATATGTTTTTGCACAATAAAAATGCCTCTTGATACCCTTGCATCTACCAGCAACAATGCGCAACACTCAACGTTTGATTGGTTAAAAAAAGCTGGGCTCTGGACTTTAGGGATTTTTGGGGTGGCAGCTATCTCAATATTTCTGGTGGTAGCTGTTGCGTTGGCGGTGGCTTACCCCAAACTACCCGATATATCGGATCTGCTTGACTACCGGCCCAAACTACCTTTGCGCATTTTTTCAGTAGAAGGCGTTCTGCTTGGCGAATTTGGCGAAGAATTGCGTAACCTCACCCCCATATCGCAAATACCTAAAGTCATGAAAGACGCCGTATTGGCTATAGAAGACGCTCATTTTTATGAACATGGTGGCATAAACTACAAAAGCGTTCTACGCGCGGCGATCGCCAATTTGGGGCAAGCCAAAAGTCAAGGTGCTTCTACCATCACGATGCAAGTTGCCAAAAATGTGTATCTTTCTTCTGAAAAAGCATACACGCGCAAGATTTACGAAATTTTGCTGACATTCAAACTTGAAAGCTTGCTCACCAAAGACCAAATTCTTGAAATTTACATGAATCAAATCTTTTTGGGGCAACGCGCTTATGGTTTTGCCATGGCATCAGAGATTTATTTTGGAAAACCTCTCAAAAACATAACTATTGCAGAAGCAGCCATGCTGGCTGGACTACCCAAAGCGCCATCCGCTTTCAACCCCGTTGTTAATCCCGACCGTGCGCGGACGCGACAGCTCTACATCATCGAGCGCATGCTTGAAAACGACTTCATCTCCAAAGCAGAAGCAGACGCTGCAAGCAAAGAGACTTTGAAACTTAAGATTGGCAGTGACGTTGACAAAGTTCATGCAGAGTTTGTAGCCGAAACCGTACGTCAGCTGGTATTTGCACAATATGGCACAGAAACTTATACACGCGGTTTGAACGTCTACACCACGCTCAAAGCGTCTGACCAAAATGCTGCCTATCGCGCATTAAGAAAGGGCGTTTTGGACTTCGAAAAACGCCATGCCTACAGGGGGCCTGAGGTTTTTATTAACCTGTCAAAAAAACAAGAGGATATAGACGATGAAATCGACAGCGTGCTGGCTGAACATCCAGACAATGACGACCTGAAATCAGCCGTGGTGGTGGCTGTGAATGCGAAAAAAATAACTGCGATTCGACAAAATCAAGAAACCATAGAAATTTCTGGCGATGGCCTGAAGGCGGCGCAATCTGCGCTGTCAGACAAAGCACCCGCCAATATTAAACTGCGGCGTGGCGCGCTGATTCGCATCATTAAAACCTCTAAAAACACCTGGGAAATTACACAGTTGCCTGAGGTCGAAAGTGCTTTTATTGCCCTGGATCCAAGGGATGGTGCGATCAAAGCCTTGGTTGGTGGATTTGATTTTGACAAGAACAAATTCAACCATGCCACACAAGCTTGGCGGCAGCCAGGCTCTAGCTTCAAGCCGTTTGTGTATTCCGCCTCGCTTGAAAAAGGACTGTCCCCATCTACTGTGATCAACGATGCACCTTTGTTCTTTGATGCCTCTGTTACTGGCGGGCAGCCCTGGGAACCCAAAAACTTTGATGGCAAATTCGACGGTCCCATGACAATGCGCACTGGTTTGGCAAAATCTAAAAACATGATTTCGATCCGCATTTTGAAAGAAGTTGGCACCCAGAATACGCAAGACTGGATCACCAAGTTTGGTTTTGAAGCAGAGCGACACCCGCCGTACCTCACCATGGCTTTGGGTGCTGGCTCAACCACACCCATGCAAATGGCAACGGCGTACTCCGTGTTTGCCAACGGCGGCTACCGCGTCAACCCTTATTTGATTCGCAAGATAACTGACCACAAAGGTACCGTTATCGTCGAAACAAAACCACCTGTGTTAGCTGAATCTATGCGCGTGATTGATGCGCGCAACGCATTTGTGATGAACAGTTTGCTGCAAGAAGTGACCACGGCAGGAACGGCTGCAAGCGCCAAACGTGTACTCGGTCGGAGTGATATTTTTGGCAAAACAGGCACGACCAATGATGCCATCGATGCATGGTTTGCAGGCTTTCACCCCACGCTGACCGCCGTGGTTTGGATGGGCTACGACAATCCCAAACCCTTGGGCAGCAGCAACGCTGAAACAGGTGGTGGTTTGAGCCTGCCGATTTGGATTAACTTCATGCAGCAAGCTTTACAAGGCGTACCCATCACAACATTGACGCCCCCCGAAGGGCTGACCAAAGCCGGTGGCGATTGGGCTTACAACGAATTTGCTGGCGCCGGTGTGCGCAGCTTGGGCATGGGTGACTCGTGGGGACTGCCTAAGAAAGAGCAAGATGAGCTGCTCAATTTGAGACCAGGCGATGCAAAACCTGCCAGCGCAGAAGAGAAAAGTTCGATACTAGATTTGTTCAAAAACTAAGTCATGTTGCGCCTGCTCGCTTGCGCAAGCCGACAAATGGGCAAACAACTCAGCCTGAGTTTTGGTGTCTTGCCACTGACCGTTGACAAATTTGTAGTGGTAGCCGCCACGCTTCGCTGCTAGCCAAATCTCTTGAAGCGGTTTTTGTAAATTCACGACGATTTGGCTCTTGTTTTCGAAGCTCAGCGTGATCATGCCACCCGTGCGCTGGTTGTCGATATCGGCCTCGCCAGCGTCGTTGATACGGTCACAGCTGGCTTCAACCGCCTTAAGGGCGCTTTCGGCTTGGTCTAAAAATTCGAGGTCAGTCATTACAATGCTAATTAGAAACTAGAAAGAGTTAAATACATCATGAAAAATCATCATTCAAGCGATAGTAACAAAATTGCTGGCTCATTGTTCAGACATGTGGTTTTAGTGTGCGCCGCTGCGGCCTTGTTCGCCGGCTGCGGTCAACGCGGCTCGCTGTATTTACCCACTGCGCCTGAAGCCGCGCAACGCAGCACCATCGTTGATACGCTTACAAAACCTGCAGCGACAACCCCGCAGACTTCACCTAACGACAATCAAGCGCCCGCAAAATAAACATGCATCACGAATCTCTGCCCGGTCAGCCCCACATTGCCTACAAAAATGGTGATTTATTTGTTGAAAATCAACGCGTTGCCGATTTAGCTGCACAGCACAGCACACCTTTGTTCATCTACTCCAAAGCCTCCATGCTGGACGCTTTAGCAGCCTATCAACGCGGTTTTGCTGGGCGCGAAGCACGCGTGCATTACGCTATGAAGGCCAATTCTTCGCTGGGCGTGCTGCAAGTTTTTGCCCAAGCGGGTTGCGGGTTTGACATCGTTTCTGGTGGCGAACTTGACCGCGTCATCGCTGCGGGCGGCAACCCCGCTTGGGTCATCTTCTCGGGTGTGGGCAAAACACGCGCGGAGATGGCCAAGGCGCTGCAAACCGGCGTGGGCTGCTTCAATGTGGAAAGCGAAGCTGAATTAGAGGTTTTGAGCGACGTTGCCGTCTCTTTAGGCAAAACAGCAAACGTTAGCCTGCGCGTCAACCCCAACGTTGACCCGCAGACCCATCCCTACATTTCCACAGGTCTGAAAGACAGTAAATTTGGCGTCGCGCATGACCGCACCGTGGCCACCTACCAGCGTGCAGCGGCGCTGCCAGGCTTGCAAGTCGTCGGTATTGACTGCCATATTGGCTCGCAAATCATGCTGGAAAGCCCGTATTTAGACGCTGTTGACCGCATGTTGGACTTGGTTGAAAGCATTGAAGCGGTAGGAATCCCGATTCACCACCTTGATTTTGGCGGTGGTTTGGGCATCAACTACAACGGTGAAACACCGCCCGCTGCAGACGATTTGTGGCACAAATTACTCGCCAAGCTTGACGCTCGCGGCTTTGGGCAACGCCAGCTGATGATTGAACCGGGGCGCTCGCTCGTCGGCAATGCCGGCATCTGTGTTACTGAAGTACTGTATTTAAAGCCAGGCGAGCAAAAAAACTTCTGCATCATCGATGCCGCCATGAACGACCTGCCTCGACCAGCCATGTACCAAGCCTACCATGCTATAGTTAATATAGCTAATCAGACAGTAAATACGCCGGCTAGAGTCAATAATAGCACTGAAAATGCGATTATTTCTGAGACTATCTACGACGTGGTAGGCCCTGTTTGCGAAAGTGGTGACTGGATCGGCCGTGACCGTGCTTTGAACGTCAAACAAGGTGATTTACTCGCCGTCCTGTCGGCTGGCGCTTACTGCATGAGCATGGCCAGCAACTACAACACCCGTGGCCGTGCAGCTGAGGTGCTGATCGATGGTGACAAGGCGCATGTGATTCGCCAGCGTGAAACCACGGCAGACCAGATACGCGGTGAATGTTTATTGAGCACTTGATTTACCAGAACTTGTCCTAGGACAAGTTTTTGCATTCGTTGGTATGCCTACAATATGGCTTTGAGGAATTGTGAAGATTTTTTGGAGCAACTTCTATGCAACGACGAACACTTTTACAAGCAGCCCCAGCCATCGCTTTGGCTGGCGCCATTGCACCGCGACTGGCTTTAGGTCAAGCTGCGTATCCCAACAAATCCATACGATACATTGTGCCCGTGTCTGCTGGCGGTGGAGCGGATGCTTTGGGTCGCACGGTGACTGAGCGCTGGAGCAAAGTTTTGGGGCAAAGCTTCATCATTGACAACCAAGCCGGTGGAGGGGGTGCTATTGGCAGCCAAAACGCCGCCCGCGCCACGCCAGACGGCTACACCCTGATTCAAGGCTATGTCGCCACGCATGGCACCAGCCCTGCCACGCGCAAATTGCAATATGATGCCGTCAAAGACTTCACACCGATTGGCATGATTGGTGGCACGGCGAATGTGCTGGTGGTGAATGCGGGTTTCCCCGCGCAAAACATCCGTGAATTCATCGACTACGTCAAAAAGAACCCAGGCAAGCTGAGCTACGGTTCTGCCGGTGCGGGCTCTCTGACTCACCTGACGATGGAGCTTTTTAAGCAACAAATTGGCAGTTTTATGGTGCATATCCCCTATCGCGGCGTTGCACCCGCCTTCACTGATTTGATTGGCGGGCAGACGCAATGCATGTTTCCGGGCTTGGCGGGTGCGATTCCACACATCCGCTCGGGTCGCGTGCGTCCATTGGCCGTGACAGGTTTAATACGCCACCCGCTGCTCAAAGACGTGCCCACCTTGGACGAAATCGGCTTCAAAGGCTTCGATGCCATGCAGTGGTACGGCGTGATGGGTCCGGCGAACATGCCCCCAGCCATCGTCAAAACCTTGAACGACAGCCTGAACCAAGTCATCCGCATGCCCGATATGCGTGAAAAAATGGCGATTGAAGCGGTTGATCCGATTCCTATGACGCCGCAAGAATTCGGCCAATTCGTCGTCAAAGACATTGAAAGATGGCGCAAACTGGCGACTGACAGGGGCATCCAGCTCGACAGTTAAAACACCATCAAAAACAGGGTCAAATATGGCTCTAGCCGGCGTATTTGTTGCCTAAACTGCTATTGAAATCATAATGATTTTGCAACTGAAATTACCTTACATTTATCTAACTTTCGCCTTCATATTCAACCACCATGGCCCGCAATACCCAAGTCTCCGCCGATCACAACGCACCCCCTATCACGCAAATTTTGGCCAATTTCGTAGCGACCCACCCGTCTAGGGGTTGGAGTGACGCGGTGGACCATGAAGCGCACCGCACTTTCATGAACTGGCTGGGCTGTGCCGTGGGCGCTGCCAACCACGAAGCGGCAGATGCGGCCATCGCCGCTGCCAAGATGCTGCAGCCCGCCGCGCAAGCCAGCGTTTTAGGCCGAGCGGACAAGCTGGACATGGCGAACGCGGCCCTAGTCAACGGCATCACCTCGCACACCTTTGATTTTGACGACACCCACCTCAAAACCATCATCCACCCTGCAGGCCCGGTGGCTTCAGCAGCGCTGGCACTGGCTGAGCACACAGGCAACTCAGGTCGCGAGGTGATTGACGCTTTGGTCATCGGCATCGACGTGGCCTGCCGTGTTGGCAACGCCATGTACCCCGAACACTACGACCGTGGCTGGCATATCACCGGCTCTACCGGCACTTTGGGCGCTGCGGCGGCCTGTGCGCGGCTGTTAAAGCTCGATACCGCACAAACTGCCATGGCGCTGGGCATTGCGGCATCGCAACCCATTGGCATGCGCGAACAATTTGGCACCATGACCAAGCCGTTTCACCCCGGAGGCGCAGCGCGGGCGGGCTTGATGTCGGCACTGTTGGCTAAAAACGGCTTCACCGCCAGCCCCAAAGCACTGGAAGCACCTCGTGGCATGATGCAAACGATTTCAACGAAAAACGACTGGTCTGAAATCACCCACGAGCTGGGCGAGCGCTTTGAAATCTCGTTCAACAGCTACAGACCCTTTGCCTGCGGCATTGTGATTCACCCCAGCATCGACGCCTGTTCCCAATTACGTGCTCAAGGCGTGAAACCAGAGCAAATCGAGCGAATCGAGCTCAAAGTTCACTCGCTGGTACTGGAATTGACCGGTAAAAAAGAGCCGCAAGATGGCCTGCAAGCCAAATTCAGCGTTTACCACGGCTGCGCGGCGGGCTTGATGGTGGGCCAAGCGACTGAAGATGAGTACCACGACGCCTTCGTCAACCGCCCTGACATGGTCGCGCTGCGCCGCAAAGTGGTCGCCGTCGTTGATGATGCTATTGACGAAGCCAGTGCCGATGTCACAGCCGTGCTGACCGACGGCCGCCGCGTCCATGTTTTCGTCGAACACGCCATCGGATCACTGCAAAACCCGATGACGACAGCTTTGCTAGAAGGCAAATTTCACGGCTTGAGCGACCCTATTTTGGGTGAATCCCAGACCAATGCGTTGCTCAAAGCCTGCTGGAAAGTGGGACAAGCTGTGGATGTGAGAAATATCATCCAACTGGCGACGCCTGAAAAGTAACTTCAAAACAACTATTTTGCTATATTTTTTATAGCTATTTAGGCAATAAATACGTCGGCTAGAGGTATATTTATTGCTTTCTAGTTCGAAGTGCAACACTTACAAGGGAAATAAAGGCTGAGAGTAGGTTTAGACAGCGGTTAGCCTTTTGGATTACCACATCTAAAAGGAC
>JAYSZH010000187.1:0-7645 GCA_043738155.1 Polaromonas sp. | reverse complement strand
GAAGCTTGTCATGTTCAATCCAGTCTAAATTGCGCTCTTCACCCAAAAGTTTGAAGAAGGTTTTCTTCCACGGGCTAGAAAAAGTGCTGCCAAGGTCTTTGATGGATTTGACATCGGGGTATTTGGTCAAAATCAGCTCAAGGGTGAAGGCGTTGTAGGCGTTGATCAAAAATGCCATTTGCTGCTCTTTGCTGAAAGTGGCGAACTGAGCGGGAGTGACTGCGCTGAGGGTGTCTAGGGTTTTGCTCAATTCAGCGCGTTCTGCGGCAAGGCCTTTGTAGTTCACGCGGCTTTGTTTGCCGTCAGGCAGCCATTTGACATGCTTTTTGAGCTGCGCGTCGTAGGCCGCATAATTGTGGTCGAAAGACTGTGCAAATACGGCACTAGCCGGCGTAATGATTGCAGATATAGCTATCAAAAATGTAGCAAATATTTTCATTTTTTAATCCTTGGTATTGTGTTGGCTTTCAAGCTCTGCGCCAATCGTGGTATTTTTTTACCCATTCCAGTAATCTGACAGGTTGATGCGCCCGTTTCCACTCACCCGCCACGTATTTGTTACTCTCCGCTAGAGTCGGGTAGGCATGGATAGTTCCTAGAATTTTGTTGAGTCCCAAGCCGTGCTTCATGGCCAGCACGTACTCGGCCAGCAAGTCGCCCGCATGCACACCCACAATGGTGACGCCCAAGATTTTGTCTTTCCCAGGCACGGTCAGCACTTTGATGAAGCCATGCGCTTCACTGTCGGCAATGGCGCGGTCTAGGTCGTCTATGCCATATTTGGTCACCTCATAGGCGATGTTTTGCGCTTTGGCCTCTAGCTCGTTCAAACCGACGCGAGCCACTTCGGGGTCGATAAACGTGGCGGCGGGGATGATGCGGTAGTCGGCTTTGAACTTTTTAAACGTCCCAAACAGGGCATTGACGGCGGCGTACCACGCTTGGTGAGCAGCAGTGTGGGTGAATTGGTAGGGGCCAGCGACGTCGCCAGCGGCGTAGATATTGGGGTAAATGGTTTCTAAATACTCGTTGGTATCGACCGTGCGCTGGGTAGGGATGCCCAAGTCTTCCAAACCGTAGCCTGTGAGCCGTGCGATGCGGCCTACGGCGCAAATGACTTCATCGTATTCAATGCGCTTTTCAGCGCCTGCATGTTCAACAACCAAGGTTTTGACGCCGTTGGCGTTTTCAAACCGCAGCGCTTTGTGCAATGTCAGTACTTGAACGCCATCTGCTGTCAGCGATTTTTGTGCATAGGCAGACACTTCTTCGTCCTCCCGAATCAAAATGCGCGGTGCCATTTCCACTTGCGACACCATAGAGCCAAGTCGGGCAAAGGCTTGTGCTAGCTCGCAACCAATCGGCCCGCCGCCCAGCACGACCAAACGCTTGGGCAGCGAGTCCAGCTTGGCAAAAGCGTCCCACAAGGTATCGCTGGTCACACAGCCAGATTGTTCAATACCCGGCAAAGGCGGCACCACGGGGCTGGCACCGGCAGCGATGACGATGCTGCGCGTGGTCAGCGTTTTCACAGAATGACGAGGTTCGCCTGACGGCTCAGTGCCGTCTTTCATGGTGATTTCAACCGTCCACGGGTTGACGATTTTGGCGTAGCCTTCGACCACATCCACTCCCAAGCCGGTGAATCGTTCCACGCTGTCGTGCGGGGCAATGGCAGCAATGATGTCGTGCACGCGCTGCATCACAGCTTTGAAGTCAAAAGCGGGGAAAGCTGTTTTCAAACCATATTTGTCAGCATGGCGCATTTGGTGCGCGAGTTTGGCTGATTTGATGATGGCTTTGCTGGGTACGCAGCCAAAGTTCAAACAATCGCCGCCCATTTTGTGGGCTTCCACCAAAGTCACTTTGGCTTTGACGGCAGCGCCAATCAAGGCTGTGACCAAGCCGCCAGCACCTGCACCGATGACGATGAGGTTGCGGTCAAAAGTCTTTGGTTTCACGCTGTTCCAGCGGGCATAGACTTTACGCTTTTTGAGGATATCCAGCACCTTTTTCATTAAAAGCGGGAACAAGCCCAGCAAGACGAAAGAGCCAATCAACCCAGGCGACAAGATCGAGCGCAAAGAGTCGATTTTGGCGATTTCAGTACCCGCGTTGACATAAGCCACCGTGCCCGCCAGCATGCCCAATTGGCTGACCCAAAAGAAGGTCAATGTTTTCATTTTGGTCAGCCCCATCAGTACGTTAAGCATGAAGAAGGGAATCAAGGGAATCAAGCGCAGGGTAAATAAGTAGAACGCACCTTCTTTCTCCATGCCTTTGTTGACGTCAGCGAGTTTTGCACCGAAGCGCTTTTCAATGCTGTCGCGCAGGACGTAGCGGGAGATCAACATCGCGCAAGTTGCGCCTAACGTTGAAGCGAAAGACACCACCACCGTGCCCCAAACCAGCCCGAAGCTAGCACCTGCCGCCAGCGTCATGATGGCAGCGCCTGGCAGCGACAAAGCAGTGATCGCCACGTAAATGGCAAAAAACACGGCGGTGATGAACACTGGCCGCTCGTTGTACAGCGTCGAAAACGATTGCTGGCTTTCTTTGATGTAGGCGAGGCTGAAGAACCGTCCTAAATCAAACACGAAAAAAGCGATGGCTGCTGCGATGACTGCAAGCAGGATGAAGAGTTTTTTCGTGTTCATGTGGATAGTACGCAGTTTATTTATGTTTAGATTGTGTGATTTATTATCGATTTTGTATCACTTCGTCTTATTTGCCGCCTTGATTCTTACACTAATGAGGGGACTTGTGTCTATTTCCTCATATACCGTTGAACGCTCAGCGCTTTAACCAAGCGCGAGTTCAGTGGCAGCTCTTCACCTTCGCACTGCGCGGCTAGCAGTTCAGCGCAGAGCGGTGCAAACGTCAAACCACGCGAAGCCATGGCGGTGCAAACCCACAATCCCTGCGTTATTTCCCCTACAACTGGCAATCTGTCGGTCGTTGCACAGCGTATGCCGACCCAGTTTTTCACCAAACCACGTTCAAACTCAGTTTTAAGGCGTGCGGCAATATCGGGTACTAGGTTTTCTAAACGTTCAAAATTCTCGACTTGATCGCGGATGTTTGGCCTTAAGCTGAGATTGTCTCTGTCATAGCTTGCGCCTATAAGCCACGCGGTATCGGTTTCGATGTAGCTGCCGCCGCCGTTGATGGGATGGGCTAGCGTTTGCACTTCCAATAAATCACCATAGGTCACTTGTCCGCGAACGGCTTGCAAGTTGAGTTTTGGTGCATTCGGAACACCCCGCAGCAACGCAGCGCTTTGGTTGGAGGCCGCAACGACAACCATGTCTGATTGCGCAATGACTTGGTCATCACTGCCAAAAAGTGTCCAAACCGCGCTTTCCCTAACTAACCGTCTGATCTCGCTATTGCCTCGCCAAGCGATATTGGATCGCGACAAACAGGCTTTTACCAAGGCGGCGGGCTTGATCCAGCCTGCATCACCATGCCATTGCTCCGCTTCGCCGTATTTGCGAGTCATGACGCCGCTGGGTTGCCAATCAACACCTTCTGCCAGCAGTTGACTCGCGAGTTTTTGGGTGAATTGCACGCCGACAGTAGAAATTTGCGACGTGAAGTTGTTGTCTGCTGAGATGTAGGGCGCATACAAACCAACGGGTAAGCCAGATGCGCCACTGGCCGGCGTATTTGCAGCATCCACAACGGTGACTTGCCAGCCGCGCCGTGCTAAGCTGGCTGCAGTACAAGCGCCAGCGATACCAGCGCCGATAACTACACAGTGAGCGATATGAGTGCTTCGAGTTTATGGCTCGGAGGTCAGATTAGGCGCTAGGCGGCACGTAGCCTTGAGCGGCATCAGCACCACCGCCGAAGAAATGCGCTTCCATTTGGCGTGCAAGGTATTGGCGGGCGCGTAAATCACCCAAATTGAGGCGGTTTTCATTGACCAGCATGGTTTGGTGCTTCATCCAGTCGGCCCAAGCTTGTTTGCTCACGCCTTCCCACAGCTTTTTGCCCAAGTCACCTGGGTACGGTGGAAAGTCCAAACCCTCAGCTTCGATGCCTAATTTGATACAGTTGACCATGCGTGCCATATGATTGCCTATCTTTTGAGATTTGTGAAATTTTGAAAACGTATTGTTGTGATTTTACCGTGGAGTCGTCATTTTGAATGCTTTGAGTTTTTTAGACCGTTTTAGTTTTAGACAAACCATGGCTTTGGTGGCCGCAAGCTGCATTGCCATGCTGTGCTTTGGGTTTTATTTACAACACGTTGGTGGTTTAGAGCCGTGCCCGATGTGCATTGTGCAGCGTTATGCTATGATTTTAATAGCTATATTGTCAATAATTGCATCGGCTACAGCCATAAAAGGCATTCAAATCGGCACTTCCTGGCTGGTTATCATCACGGCGCTGGGTGGTGCGTTTGTGGCAGCGCGTCAAAGCTGGCTGCAGTGGTATCCGCCTGAAATTGCAAGCTGCGGACGCGATATTTACGGCATGATTGAGACGTTTCCGCTGCAAAATCTTGTGCCTATGATTCTGAAGGGCTCTGGCGATTGCACCAAAATCGATTGGACGTTTTTAGGTGGTTCAATTGCTAATTGGTCATTTTTGTGTTTCGTCGGGATCGCCACCTTGGCGATCTGGGCGGCACTACGCGCCAAATCTAACGCCTAGTCTATTGACATAGTTAAGCAGATTTTTCTTATTAACGTGACAAAAGTCACGCTAATTTGTCGCTGAACAGGTACTTATGTGATCAAAAGCGCGTGTAAGTACGTAACAATATGTATACTTTTGTTTGAATTATCTTCTGAGCTTTGTTAAGCTTAACGCCAAAGTTAAGTATCAGCACAGTAATTGGATGACGCAGAACGCTTTTTATAAGCGGCAGATTCAAGTCAAGTCTATAAATTTTACGAATACTACAACATGGCAGTTGCAACCAGAACTTCAGCGGCGGACTGGAGCATCGCTTATGCGGTGACGATCAGGCGATTGGATAGCCAGTTCATGCTGTGCCTGCTGAGGTTGGATACGTGGCCGAATCTGGGTTCTATGCACGGCGACTTGGTCGACGCATTGAAGCTCATTTGCGCATTGCTGGAAAAACGCCCCATGGTTGGTTTTTTGGTCGCCAGACGTCTAAAGTTGCCTGTGGACAAAACCTATGCCTTGTTGAGTGTGTTGCAAACCAAGGGTCATGTTGTTACCGTCGGCGCTGAAGTAGTAGGTGACCGTATTGAACTCAAAGACAGCGCATCAGACATATCCTCGAATGTAGCTGCGCAACTGACCGATCCATCAGCGTTGGATGGTGATTCAGATAGTTCACAAGGCAACGCATCCACCCAAGACAGTGGTGATGTGCTCAACCAGCTTTGGCGCGTGCTGAATACGGACATCTCTTGGAGCAAAGCTGCCAACGCCAGTAAAGAACCGCATGATGTTAGCAACAAAGATACGGGAGACGTGCTGGGTCAGCTATGGCGGGTTTTGAATACAGATATCGTTCTTAAAACCGATGAAAACAACAAGCCTATTCCTGCCACTGAGGCCGAGCTCAAGGCTCACCAAGACAAGATTGACGAATCCACCAGTGTTATGGGTCAGCTATGGTCTGTGTTGAACACTGACATCGCGTTCAAGCGCCAATCCGGTACTGCAGACAAAGAAGCTGGCTTAGATGAAAAGACTCAGGAAGTGTCAGATGTTTTACGCCAGCTTTGGCGTGTTTTGAATACAGAAATCGCCAACAATCGACAGTCATCAGCAATAGGAGCGAGTGTTTCGGCCACCGACACCACGATTGAAGCGAATGACAAGCTGAGCAAACTTTGGCGAATTCTGGACACGGAAATCACGTTAAAGAAAAAATCCAAAACCTATGTGATGAAAGATTCGTTTGCTCACCCGAGTAAGGCGCCAGTGCAGGACACGTCAGCAGAGGCGGTGAGCAGGTTGAGCCAATTGTGGCAAATTTTGAACTCAGAAATCGCGGTAACTATGCCGCCAGAGCGGCGTGTTGCCGCAGCAGTAGCCCGATAAAAGGGTCTTTATTGACATCTGATCTATCGAATTCAGTCGATGCAGATCGGTACTTTGCAGCTTTTTTCCCATACTTTTCTTCTTTTTTTGCATGATTTAAGCATTTTATGGGGGATTTCTAGGGTTTTCCATTACTAAAGCTAATTGATTTAGTAATTGCTTGCAGGCATACTACGTCTCAATTCTTCCTTCATATGACGTGATACGAAGAAGATTGATTCAAGCTCTTTATCCTTACTTGTATCTTTAAGGGGCTTGGGCTTACTAATATTTTTTAAGGGACACCCATGAAACTCAAACCTTCCGCACTCATCGCCGCTTTGGTCTTTACAGCAACCAGCAGCATGGCCGCTCAAACCGTTGTCGGTTTGATCACAAAAACTGAAACCAACCCTTTCTTCGTCAAGATGAAAGAGGGCGCACAAGCCGAAGCTAAAAAGCTCGGCATCAAATTGATCACTGCCAGCGGCAAAGCTGACGGTGATACAGCAAGCCAAATCACTGCTTTGGAAAACATGGCAGCAGCTGGTGCAAAAACCATTTTGATCACATCTACTGGCGATGCGATCATCCCAACCGTGAAAAAAGTACAAGCCAAAGGCGTGCAAGTCATCGCTTTGGACAGCCCATTTGATGGTGCAGATGCCTTGTTCGCCACTGACAACTACAAAGCAGGTGAGTTGATTGGTCAATACGCCAAAGCAGCTATGGGCGGCAAGCCCGCGAAAATCGCGATGCTTGACTTGTTCCCAGGCCACCCCGTGGGCGCACAGCGTCACAACGGTTTTATGGCCGGTTATGGTTTGAAAGCCAATGACGCTAAGTCAAACGAACTGTCTACAGCACCTGAAATCGTTTGCGCTGCAGACAGCTTCGGCGACCAGGCCAAAGGCCAAACAGCCATGGAAAACTGCTTGCAAAAGAACCCAGATATCAACGTGGTCTACACCATCAATGAGCCAGCCGCTGCTGGTGCGTTCAATGCGCTGCAAAAAGCCAAGAAAACTGGTGTAACTATCGTCTCAGTTGACGGCGGTTGCCAAGGTATCAAAGACACAGCCAAAGGCGTGATCGCTGCAACATCACAACAATACCCGTTGAAGATGGCCTCTATGGGTGTGCAAGCTGGTGCGGAATACGCCAAGTCTGGCAAAAAAGCAACTGGCTATGTTGACACTGGTGTGACTTTGATTGCTAATAAAGCCATCAAAGGCGTTGACAGCAAAGACACCAAAGTCGGTACAGATTTGTGCTGGGGCAAGAAGTAATTATTTGTAGAAAATAAATATTTTTAGTAAGATCAATAACTGAAAAGAAAAAGACTAACCAATGGACTCAAAGCAAACAAAACAAATCCCGTGGGGGGCTTTGGGGCCTTGGTTGGCTCTGCTGGCGACTTGCACATTTTTTGCAACACAAGCAGATCGATTTTTGAGCGGCGAGAATCTCTCGCTCGTTCTTCAACAAGTCATGGTCGTAGGCGTACTCGCTATCGGCCAAACTTTGATTATTCTGACGGCGGGTATTGACCTGTCGTGCGGCATGGTGATGGCTTTGGGTGGCATCATCATGACCAAATTTGCGACAGACTATGGTTTGAATCCGTATGTTG
>JAYSZH010000186.1:0-7660 GCA_043738155.1 Polaromonas sp. | reverse complement strand
GCAAAGCTTTCGCCACTACCACCTCAAGATAGCGTGTCTACCAATTTCACCACGACGGCTGTTTATTTATCCAGAGAACTCGAGGTAACCACGTCCGTTTGAATATGGTTTGTATGCTCTTTGAACTACTCAGTAGTTTAACTCGAAACAGCGCTAGTTTTCAGCGCACACGCCTGCTATTTTTGCTAATCTGCGGCAAAATGACCCTGAGCAAATGACTCAGATCAATAAGCTTACAAATTACTTCGTCGGAATTTGTGCGGCTGGCTTGCTCGCATCTACAGGAGTTGCTGCGGCTGGTGCCACGGTAGCTGCAGCAGGAGCAGCAGTCTTGTTATCTGGAATTTGAGCCGCTGGCCCAGCAGGAACTGCCGGTGCTGCTGGAACAGGTGCGACCACCGCAGCACCATCTAACACGCTGCCAGATGATGTTGGACGCAAATTGCCAAAATAAGATAAAGCCATGGTGCAAACGAAGAACACTGCAGCCAAGCCAGATGTGGCACGCGACATGAAGTTGGCACTGCCGCTGGCACCGAACAAACTGCCCGAACCACCGCCACCGAACGCAGCACCCATGTCTGCACCTTTGCCATGCTGAACCAAGATCAAACCGATCATGACAACGGCCGAAAGCATTTGTGCAATCAATACTAATTTTAAAACGATACTCATTTATTAACTCCTAATTTTATAGCAGCTTAGGCAGTAGATACGCCGGCTGCAGCAATAATTGATAAAAAATCTGCGGCTTTAAGCGACGCTCCACCAATCAAACCACCGTCAATGTCGGGTTGTGCCAGCAACGTTGCAGCATTCACCGCATTCATACTGCCACCGTACACAATTTGGATACGATCAGCCTGTTTGCTAGCGGCATTCAGTTGCGCGCGCAACAGTGCATGCACAGCCTGCGCCTGCTCAGGCGTAGCGGTTTTACCCGTTCCAATCGCCCAAACAGGCTCATAAGCTAACACAATTTCACTGATGCAATGGCCATTGGTGTGAATCACCGCCGCCAACTGGCGCTTCACCACTTCTTCGGTTTTACCCGCTTCGCGTTCTGCCAAAGTTTCGCCGACGCAAACAATCGGCGTGATGCCCGCAGCCAAAGCAACTTGCGCCTTTTTTGCGACCAATTCATCGGTTTCACCATGAAACTGACGACGCTCTGAGTGGCCGACGATAGCGTAACGAACGCCAAAATCCTTCAACATGGCTGCTGAAATTTCGCCCGTAAACGCACCGGATTCTTGGCTAGACACGTCTTGCGAACCCAATTCGATACCGCTTTTGATGCAAAGCTGCTGCATTTGCGCCAAATAAACGGATGGAACGCATAGCGCAACATCACATTTAGCCGGTCTACGAACATGCATTCCCGCATCCAAAGCAGCAATCAGCGCCGAATTAGCAGCCAAACTGCCGTTCATCTTCCAGTTACCAGCGATAAGCGTCTTTTTCATAGTCGCGTTTGTGGTCATATCATCCTCTTGTAAGATCAAGATTGCCAATCCAAAACCAGCTTGCCCACATGCTGGTTGGACTCCATCAAGCCATGCGCTTTCGCAGCAGCATCAGCTTGGCTGGTTGAAAACACAGTATGAATCACTGGCTTGATCGTGCCACTCTCTAACAATGGCCACACCGTTTTGAGTAACGCTTGGGCGATAGCCGCTTTAAAAGCGACAGGGCGCGGACGCAAGGTTGAACCGGTGATGGTCAAACGCTTGCGCAACACCATACCGGCATTGAACTCACTCTTCACGCCGCCCTGCACCGCGATGATGACCAAACGACCATCGTCTGCCATGCATTCAACTTCTTTGGCAATGTAACTACCAGCCACCATGTCCAAAATGACATCAACGCCCTTTTTGCCGTTCGCTTCGGTGATTCTTTTCACTTCAGCGGCAAAGTCATGCGTTTTGTAGTTGATGGCGTGGTCTGCACCGAGCTTGAGGCAAGCTGCACATTTCTCGTCACTGCCAGCTGTTGCTATAACGGTTGCACCCAAAGCTTTCGCCATTTGAATCGCCGTTACTCCAATGCCGCTGGTACCACCTTGCACCAAAAATATCTCACCCGCTTGCAAGCGCACACGGTCAAACACGTTGCTCCAAACAGTGAAAAACGTCTCTGGCAAGGTTGCCGCTTCAATGTCCGTTAAACCCTTTGGAACTGGCAAACACTGGGCGACAGGCGCAGCGCAAAACTGCGCATAGCCGCCACCTGCCACCAAGGCACACACACGGTCGCCCACTTTCAAGCCACCTATCGCCATCGCAGCCGCATCGCCGCTGACGATGACACCCGCCACTTCCAAGCCAGGAATATCCGACGCGCCTGGCGGCACAGGATAATTTCCCGTACGTTGCAGCACATCTGGGCGGTTGATGCCGCTTGCAGACACCGCAATCAGCACCTCTCCCGCGCCAGCTACCGGCGTCGCACGCTCTGATGGTTGCAGCACATCAGGAGCGCCAAAACTGGTGATTTCAAAAACTTTCATTTTTTATCAAATATAGTGTTAAATATGGCTCTAGCCGGCGTATTTATTGCCTAATTAGCTATTAATTTTATAGCAGAATTAATGCCTAGAGCGAATCTCAACTATTTATTGAACCTGCTCCGAACGCTCGATCAAAGCCTTCATAGACAACTTAACGCGACCTTTTTCGTCGGTTTCCATGACCTTGACTTTGACGATTTGACCCTCTTTGAGGTAATCCGTCACTTTTTCAACGCGCTCGTGGGCGATTTGGCTGATGTGCAGCAAACCGTCTTTGCCTGGCAACAGGTTGATCAAAGCACCGAAATCCAAAATCTTGGTCACAGGACCTTCGTAGATTTTACCGATTTCGACTTCAGCGGTGATCTGCTCGATGCGGCGTTTCGCCTCTTCAGCTTTTGCACCGTCGGTAGCAGCGATGGTGATCGTGCCGTCTTCGTTGATGTTGATTTGGCAACCAGTTTCTTCTGTCAAAGCACGAATCACCGCGCCGCCCTTGCCGATCACGTCGCGGATTTTTTCCGGATTGATCTTCATGGTGTACAACTTAGGTGCAAAGTTAGACACTTCGGTCTTGGCTTCGCCCATGGCTTCTTGCATTTTGCCCAAAATGTGGATACGTGCCTCTTTGGCTTGTGCCAAAGCGACTTGCATGATTTCTTTGGTGATACCTTGGATTTTGATGTCCATTTGCAAGGCAGTGATGCCGTTGGTCGTACCTGCAACTTTGAAATCCATGTCGCCCAAATGGTCTTCGTCACCCAAAATATCGGTCAACACAGCAAAACGGTTGCCGTCTTTGATCAAACCCATGGCAATGCCAGCCACGTGCGCCTTCAAAGGCACACCAGCGTCCATCAATGACAAACAACCGCCACAGACGGATGCCATGGACGACGAACCGTTGGATTCGGTGATTTCAGAGACTACACGCATGGTGTACGGAAATTCTTCTTTGGTTGGCAGCACAGCAATCAATGCACGCTTGGCCAAGCGGCCGTGTCCGATTTCGCGGCGTTTAGGCGTACCCACGCGGCCTGTTTCGCCAGTGGCGAACGGAGGCATGTTGTAGTGCAGCATGAAGTTGTCTTCAAAGTCGCCAGACAGCGCATCAATACGCTGTGCATCACGCTCTGTGCCTAGTGTCGTCACCACCAAAGCCTGTGTTTCACCACGGGTGAACAAAGCAGAACCGTGAGTACGTGGTAGCACGCTGTTGCGGATTTCAATCGCGCGCACGGTGCGTGTGTCGCGGCCATCAATACGTGGCTCGCCTGCCAAAATTTGGCTACGAACGATTTTGGCTTCGATTTCAAACAACAAGCCTTCAACCGCTACTTTGTCAAATTCAGCGCCCTCTGCTTTGAGGGCAGCCATAACCTCAGAGTAAGTCGAACGGCAAGCTTGCGTACGCGCTTGCTTGTTGCGGATTTGGTATGCAGCGACGAGTTTATCTTTGGCCAAAACGTCGATTTTCGCGATCATTGGCTCGTCTTTCGCTGGTGCTTTCCAGTCCCAAACTGGTTTGCCTGCGTCGCGCACCAAGTCGTGAATCGCATTGATGGCAATGTTGCCTTGCTCGTGGCCAAAAACGATCGCGCCAAGCATGATTTCTTCGCTGAGCTGCTTCGCTTCTGATTCCACCATCAACACGGCAGATTCTGTGCCGGCAACAACCAAGTCCATGATGGAACCTAAACGCGCTGTTTTGCCTGGATTCAAGACGTACTCGCCATTGACATAACCCACGCGGGCTGCGCCGATGGGGCCGCTGAATGGGATGCCACTGACAGACAATGCTGCACTCACAGCGATCAAAGCTGCAATATCAGCATCAACTTCAGGATTCAAAGAAACGGTGTGAACAACCACGTGCACTTCGTTGAAGAAACCTTCTGGAAACAAGGGGCGAATCGGGCGGTCAATCAGACGACTGGTGAGTGTTTCAAACTCGCTAGGACGGCCTTCGCGCTTGAAAAAGCTGCCTGGAATTTTGCCAGCTGCGTATGATTTCTCAAGGTAATCAACAGTCAACGGGAAGAAATCTTGCCCTGCTTTACCTTCGGTTTTGCCGACAACTGTGGCCAAAACCACGGTGCCATCCATGTCAAGCAGCACAGCGCCGCTAGATTGTCTGGCGATTTCACCGGTTTCCATGGTGACGGTGTTGGCACCCCACTGGAATGTTTTCGATACTTTTTTAAACATTGTCATTTTGTAGCTCCTGAAAAAACGAGCAATTCAAACTGAATTGCGACACATCAGAGCAGAAACCATGAACACAATGCCATTCCAAAAAATATCTATAAATCAATGATTTAGATCGTTTTTTGGAATGACACAGCTCGTATTCTCTACCTTCTTCTCTGAAACAAAAATGCCTGAGTAAATAGTACTAAGCAGTACTGACTCAGGCATGTATTCATTTTAAAAAAATGAAAATTACTTTAGCAAACTTACTAAATCAAACTTACTTACGCAGACCCAATTTAGCGATCAACGCAACATAACGGTCATGGTCTTTGCGGTTCAAATAGGACAACAAGCTCTTGCGGCTGTTAACCATGCGCAACAAACCACGACGACCGTGGTGATCTTTGGCGTGCAACTTGAAATGGGGGGTGAGTTCGTTGATACGAGCCGTCAACAAAGCCACTTGGACTTCGGTGCTGCCTGTATCGTTAGCGCTACGCGCATTGGCTTTAACGACTTCAGCTTTAATCGATGATGCGATCATTTGAATTTCCTATATTTGAATAATGACTTGCGTTAGATGCTGGAACTGCGACTAACGTGCGCCTTGCAACATGCAAAGCCGTTCAATTATACCTCGAAACGGCTTTGCTTAAATACCTGGATTAACTTAGGTAGCGCAAGATTTACTTGGCTTTGGGGGCTGCGCCCGCTGATCCACCGCCACTTCCACCACCGTTACGCATAGTTTTGAAGAATTCTGACGAATTGGGATCCAGCACCAATACATCGCTTTTCTTGCTAAAACTGGCTTTGTAAGCATCCAAACTGCGATAGAACTGTGCAAATTGCGGGTCGCGCCCAAAAGCGTCGGCATACAAAGTGGCGGCTTTGGCATCGCCCTCGCCTTTGACTTTTTGCGCATCTCGGTAGGCTTCGGCCACCAAAATATCACGTTGACGGTCCGCATCAGCGCGTATCTTTTCACCTTCAGCACCACCGGTTGAGCGTAATTCGTTGGCGACTTGTTGACGCTCAGATTTCATACGCTGATACACCGAGTCAGCCACAGAAGCCGGAAAATCAACCCGTTTGATACGCACATCGACAATTTCAATACCAAAGGTTTTGGCATCGTCAACTAGCCGCTGCTGAACACCCAGCATGATTTTGTCACGATCGGTTGACAACACATCTTTCACCGTGCGCTTGGTCACTTCAGAATTCAAGGCATCTTGCACCACAGAGGTCAAGCGCTGCTCCGCCGTTGAAATATTCGCGCCGCCTGAGTTGTTGCGGATGAACTGTTTTGGATCTGCAATCCGCCACTTGACCAACCAATCAACCACCAAGTTTTTCTTTTCTGCAGTTTGAATCGAACCAGTTTCAGGGCTGTCCAAGGTCAAAACCCTGCGATCCAAGAAAACCACGTTTTGAAACGGCTGCGGTAGCTTGAAACGCAAACCAGGCTCGGTGATGACTTCTTTAATCTGCCCAAACGAGTACAACACGCCGAACTGGCGCTGGTCAACCACAAACAAGGTAGATGCGAGCACGGCAACACCTATCAGCAGCGACGAAATGATGAGTCCTAATTTATTCATAATGCTTGTCTTTTAATTTAGGGGTCAATCAACGGCCATCGCGCTCACGCGAACGACTGGCGTCGCGCGAACGCGCGTCAACAGTTGTCGTGGGTGTAGCCGCTGGTGCAGGCGTTGTGCTGGCTGTATTGGGCAAAACGGTGATGTCTGCACTAGGGTTGTTGGCCATTTGCATGACCTTGTCTAGCGGCAAGTACAACATATTATTGCCTTGCTTCGAGTCAACCACCACCTTGGTCACGCTGCTGTAGATCTGCTGCATCGCGTCTAAATAGAGGCGATCTCGGGTAACTTGTGGTGCTTTTTGGTATTCCGCTTGAATCGACTTGAAACGTTGCGCATCACCCTCAGCGCGCGCAATAACGTTAGCCTTGTAGCCATCGGCCTCTTCCTTCAAACGTGCTGCGGTACCTTTGGCACGTGGAATCACGTCGTTAGCGTAGGCTTGGCCTTCATTTTTAAGGCGATCCCGGTCTTGACCGGCTTTAAGTGCATCGTCAAAAGCCGCCTGCACTTGCTCCGGCGGCTGCACGTTTTGAATATTCACCGTTTGGACTTGAATACCAGTTTTATAGCGATCAAGCTGGGTTTGCACACTTTTGACCACATCGCGCTGAATCGACTCACGGTCTTTACTCAGCACGGCATCCATATCACCACGCCCCACCACCTCACGTATGGCGGATTCTGCAGCCTTTGCTACCGCATCATCAGGGTTGCGGTTTTGAAAAAGATAGTCCGCCGCGCTTTTCAATCGGTATTGAATGGTGAACTTGATGTCTACGATGTTTTCATCTTGCGTCAACATGGATGAATCTTTCAATCCCGTCGCCGCGCCGGTGGAGCCACGGCCAATTTCAACTGAGCGCAGCTGCGTTAAAGCCACGGTTTCATGACGCTCAATTGGATAAGGCATCCGCCAGTTGAAACCAGCTTCACGGGTGCCTTTGAGTTCACCAAAGCGCGTAATCACAGCTTGTTGCCCCTCTTGCACAATAAAGAAGCCTGTACCCAGCCAAATAAGCGCCAACACGGCAGCAATCAACCCTGCACCAATACCAGCGCTCTTCATATCGGGCTGGAAGCCTCCGCCAGAGCCACCACTGTTATTGCCACCACCTTGGTTGTTATTTTGAGGACGGCCTTTGTTGTTTGCACCGCCAAGCCAGCCATTCAACTTTTTATTGAAATCGCGCCACAATTCATCCAAATCCGGCGGACCAGCGTTGGGCTTGTTACCGCCACGCGGTTGCTGCTGGCTGGGCTTGTCATCTTGCGGCTGAGAGCTCGGCGGCAAATCCGCACCATCGCCCGTCGGTTTTTCGCCATCTCGTCCCCATTTAGAGTCGTT
>JAYSZH010000185.1:0-7677 GCA_043738155.1 Polaromonas sp. | reverse complement strand
GCGTCCAAGGATGTCTAAAAAATTACTCAATGCGGCCTCAAAGCCTGGCGCGGCGCTCGCCTCACCATTGAAACGCCAACGGTTGCCAGTCAATTGGCCAGTTCCTGACAGCAATAGGCTGCCGCTGAGTGTTTCTAATTTCAAGCTCGGCGTTGCAGCCCCTTGGCTGCCTAGAAAATTTAGCCGGTAGCTACCAACAGGTCTCAGGGTCGAAAGCCGAGTTGATGCGTCTATCACATCTAAGGCGGCTTGCCCCTCTAGCTTTAATTGCTTATTCAGCCATTTTAACGTCAGGACTTGAGTATTTAGCTTAAGTGTTGCTTGTAAATCAATGGTGTTAAAGGGAGCGCCCAAACCTGTAAGCAGTGTTGCCGGCCAATTTGACTGGCTGGGTTGCACCACAGCGCCTAGGCCATCCCAATGTGGGGAAACCAAAATATCAAGGCTTTGTACCGTACAGCAATCGGCATCCACATTCAGCTGCAGGTCTAAAAAGACAGTGGGTTTGAGCCGCCAGTGAATGCGACCGGGCAGGGTGGTGGCATCGCGGCTACCCACGCCACCCGACAGCACCAATTGCCCTGAGCCATTCCATATGGTGCCATTGGGCTCATTTAACACCACGCGCCCTTGGCTGCCCAGTGACAAGGCTGTACCAAGCCAAGCGGCCGGTGCGAACAGCACGGTCGCTAGCAGCAAACCTAGAAGAGACCCGAGTCCGGCCCAGCGCCATGGCGGCGAGGATTTAAGTGCTGTTTTTCTCATTTTTTGGGTAAGTTCAGCACCAAAGTGCCGTCCCAGCCATCGCCATTTCTGTTGAGCTTGGCTTCTCCTGGCAAGGCGCGCGCATTAACGCGGGCTTGGGTCAGCCACTGAGCCAATTCTTGCGGGTTGGCATTTTTTAGCGTCACAGTGGCTCGCTCACCTGCTAGATTCAACTGAGCGGCGCTGCCAAAACGCTGGGTGACAGCGCTTTGCAGGGCTTTTTGGGCATCGTCAAACGCAAGTTTGGGTTGGCTTTGCAATACTTTTGCTTCTGCGATCATGGTGCGCATGCTCTGCAATTTAAGGTCTAAAGCGCGATGCTGCTCGGGCGCTTCTTGAATGATTTTGAGCGCGGGAGCGACAGCAAATAACCATAATAAGGCTGCCAGAATGACCCAAAACGCAGCCAAAATCAAGCGTCTTTCGTTTATTTTGAGCTGTCGCCAGTAATTTAAATACATTTCCATCATGGTGCCACCTGCGCTTTTATGCTGGTCGTATCACCATTTTGAGTAAGCGTGTAGCCCATGCTTTTAAGCTTTGCTTGCGCGGCTGCTAATTCGCTGCCAGCGAGTTTAATGCCTTTTAGATTCACACTATTAGCTATATATTCAATAGCAATGAGATTAATAAATACGCCGGCTTGGGTGCTATTTGAGCTGCTAAAAGCAGAGAGCAAAGACTCGAGGTTTTGTGCAGCGCTGGCGCCTGTGGCTTGACGCAATGCACTCAATTCACGGCTCATTTGCAAGGGTGCGTCCACAACTGTTTTGACATTCGGGAAGGACTGCGTCAACAAATTATTCATTTGCATGCGTTTGGCATTCAAGCTGCTTTGTTGCTGCCAGGCCCACACATTCAAGCCCACAATATTTGCCATTAACAGAGCCGCCAAACCCCATCGCGCAGGGCGCCAGGCGGGGGATTGCCAGAAGATTTGCCACTGCCGAATCACGCTTTTCAGGCCTTGGCTGTCGCCGCTTAGACTTTGCTCAAACTGAGCCAATTCCCACAGCGAGGAGGCACTGTGTTGCAAACCCTCTGCTTGTGGTCGCAGCGCTACTTTGTGTGGCAGAGTAGCTTCAGCCAACGCAACGACAGCGGGTTCCGCCCAAACCGGTGCGTCAGTTGAAAAATTCGCTAAAAGAGTGCTTAAAACACCGCTGGTATCGCCAGAGCGCAGCGGCATTGTCATCACCCCTTGCGCATCAGCACGGGTGATCCAAGCTTCTTCAGGGGTTCCAGAGACCACGATTTGGGCTTCATTTTGTGGCCAAAACTCGGGCACCACTTGGGTAATACGGCAGCCGGCTGCGTCAAATATTTGTATAGCACTCTTCAGCCAAACTTTGTCACAAGCGGCTACCCAAGCACCTGCCACCGCTTTGCCAGTCTGCGCTTCAGGCGACAGGGCAAACGCCATCGCATTGGTGTCGTCCAGCAGGCGTTCTTCTAATAAGCCATCTAGAGCAGCGCGCAAACGGGCTTTGGGTACCTTGGGTAAATCCACTTGGTGCCAAGACAAGGCTAGAGCCGGCACGACCAAAATCGTGGCGTCGGCTTTGGGTAACTCGCTTAATGCAGCTGAACCGCTTTTACCGCGATTTTGTGGGTCATTAGCCAACACGTATTGGTACGGCGTGTTGCCATTATCAGCTATGCTGGGGTAGGGCAGGGAGACGATCAACTTACTCATAGGCGCATTGTAGGGGGCAGTTGGCAGTTTTGTGACACCTAAGCTTATGGCTTAGACGAAGAAGTGTTTGTAGATATTTCCGGGGTGGCTACGACAGCCCGCTCACGCCAGAGGGTTTTGACATTGCTTTGTGCATCACGCTGCACCAAAGATTGTTCTTCCACCACGGTTTGCTCAAGGCGAATGCGTCCGCTGACTTCAAAAAAACGCGTTGCCACACTGTGCTGCGTCTCCTGCAGCTTGCCGTTCAAAGCCGGCACTTTGGCAGCAGCTTCGGCAATGCTGGGAAAATGCGCACTTTCGCGTGCTGACACGGTTAATTTTGCGTCGGCAAGTTCTAAGCCCGGGACAATGGCATAAATCACTTCCGCATCTGCTGTGTTGATATTGACAGTTGTGCGCTCTGGCAGCAGCGTTATATAGGGCGTGAGCTTGGCAAGGGTGGCTGGTTTTAAACCCAGCCACGTCAGCTGTCGCACCCGCTGTGGCATCAAGGCTGCAGTTGTTGGCGCGGTGGGACTTAGCGCATTTCTTAAATTGGTCACAAAACTTTCAAGTTCGGTGCTGGGCAGGTTCAGGTGTTCAAATAATTTTTTAAAAGCTGCCAGATGCACGGCTGAGACTTGCCCCTCTTCAATCAAGTTAAAAACATTCAACTTTGATTGCGCATCGACCATGCCACCAGACAAAAACGCGTCGACTTGCTCTTCCGCCGTCAAACCACCCGTGCTGTTTTTGTCAGCAGCTAAAAAAGTGGATAAACGCGATTCTTGCAGCGCCACGGCCCACGGTTCAGCCAAATGGTCTGTCGTCGCTGCACGTCCGTCTATGCGCAGAATCAATCTCGACCAGTCCAACGCTCCCACCAGCAGCCAAGCTACTTGCACCCGCCCGCGCTCGGCAATTTCTACTTCCACACTGCGCCATTGCTGCCACAAAGCAGCTGCGGCAAAGGTGGCAACCAGAGCAACCGTCAACATGGCAGACAGCAGTGCCGCGCCTTTGCCATGTACCCGGCTACATTGGCGATGAAACGATGCATACATCTTCATTTGCCACCACCCAAGGTCGGTCTGCCCCAATCGCGTGTGATATTGCCAACCAAGGCTTGACCCTGCGCCAAAGTCAGCACCAAGCGAATGCCGTCAGGAACAGTGGCTGTGCCTGTTGCACTGTCCACGCCACCGCTGGTCAGCGCGTTGACCCAAGCATCATTCTGGTAGTACAACATTTGCCATTGGTCTATCACAGCCACAGCCACTTCGCGTTTTCGGTCCGCTTCATTGCCTTCTTTGGCCCAAGTTGCTGCTTGAAGCCATGCCGCTTGCAGTTCAGACCGGGTTTTCAATGGCGCAGACTGCCAGCGCAGCCAGGTGGTTTTCTCATCCAACACGCGCTGGCTCCACGCCACCACGCGAATGCTGTCATTTTTTTCAAACTTGTCGCTTTTGTCGCCATCTTCAGCGTATCGGCGTGTCAGTCTCAGCACATTGCCATCGTAGTTCAAGCCTGAAACGCCAGGCACATTGGTTTGCAGGCTTATCGCATCTAAATCGGTTTGCCATTGTGCCAAGCCCGCTTGTAACGCCAACACACCATCAGTGTGAGATTGCGTTTGGGTTTGTACCCGCGTCATACCGTCCAAGCCACGCCAGCTCAGCAGCGCCAACAAAGCCATCACCACCAATGCGACCAAAAGCTCTACCAATGTAAAGCCATTCTGACGGGAGTTCAGCTGCCGTTGACGCATTAAAACCGCCCCACAATCGTGGAAAGTTTGATCACACTGGCCGCGCCTGTATCCAGCTTCTCGCCTTGAAAAACCTCTGTATCCACACGCCTAAAGCTGGGGTTGGGTGTGGCGCTCACCGTCATTTTCCCCAGCATGATTTTTCCCGCTTGCTCGCAGCTAAACGTGCTGTCGCCCACATTCGGCATGGCTTTGCTCAATCGCACTTTGATGAGCTCGTTTTCCACACAGACTTGCCCCAGCAGCACGTCAGACAAGCGCTGTGCATTGTTGACCAGCGAATCTGTCGCCCGCATGCCCGCTAAAAGCGCAATAGAGACGATGCCCAGCGCCACGAGCACTTCTATCAGCGTGAAGCCAAGCGTATGTGTTTTTGATGTATTCACGGGATTTGATTGCTGGACTTGACGGTGAAGGGTCGAATGCCATCTGTCGCCAGTGTCAAACTGCGCGATGCGTGCCGCAGCACCACCTCTTGCTGTGCTATCACCGGCTCGGGCCCCAAGGCCAAACGGCTACTGGCATCCACGCTTGTATCTGTGCTGAGCCAAGTTTTAGGAAATTTCACGGCATCTTCCATCTCGCCAGTCTTGGAATTTTTAATTTGTGGCATCCCTTCAAACGCAAAGCCATCTTCCGTTGGCCTCCAAGTGATTGCCAGCCCACTGGCGCGAGATTGCGCACGGGCTGAGTCCAGCAAGGCGGAGAGCCGCAGAGCCTCACGCTCTAGAGCCGTGGCAGAGGCATCAGGAATAGCAAACATCACACCCGCACTGGCGATGGCTATGATGGCGACCACCACCATCAGCTCCATCAAGGTGAAGCCGCGCTCTTTCAAGTCGCTGGTATGTAGGCGATGTTGAATAGGGTTGCTGACTTTATTGCCAAGAGCCAATATCCGCATTTTTGCCCTCACCACCAGCCACGCCGTCAGCGCCAAAACTCATCACATCAATTTCTTTGTTGATGCCAGGGTTCAAATACTGGTAAGGCCGCCCCCACGGGTCGTTCGGCAGTTTTTCGATGTAGCCTTTCCAATTCGCAGGCGCGGGTCCAGCAGTCGGTTTGGTGGACAAGGCTTGCAAACCCTGCTCACTGGTTGGAAAGTTCTGGTTGTCCAATTTGTACAGTTTGAGCGCTTGCATGATGTTATTCACATCGGTTTTGGCGACAGCCACGCGTGCATCGTCATCACGGCCAATCACATTGGGCAAAATCACCGCCGCTAAAACGCCAATGATCACCACCACCACCATCAGCTCAATCAGCGTGAAGCCGCGCATAAATCTATGCTGAACTCTCTTCATGGCGTGTTGATTTTGAAATTTCTGCTGCAACATGTAAGTTCTACCTCTTAAATAACCGTTTAAATGCAAATTAAATTCAAGATTCCATCATAATCGCCTTATGCAGATCGCCAACGCCACTATGGGCTCCAATACTTGGACTTTACGCCTCTTTACATTCGGGGTGTGGGTAGCTGTGGGGCTGTGCGCTGCCTATTGGGCGTTTAAATTTGTCACCACGACAACTGTTGAAGCCACGGCCGCCACGCTCAAACCGGCTGTCGTGGTGGATACCAAAGCCATTGCCAAGCTTTTAGGCGCTACTGATGGCATAGCAATGCAGGTTGTAAATACATCGGCCAGGGTCAAATTATCACTCTTTGGGCTGGCCACATCGCCCAGTGGGCAGGGCATCGCTTTGATTGCCATTGAAGACAAACCCGCCAAACCCTACCGAGTCGGTGCCAAAGTGACAGACGACTTGGTGCTCAAATCCATCAGCAAGGCTGACGCCGTTTTAGCCGCTTCCGCAACTGCGCCCGATGGCTTAAAGCTTGAGCTGCCTTCACGCAAACCTGCCACTTTTGTTGCCTCATCCACGCCCACACCAGGCGCTCAAATTCAAGCCCCCAGTGTGACCATACCTGCAACCAACGCGGCCAACAGCGTCGCCACCGCCCCCGCAACGGGCGCCGCACCAGCTTATGCCAACACCATAGGTACCCTTAACCCCGTGTTGGCCGAATCTCTTCGCCCTAGCAGCCGCTTCGCGCCCCGGGCCGCCGGTGCGGCCAGCGCACCCGTCCAAGCCAGTGCCGTCAATCCCGCAGCCTCAGCCGCCTCAGCAATCAGCGCTACCCCAGACAGCGTCGCTCGGTAAAAATTAAAAGTTGCAAGTTAAATCTTGCGATTTAATATTGCTATAAATTTAATAGCAAACTAACTAATAAATACGCCGGCTAGCGTCTATTTCATTGCTCTGGAAGCAAGTTTTCTATGGTTGAGAACTTAACTACGTCGTTGTAAACCGGTAAACCCCATCGGTGCAAAATTCACGCTTTAATTCGTCTTTAAACCATAAAAAGTGCAAATGTGCCACCACTTCACCCATCGCAAAGGTGGTTTGGTGCAAATCCAACTCTCTTTTGAACATCACGGGCAGCACGTCTGCGGCACTGCTGGGTTTGGCTCTGCAAGTGTCGCGGACTTCGTCTAAGCGTTCGGCATGATGGTCGTGCAACTGTTGGATGCGCTCATGGATGCCAACAAAGGGCTTGCCGTGCGAGGGCAGCGCGAGGGTGTCTGGCGCGCAGGGGGCGAATTTGTCGATGGAGTCTAAAAACAGCTGCAGCGCGTTGGATTCGGGCTCGATGTTGTAGACGCTGACGTTGGTTGAGATGCGCGGCAGCATCATGTCGCCGCCCAGCAAGATTTTGGATTCTGCGCAATACAAGGCGATGTGCTCAGGCGCGTGGCCATAGCCGCTGATGGCGCGAAAACGGTGATTGCCAACATTGATGATGTCGCCATCCATCATGCGGCGGTAGCTGCGTGGTACTTTGGGCACCAGACTGGTGAAGTAGTTGGAGCGGGCTTTGAGTTTTTCTTGAGATGCAGCGTCAATCAGGCCGTGTTTGGCAAAAAATTGGGCACTTTCTAGCCCGTCAAAGCCAGAATCGGGCGAGCAAGCCATGCGCGCCACGTTGTAATCTGTCGCGCTCATCCACAGCATTGCGCCCCAGCGTTCACACAGCCAGTGCGCCAGCCCCACGTGGTCGGGGTGCATATGGGTGACGATGACGCGCAGAATCGGCAGTTCTTCCAGCGCGTTGACAAACACCTGCTCCCATTGCGCACGAGATTCGGGTCTGTCAATGCAGCAGTCCACCACCGTCCAGCCGTCTTTGCCGTCGATATTGTCACGTAAGAGCCATAAATTGATGTGGTTCAGCGCAAACGGCAGCCCAATGCGCAGCCATTTCACGCCTGGTGCGACCTCGATGGCGTGCCCAGACTCTGGCATCGTGTCGCCCAGCGGGTAGTGCAGCTTGCGCTCCAGCTCGTTCATGGGGCTGGAAATATAGGCGGGATCAGCTTGTTTTTGAGTCATAGTGCGTCATAATCGGTCAAAATTGATGCTTACCTTTACGTAAACGTCAACGAATAAAACCATCTTACCC
>JAYSZH010000184.1:0-7725 GCA_043738155.1 Polaromonas sp. | reverse complement strand
AGATATTTCAAGGATTTTTTCAACGACTTTGGTCAACAATTCTTGTAATTTCCTATTAAGTTTGCTGCGGTGCAATAGAATTTACACTTTTACGGATTCATTACGATGTCTGACAACATAGTTTTGATGCTTTTTTAGACTCATTTGAAAGCCCACACATGACCGCTCCAGCCATGGGAACCAAGCCAAAACGGCCTGAATTTCGCAACATCAACGCCTTCAAAGACCTGACCACCTACCGCATGGCACCTGCAGCTTGGGTGTCCATTTTGCACCGTGCCAGTGGTGCGATCATGTTTTTATTAATGCCTTTTATTATCTGGATGTTTGACACCTCGGTAAGTTCTGAAATTTCTTTTGCTAGATTTACCAGTGTTTTCAACGCCGGCGTGGGTTTTGTGCCAAGTTGGTTTTTTAAATTGATCGCTTTGGCATTGATCTGGGCCTATTTGCAACACTTCATTGCTGGATTGCGCCATTTGTTCATGGACTTGAACCATGACGTGGCAACTAAAGAGTTCGGTAAATCATCAGCAATGATCGTGTTGGTTTTGAGCTTAGGTTTGACGTTCATCTTGGCGCTCAAACTTTTTGGTCTGTATTGATTTGACGCTGATTGATCTGATTCACCACTTATAAAAGAACATAGGAAAAATAGTATGGCAGTTAATTATGGTTCCAAGCGCATCGTTGTCGGTGCGCACTATGGCGTGCGCGACTGGCTCAGCCAGCGCGTGACTGCTGTGCTGATGGCGCTTTTCACAGTCGTTGTCCTTGCTCAAGTGATTTTCAACAAGGGCGCCATGGGCTACGACAAATGGGCGGGTATCTTCTCGTCGCAATGGATGAAAACGCTGACTTTCGTCGTCATCGTCGCCATGCTGTACCACGTGTGGGTGGGTATGCGCGATATTTGGATGGACTACATCCAGCCCGTTGGCATCCGTTTGTTGATGCAAGTATTTACCATCGTTTGGCTGGTCGCATGTGCTGGCTGGGCAATTCAAGTTCTCTGGAGACTGTAATTCATGGCGTCCGCATCAAGTAATTCCCCTATTTCTACTTTCACCGCATCAACAGCGGCTGTTTCCAAGCGCAAGTTTGACGTTGTCATCGTCGGCGCTGGCGGCTCTGGCATGCGTGCATCGCTTCAGCTGGCTCGTGCTGGTTTGAACGTTGCTGTGCTGTCAAAAGTATTCCCGACGCGCTCCCACACAGTCGCAGCACAGGGTGGCATTGGTGCTTCCCTGGGTAACATGAATGCCGACAACTGGCACTACCATTTTTACGACACCGTCAAAGGTTCTGACTGGCTGGGTGACCAAGACGCGATTGAGTTCATGTGCCGCGAAGCTGCCAATGTGGTGTATGACCTAGAGCACATGGGCATGCCCTTTGACCGCAACCCTGATGGCACGATCTACCAGCGCCCCTTCGGCGGCCACACCGCCAACTACGGTGAAAAAGCCGTGGAACGCGCTTGCGCGGCGGCTGACCGTACTGGCCACGCCATGCTGCACACGCTGTACCAGCAAAACGTGCAAGCCAAGACGCAATTTTTCGTGGAATGGATGGCGCTTGATTTGATTCGCGATGCCGCTGGTGATGTGGTTGGCGTTACCGCTTTAGAGATGGAAACTGGCGAAGTGCACATTTTGGAAGCCAAAACCACCTTGCTTGCCACCGGCGGTGCTGGTCGTATTTTTGCTGCATCCACCAATGCCTTTATCAATACTGGTGACGGTTTGGGCATGGCCGCACGTGCTGGCATTCCCTTGCAAGACATGGAGTTCTGGCAATTCCACCCGACCGGCGTTGCCGGCGCAGGTGTGTTGTTGACCGAAGGCTGCCGTGGCGAAGGCGCTATTTTGCGCAACAGCAATGGCGAGCGATTCATGGAACGTTATGCCCCTGCCTACAAGGACCTGGCACCGCGCGATTACGTGTCACGCTGTATGGATCAAGAGATCAAAGAAGGCCGTGGCTGCGGCCCGAACAAAGACTACATCAACCTGGACATGACGCATTTGGGTGCAGACACCATCATGAAGCGTTTGCCTTCTGTGTTTGAAATTGGCCACAACTTTGCCAACGTCGACATCACCAAAGAACCGATCCCTGTCGTGCCAACGATTCATTACCAAATGGGCGGTATTCCGACCAACATCAATGGTCAAGTGGTGACACAAAACGCAGAGAACCAAAGTGAAGTGGTCAACGGCTTGTATGCGGTAGGCGAATGCTCTTGCGTCAGCGTACATGGCGCAAACCGTCTGGGTACCAACTCTTTGCTCGACTTGCTGGTGTTTGGTCGTGCTGCTGGCAACCACATTGTTGAGTTCAACGCCAAAAACAAAACGCACAAACCGCTGCCGGCTGATGCGGCTGATGCATCACTCGCACGCGTGGCACGTTTGGACGCAGCGACTGACGGCGAATATGCGCAAGATGTGGCTGATGACATACGCAACACCATGCAATTTCACGCAGGCGTGTTTCGCACACAGGTCAGCATGGACGAAGGTGTTAAAAAGGTTGCCGAGCTGCGCAAACGCGTGGCCAACATCAACCTCAAAGACAAATCAAAAGTATTCAACACCGCACGCATTGAAGCGCTGGAAATTGATAACTTGATCGAAGCTGCGCAAGCGACCATCGTGTCTGCCGCTGCCCGCCATGAAAGCCGTGGTGCACACACCGTCAATGACTACGGTGACACTGCCGAGCACCCAAATGGCCGCAACGATACCGATTGGCACAAACACACGCTGTGGGACAGCGCGACGAATGCTTTGTCTTACAAGCCTGTCAAGATGAAGCCATTGACCGTTGATTCGATTCCATTGACTGTTCGTACTTTCTAGAATTTAGAAAATTAATTTAGCGTATTAAATGAGAGTATAAAAAATGACCACACGTACCTTCAAAATCTACCGTTACGACCCTGATACCGACACCAAGCCGTACATGCAAACCATCAATGTCGAGTTGGATGGCTCTGAGCGCATGCTGTTGGACGCGTTGATGAAACTCAAAGCGCAAGACCCCAGTATCACCTTCCGTCGCTCATGCCGTGAAGGTGTTTGCGGTTCTGATGCGATGAATATCAACGGTAAAAACGGGCTGGCTTGTTTGACCAATATGCTGACGCTCAAAGGCGACATCGTCTTGAAGCCACTACCAGGTCTTCCTGTCATCCGCGATTTGATCGTCGACATGACGCAGTTCTTCAAGCAATACAACTCGATCAAACCGTACTTGATCAACACCACCACGCCGCCTGAAAAAGAGCGTCTGCAAAGCCCTGAAGAGCGCGATGAGCTGAACGGTTTGTACGAGTGCATCTTGTGCGCCAGCTGCTCCACCTCATGCCCCAGCTTTTGGTGGAACCCTGACAAGTTTGTCGGTCCAGCCGGCTTGCTGCAAGCCTACCGCTTCATTGCTGATAGCCGCGACGAAGCCACCGCCGAGCGTTTGGATAATTTAGAAGATCCGTACCGCCTGTTCCGCTGTCACACCATCATGAACTGCGTTGATGTTTGCCCTAAGGGATTGAACCCTACCAAGGCTATCGGCAAGATCAAAGAGATGATGGTGATGCGTACAGTCTAATTTTGACAACCCAAGACGAGATAGCGATGCAGACCGAGCTTTTGAGCGAACGAGATTTAAGTAAACTGCGCTGGCGCTGCCGCCGTGGTTTACTAGAGAATGATTTATTCATTGAACGCTTCTTCAATACGTTCGAGAAATCGCTCACTGTCAACCAAGCGAAAGGTCTCAATGTCTTAATGGACTTAAGCGACAACGACTTGCTTGACCTGCATTTGGCACGGAAATCGCTTGATGAACTGGTGATTAGCAGCCCCTCTCTAGACTGTGTTGAAGCGCGCGAAGTGCTGCTGATGTTGCGAAATAAAGCATAAAATTTAGAAAATCACTTCACTTTTTTAATTCTTACTAAAACCAAGCCCACAGAGGACATCCCATGAAACTAGCTGAAAACAAAGCCACGCTATCTTTTAGCAACGGCAGCCCAAGTATCGATCTACCTGTATATGAAGGCAGCGTTGGTCCCGATGTGATTGATATTCGTAAGCTGTATGCCCAAACCGGCATGTTCACGTATGACCCAGGCTTTTTATCAACAGCAGCTTGCCAGTCTGCCATCACCTACATTGACGGCGACAAGGGCGAATTGTTGTACCGTGGCTACCCGATTGAGCAGCTCGCTACCAACTGCGACTTTTTAGAAGCTTGCCATTTGTTGCTGTACGGCGAGTTGCCAAACGCTGATCAAAAAGCCAAGTTCACCAAACTTGTGACCAACCACACCATGGTCAACGAGCAAATGCAATTTTTCTTGCGCGGCTTCCGTCGCGATGCACATCCGATGGCGATCATGACTGGTTTGGTTGGCGCATTGTCTGCGTTCTACCACGATAGCACGGACATCACCAATGCTGAGCACCGCAATATTTCTGCGATCCGTTTGATCGCAAAAATGCCGACATTGGTGGCGATGGCGTACAAGTACACCGTTGGACAGCCTTTCGTGTACCCACGCAACGACCTGAGCTACGCAGGCAACTTCTTGCACATGATGTTTGCGACTCCATGCGAGCCGTACAAAGTCAGCCCTGTGTTAGAGCGCGCTTTAGACCGCATCTTCACCCTGCACGCAGACCACGAACAAAACGCTTCTACATCGACGGTTCGCTTGTGCGGCAGCTCCGGTACCAACCCGTTTGCAGCGATTGCCGCTGGCGTGGCTTGTCTGTGGGGACCAGCGCACGGCGGTGCAAACGAAGCTTGCTTGAACATGCTGGAAGACATCCAAAAAATGGGTGGCATCAGCAAAGTGGGTGAGTTCATGGAAAAAGTGAAAGACAAAAACTCCGGCGTCAAGCTCATGGGTTTTGGTCACCGCGTTTACAAAAACTACGACCCGCGCGCTAAATTGATGCAAGAAACTTGCAAAGAAGTCCTGCACGAACTGGGTTTGGAAAACGACCCCTTGTTCAAACTGGCCATGGCTGTGGAAAAAATCGCCCTAGAAGACGACTACTTTGTGCAGCGCAAGTTGTACCCGAATGTGGACTTTTACTCCGGCATCGTGCAACGCGCCATCGGCATCCCAACACCTTTGTTCACCGCCGTGTTCGCCTTGGCGCGCACAACCGGTTGGATCGCCCAATTGAACGAAATGATTGGCGACCCTGAGTACAAAATTGGCCGTCCACGCCAGTTGTTTACAGGCAATGTGACTCGTGATGTGAAGCCGATTGCTCAGCGCTAATCAGCTTTATTGATGTAGCCTCGCCCGCCTGATGGCAACATCTGCGGGCGTTTTCATTTTTAAGACGCATATTGAATAAAATAGGGATTCAAAAGGAATACCATGAGCCGCACCCTCTACGACAAAATCTGGGACGAACACGTCGTCCACACCGAAGAAGACGGTACTGCCGTTTTGTACATCGACCGCCATCTGGTGCATGAAGTCACCAGTCCGCAGGCGTTTGAGGGCATCCGCCAAGCGGGTCGTAAGATTTGGCGCATCAGCTCCATCGTCGCCACGGCTGACCACAACACCCCCACCACTGGCTGGGAACTGGGCTATGACGGCATCACCGACCCCGTCAGCAAAGAGCAGATCACCACGCTGGACGCCAACATGGCCGAATTCGGCTCGGCAGCCTATTTCCCCTTCCTGTCCAAACGCCAGGGCATTGTCCACGTCATCGGGCCTGAACAGGGCGCGACTTTGCCGGGCATGACGGTTGTTTGCGGGGATTCCCACACCTCCACCCACGGCGCGTTTGGCGCTTTGGCGCACGGCATTGGCACCAGCGAGGTTGAGCATGTGATGGCGACGCAGACGCTTTTGGCCAAAAAAGCCAAGAACATGCTCGTCAAGGTTGACGGCAAAGTCCCCGCCGGTGTCGGCGGCAAAGACATCGTGCTAGCCATCATCGGCAAAATCGGCACCGCTGGCGGCACCGGTTACACGATTGAATTTGCGGGCTCTGCCATCCGCGCCCTCAGCATGGAAGGCCGCATGACGGTCTGCAACATGGCGATTGAAGCCGGCGCACGTGCAGGTTTGGTCGCCGTGGACGACAAAACCATCGCCTACCTGCAAGGCCGCCCGCTCGCACCGAAAGGCGTGGAGTGGGACCAGGCCGTTGCCTACTGGAAAGGCCTGCAATCCGACGTTGGTGCGCATTTTGACGCTGTGGTCGAGCTCGACGCGACGCAAATCATCCCGCAAGTGACCTGGGGCACCTCGCCCGAGATGGTGTTTGGCATCGACGGCTTTACTCCCGACCCTGACAAAGAAAAAGACGCGAACAAGCGCGATGCGATTGAGCGAGCACTCACTTACATGGGTTTGCCTCCGGGCAAAGCGCTGAACGACATCTATGTTGACAAGGTCTTCATCGGTTCCTGCACCAACAGCCGCATCGAAGACATGCGCGAAGCGGCGGCGATGGTGAAGCAACTCGGTCAAAAAGTCGCTAAAAACGTCAGACTCGCCTTGGTTGTCCCCGGCTCAGGCCTCGTTAAAGACCAAGCCGAGCGCGAGGGCCTGCATGAAATCTTCATCGCAGCGGGCTTTGAGTGGCGTGAACCGGGCTGCTCGATGTGCCTGGCCATGAATGCCGACAAGCTGGAACCGGGTGAACGCTGCGCCTCCACCAGCAACCGCAATTTCGAAGGACGCCAAGGCGCGGGTGGTCGCACCCACCTGGTCAGCCCAGCAATGGCGGCTGCGGCTGCGGTGCATGGGCATTTTGTCGATATCCGCCGTTTTGTTTAGACATTTTGTTTGATCAACTTCTAAAGGAGAACGTCATGAACAAGTTTTTAACCTTGATTATTGCCATCACTTTGTTGTCGCTTGCAGCTTGCAACACCATTAAAGGCGTCGGTCAAGACATCCAAAAAGCGGGTTCGGTGATTGAAGGCGCTGGCAAGAAATAATATAAATAACGATAAATACTGTTACCAATCAACAAGTTATGCAAAAATTCACCGTACACAAAGGCCTGGTCGCCCCGATGGACCGCGAAAATGTCGACACCGACGCGATCATTCCGAAGCAGTTTCTGAAGTCGATCCGCAAAACCGGCTTCGGCGCCCATCTGTTCGACGCCTGGCGCTACCTCGACGAGGGCTTTTACGGCAAGGACCCCGCCAGCCGCAAGCCCAATCCCGACTTCGTGCTGAACCAGCCGCGCTACGCCGGCGCCTCGATCCTGCTGGCGCGCAAGAATTTCGGCTGCGGCTCATCGCGCGAACACGCACCCTGGGCGCTGGATCAATATGGCTTTCGCGCCATCATCGCCCCCAGCTACGCCGACATCTTTTTCAACAACAGTTTCAAGAACGGTTTGCTTCCCATCGTGCTGCCGGAAGCGCAGGTGGCACAGCTATTCGACGAAGCGCTCGCCTTTCCGGGCTTCACGCTCACGATCGACCTGGAGCGCCAGGTGATCGTGAAAGCCCAAGGAGAGGAAATTCCTTTTCCTGTGGAAGAGTTCCGCAAGTACTGCCTGCTCAATGGGCTCGATGACATCGGCCTGACCTTGCGCAGCAGCGACAAGATCAAGGCCTTTGAAGCCGAACGCCTGGCCAGCAAACCCTGGCTGGCAAACCGCCTCGCCGCCTGAGTTTCAAGTAAAAACAGGCTCCAGCCCTTTTCTGACGGGCGCAACCAGC
>JAYSZH010000183.1:0-7815 GCA_043738155.1 Polaromonas sp. | reverse complement strand
GTACAACGCCACGCTTTACCAAGTCGGCCGGACTTAAGTTTTCGATACGCTCACCGCGAAGTTCAATCGTACCTTTGGTCACTGCGCCACGTTCGCCTTGAAGTAGATTTGAAACAGCTCTTAATGTCGTTGTTTTGCCAGCACCGTTGCCGCCCAAAATAGCCACAATTTTGCCTTCTGGCACGTTCAAGGAAACACCCTTAAGCACCAAGATAACGTGGTTGTAAATAACCTCGATGCCATTGACATTCAAAACGATGTTAGGCTCTGGAGCGGTTGTGATGTTAGGTGTAGTCATGGTGTCTTGTGGGTAGGCATGTATCGAATATCCAAACAACAGCGCTCTGATTTCAAAGTTAAAAGAAATTAAAACGCTGGCATTTGCTGGCTAGCAAACGTACTTGTTTGCTAGCCAGAGAAAACTTCAATTCATTAAGTTAAGACTGGCAATCAGCTGGTGTACGTGGTGTCAATTTCTTGTCAGCTGCGTATTTTGCCGCTGTGGCTTTCACCAATGGCTTCAAGATTTGCTCATCCGCTTGCAACCAGTCTGATGTAAAGCCCCACTTTTTGCCGTCCCATGTGTGCACGCGCGCCCAGTTAGAGCCCATATGGTCAGCACACGAGGTGCTGATAGGACGCATGACACCTGCAAAGCCAACGCCATCAAGCTTGGCTTGTGTCAAGTTCAAGTTCTCTAAACCCCAACGCACTTGTTCGCCAGTCATGACTTTGCCTTTGCCGAAACGCTCTTGCGCAGAGCGCACGCCTTCAACCGCCATCATGGCACTCATAGCACCACGCATGTACAGCACCTGGCCAACTTCATCTTTCGGGCCAGTACCGGTACCTTTATCGTGCACCATCGCCAAGATGTCTTTCACAACTTTAGAGTTTGGCTCTGCGCCGTGCTGCATGGTGACCGCGTTGTAGCCTTTAGCGCCCTCGCCCACGTCTTTGACATCTGGCTCAGCGCCAGACCACCACACTCCATACATTTTTTCGCGCGGATAACCAGTGGCTTGTGCTTCTTTGAGGGCTGTGGAATTCATCACACCCCAACCCCATAGCAACGTATAGTCTGGCTTGGCTTGACGCACCTGCAACCAAGTAGCTTTTTGTTCAACGCCTGGCGCAGTCACAGGCAGCAATTGCAGCTCAAAACCTAACTGACGGCTACGCTCTTGCAGCAAAGCGATTGGCTCTTTGCCATACGGGCTGTCGTGGTAAACCAAGGCAATTTTCTTACCTTTGAGTTTGTCCAAGCCACCTTCTTTTTTGCCGATGTGCTGTACCAAAGCGTCTGCCGCCAACCAATATGTGCCAGCCAATGGGAAGTTCCATTTAAACACTGTGCCGTCTTGGCTTTCGCTACGGCCGTAGCCGGCAGTGATCAGCGGGATTTTGTCACCGGGTGCTTTCTCAGTCAACGCGAAAGTAGCGCCAGTAGACAAAGGTTGGAACACCGTTGCACCACCATTTTTACCTTTGAGGCGTTCATAGCATTCCACGCTTCGCGCTGTGTCGTAACCGGTTTCGCACTCTTCAAACGACACCATCACTTTATTGATGCCGCCACGCGCGTTGACCAATTTCAAATAGTCAACATAGCCGTTGGCAAAAGGCACGCCGTTAGGCGCGTAAGCACCTGTTCGGTAAGACAACACGGGGAAGAATTGCTCTTTAGCCTGAGCGAAGGCTGTGGCACCAACAGCGACCAAAGTGGCAGCAAGTGCAAGACTGCGAAGTTTCATTTTAAAAATCTCCAAATGTAAGAGCACAAATGTGCTTATGGTTAACGAACGAAAAACAAGAAAGAAATCAGTACATACCCGTTATCTAATAATGAGTGGCTAAGATTCAATTGCTCAGTGAGGGAAGGGCCACAAACGCATTTTTTGCTTACCCACGGCCCACAGTTTTGCCAAGCCATGCGGCTCAACAATCAAGAACCACACGATCAAAGCGCCAAAAATCATCAACTCGGCGTGCGAGGCCGCAGCAGTGGACACGTCTATACCGAACAGACCACCCAAGAAAGGCAGAAACTGATTCAAAAAGATCGGCAACAACACAATAAATGCAGCGCCAAAAAAGCTTCCCATGATGGAGCCCATCCCGCCGATGATGACCATAAACAGCAAGCGGAACGACATATCTACAGAAAACGCCGCCGGCTCCCACGCACCCAAATAAACAAAGCCCCACAATGCGCCGGCGATACCGATGATGAATGAGCTAACAGCAAACGCGCTGAGCTTGGCGTACATAGGACGAATACCGATCACGGCTGCTGCCACATCCATATCTCGAATCGCCATCCACTCGCGGCCAATAGCGCTGCGCACCAAGTTTTTAGCCATCAAACCCAACACCGTCAAAACAGCCAAACAAAACAGATATTTAGAAATTGGGCTTTCGATCTGGAAACCAAACACTTGCAAGCCCGACACGGAAACAGAACCGGACGGTGAATCGTTGGTAAACCATTTGATGCGCAAGAACATCCAATCGCTGAAAAACTGTGCCGCCAAGGTTGCCACCGCCAAATACAAGCCTTTAACCCGCAAGCTTGGCAATCCAAACAAAATACCAAAGGCGGTAGAGCACAAACCACCCAAGATCAAAGCTGGAATCAAGGGCATGTTTGGCACGCGCACAAAGAAGTTGAACGCTGCATACGCACCCACCGCCATGAATGCGCCCGAGCCCAGGGAAATTTGACCACAATAACCCACCAAAATATTCACCCCCAGTGCCGCCAATGCCATGATCAAGAACGGGATGAAAATCGCCCGAAACATGTAATCACTACCCAGCAAAGGCACGGCTACAAATGCAAACGCCATGAGTGCGATAACCGCCCAACGGTCTTGCGCAATCGGGAAGATTTGCTGGTCAGTACGGTAATTGGTCTTGAATTGACCGTTTTCTCTGTAAAACATTTTGTTTTAATTGCTTTCAGTATGAATGGGTAAGGTTAGCTTTGTGATGAATAAGTTCAATCACTTACACACGGTCGATGATTTTTTCACCAAACAAACCTTGTGGACGGAACAGCAAGAAAACCAAGGCCAGCACATAGGCAAACCAGATCTCGATACCGCCTCCCACGTAGGGCCCCAGGAAAACTTCTGATAATTTTTCACCGACGCCAATGATCAAACCACCAATGATCGCACCAGGAACGGACGTCAAACCACCCAATATCACCACAGGCAAAGCGCGCAAAGCAACTGTTGTCAACGAAAATTGCACGCCCAATTTTGAACCCCAAATCATGCCTGCTACCAAAGCGACAATGCCGGCAACAAACCAAACAATCACCCAAATACGATTAAGCGGAATACCAATACTTTGTGCCGCTTGGTGATCATCGGCCACGGCGCGAAGTGCACGACCTGTTGCTGTTTTTTGGAAAAACATGCTCAGTGCGCCCACCAACACGGCAGCAATCAAAGCGGCATACAAATCTTCTTTGTTGATCAAAATGCCACCCTGAAACACATTCTCAAACGCCATGATGGGCTCTTTTGGCATGCCGATGTCGATTTTGTAAATGTCGCTACCAAAAATCGTTTGTCCCAAGCCGTCCAAGAAATAGCTGATTCCCAGCGTAGCCATCAACAGCGTTGTACCCTCTTGATTAACCAAATGCCGCAGTACAAATTTCTCAATCGCCCAAGCCACCACAAACATGATGCTGCTGGCGATGATGAAAGCGGCCACATTGGCAAGAATGGGATTGTTAATTCCCGTCCATGCGGGAATCCAGACAGCAAAACGCGCCATGGCTAGCGCTGCAAACAGCACCATCGCGCCCTGCGCAAAGTTAAACACACCAGAGGCTTTGAAAATCAGCACAAAGCCCAGTGCGACTAAGGAGTACAACATGCCAGCCATCAGGCCGCCTAGTAAAGTTTCTAGAAAAAATGCCATGATATTCAGTTCCTAATGTGATGTGCCGAGGTAGGCGCTGATCACCTCTGGGTTGGTGCGTACCTCATCGGGCGTGCCATCACCAATTTTTTTACCGTAATCAAGTACCACCACGCGGTCGGAAATATCCATCACCACGCCCATGTCATGCTCGATCAACACCACTGTTGTGCCGTACTCGTCATTGATATCGAGCACAAAACGGCACATGTCTTGTTTTTCTTCCAAATTCATGCCCGCCATGGGCTCATCAAGCAGCAATACTTGTGGCTCCATCGCCAAGGCGCGACCCAAGTCAACGCGTTTTTGTAAGCCGTAGGGCAATTGACCCACTGGTGTTTTGCGGTAGGCTTGAATTTCCAAAAAGTCGATGATGTGCTCGACAAACTCACGGTGACGTTCCTCTTCACGCTGTGCTGGGCCAATGCGCAGCGCTTGCATCAAAATATTGCTTTTGATGCGCAAGTTGCGGCCAGTCATGATGTTGTCAATCACGCTCATACCCTTGAACAAAGCCAAATTTTGAAACGTACGCGCAATACCCATCGTTGCAACCTGGTGGCTATCCATGTGACCGAAGGTTTGCCCTTTAAAAGTGATGCTGCCTTGCTGCGGTATGTAAATGCCGTTGATGCAATTCAACATCGAGCTTTTCCCAGCACCATTGGGGCCAATGATGGCGCGGACTTCATGCTCACGAACGTCAAACGAAATATCGCTCAATGCTTTGACGCCGCCAAACGCTAAACTGATGTTTTTGACGTCAAGAATAACGTCGCCTATTTTTTTAGTTGCCATGGTTGTTCTTTAACTTTTCAAGCTGCCGCCAGTACTGACGAATTAACTGGGGCAAATATTTTGGCATCGCTCAATTTCAATGTCGCGCTGACGCTACCCGAGCGGCCATCCTCAAATTTGACAACGGTTTCAATGAATTGTTCGGTCTTGCCAGCATACAAACCATCCACCAATGCGGAGTATTTGTCAGCGATGAAACCACGCCTTACTTTGTTGGTGCGCGTCAACTCGCCATCATCCGCATCCAGTTCTTTGTGCAAGATCAAAAAGCGGCTGACTTGGCTACCCGCCAACATGGTGTCTGCGCTCAAATCAACGTTGACCTTTTCAACACATTCTTTGATGAGCTGGTACACCTCTGGTTTTTGCGCCAAATCGGTGTAGCCGGCATAGGATAAATTGCGGCGCTCCGCCCAATTGCCCACGGCGTCAAAATCAACATTGATCATGACGCAGACTTTTTCGCGACCATCGCCGTAGGCAACAACCTCTTTTATATGTTGGAAAAACTTGAGCTTGTTTTCTACATACTTGGGCGCAAACATCGCGCCGTCAAACACACCACCTTGGATGCGACCGACATCTTTCACGCGATCAATAATTTTCAAGTGGCCATGTGCGTCCAAGAAGCCAGCGTCGCTGGTGTGGTACCAGCCGTTCTCGGTCAACACCTCATCGGTTGCCGCTTTGTTTTTGTAATACTCCTTGAACAAACCAGGCGATTTGACCAAGACTTCGCCGTTGTCCGCCACCTTGATTTCAACCCCATTGCAAGGGATGCCCACCGTGTCAGCCTTGGCTTGATTGTCTGGCTGCTGGCACACAAATACCGCTGTTTCTGTGGAGCCGTACAATTGCTTCAAATTGATGCCAATCGAGCGATAGAACGTGAACAAGTCCGGCCCAATCGCTTCACCCGCCGTGTAAGCGACGCGCACGCGGCTCATGCCTAAGTTGTTACGCAGTGGGCCGTAAACCATCCAATTACCCAGCGCGTAGTTCAAGCTATCAAACAAACCAACCGATGTGCCATCCGTTTTTGCCGGCCCCACTTTTTTCGCAACCGTCATGAAGTAGCTGAACATCTTGCGCTTGAAAGCACCAGCATCTTCCATGCGAATCATCACGCTGGTGAGCAAGCCTTCAAACACCCGCGGTGGTGCAAAGTAGTAGGTTGGACCCACTTCTTTTAAATCAATCGTGGTTGTCGCGGCTGATTCTGGGCAGTTCACCACATAGCCGCATGCCAACCATTGCGAGTAGCTGAAAATATTTTGTCCAATCCACGCTGGTGGCAAGTAAGCCAGCACTTCTTCTGCGGAAGTCAATTTGTCAAACTTTGCACCTGATTCTGCGGCGTTCAGCAAGCTGTTGTGGGTATGCACCACGCCTTTGGGGTTGCCCGTGGTGCCTGAGGTGAAAAACATCGCAGCCACATCAGCAGGCTGCGCCTTTTCGATTTCAGCTTTGAAAAACCCTGTTTGTTTTTCAGCAAATGCTTTGCCGCTGTCCAACAAAGTTTCCAAACTGCTCAATCCTGGCTCGTCGTATTTGCGCAAACCACGTGGGTCGTCAAAATAGATATTTGCCAGCTGTGGGCATTGCGAACGAATTTCTAACAACTTATCGACTTGCTCTTGGTCTTCAGCAAAGGCAAATTTGACTTCGGCGTTGTTGATGGGAAACACACACTCCAGTGCGGCGGCATCTTGGTACAACGGAATCGGCACGGCTCCCAGCGCCTGCACCGCCAACATCGTGGCGTACAAACGCGGGCGATTTGCACCAACGACGACCATGTGATCGCCGCGTTTAAGCCCCGCCTCGTGCAAGCCACAAGCCAAATGTTCTACCATCTTGGCTAAATCGGCCCACGTCAATGCCTGCCAGATACCATATTCCTTTTCGCGCATGGCAGCGCCCTGCGGGCGCTCTGCGGCGTGCTTTAACAATAATCGGGCAAAAGTGGTCTGCATCTCAATGGTTCCAAAAGATCTGTGGTCTGATGGGTCGAATATTAGGATACTATTTGACGTTAAGTTGTCGTTTGGACGACAATTGAGCTCTACTTAGCTTAGGACTTTCCCTGATTAAAGATAGCCATGACACGCCCATCTGCTCAAGAACAATCGCTGCACCAGCGCCGCCGTAACCCAACAGAATTCGAGCTAGCGGACATTCCATGGCTGGCATTTTTAAACGACAAACAGCGCGAAAGAGCCATCAACGACATTGACGTGACGGACGCAGAACCAGGCGATTACGTCTGCCGCACTGGCAGACCCGTCACCTACTGGTTTGGTCTAGTTCAAGGCTTGCTAAAAATGAGCACGGACAACGCCCAAGGACAAACCATGACCTTCACCGGCGTGCCACCTGGCGGCTGGTTTGGCGAAGGCACTGTGATGAAGCGCGAACCCTATCGTTACAACATCCAAGCCCTGCGCAAAAGCACCATCGCCGGCCTGCCTGTCGCGACTTTTGACTGGCTGCTAGACAACTCCATCGGCTTCAACCGCTTTGTGATGAGCCAGCTCAACGAACGCTTGGGCCAATTCATCGCCGCCCGCGAGATCGACCGCATGACCAATCCCGACATCCGCGTCGCCCGCAGCCTCGCCGCCCTCTTCAACCCCGTGCTCTACCCCGGCGTCGGCGAAGTGCTGCGCATCACGCAGCAAGAGCTCGCCTATTTGGTCGGTTTATCGCGGCAAAGGGTGAACGAGGCGCTGACCAACTTGTCGGATCAGGGCACGATCAAGGTGGAATATGGGGGGTTACGGGTTTTGGATATTTATGCGCTGAGAACGCGGAATTTTTGATTTTTGCCACTTAAATAGGCCTCTAGCCCGCGTATTTATTGCCTAAAAAGCTATAAATTCAATAGCAATTAAATGCATCTTCAGTTAAATGATTTTTTCAAGCTGTCATAAACTTTATGCAACAGATGCTCAAGCGCCAACTTACGAAACTCACCATCGCTCATGAGCTTGCCGAAAATTTCCTCGTTGCCTTCCATGCGGTCGATCACGAGCCCTTCGAAAGCTTTTTCGAAAACATATCTAAAGTCGTTTTTCG
>JAYSZH010000182.1:0-7817 GCA_043738155.1 Polaromonas sp. | reverse complement strand
ACCCAATTCTGACTTCTGCAGCATACCCCGTTGCAGTAAATCTTGAATATCACGCAGGGCGGTGTCGGGGGAGCATTTGGCTATTGACGCCCATTTGCTGCTGGTTAGCTTTCCCACAAAACTTCCATCTGAGCCGTCTAGCAAACGATTCAGCAATTTGACTTGGCGCGCATTCAAAGGCGTGCCAGCCCAGCGCTGCCAAAAATCGGCTTTGAACATGACCGCTGACAAAGTGACATCTGCTGCGGTGATGGCGCGTAGCAGGCAGCCCAAGAACCAATCTAGCCAAGCGGTGGCATCTAAACTCCCCTTTTGGGTGCTTTCTAGCAAGGAGTAATACGCCTGTCGCTCACGCTGGATTTGGGTGCTTAGGCTGTAAAAGCGCTGGTTGGACTGCTCGGCTTTGGCGAGTGCCATGTCGCCCACGGCGCGGGCGATGCGGCCATTGCCGTCGTCAAACGGGTGCAGGGTGACGAACCAGAGGTGTGCCAAACCGGCTTTCAGCACGGCGTCCAATGCAGGACTGCCTGTATTGCTGTTAAACCAATCCAAAAAAGTGCGTATTTCGGCTTCCAAACGCTGTGCTGGGGGGGCTTCAAAATGCACGGTTTGGCGACCTGCCGAGCCTGAAACAACCTGCATCGCACCCTGCGCATCATCTCGCCAGCACCCCGATTTCACAGGATTCAACAGAAAGCGAGCACTCACATCTGGTGAATTTTCGGATGTAGGAAATAAACCTGTATGCCATGCCAGCAAACGCGTGCTTGTGAGTGCTTGGTCATAGCCTTGCGTCGCGTCCAGAACCATGTCCACCACACCGTCAATGTGCCGATCTGCTGGCGTCAGTGCACCAATATCCACATTCATGCGACGCGCAAAGGATGAGCGCACCGCTTCTAAATTGAGCTGTTCACCCTCTATTTCACTGGTGGTGAGCACGTCGCTGCTGAGCATTTGCAAGGCAGCAAGCTGGCGCTCTGGTAAGCCCAGCGCCTCCATGCGCCCCGCCAATTTACCCTGCGCACGGTGCACGGCAGAAAGCGGCGTGGCCAAAACGGCCGCGTTAAAGGGAAAACTTGGCCAGTCATGGAGCTGCCAAATGTATAAGTCTGCCGTGTTGTAGCTAGATTCTCCGCTTTTCATGCGGAGATTATCCAGCTTATTCTCCGCATGGTCAATTTAATTACCGCAAAATTTGCGGAGATTAACTTGTTTATTCTCCGCAAATCACAGCACTTCAACCCGATATTCCACCGCCAAAGTGTGCGATTTGCCCGCTGGCACGGTAACAAAGTTTTCCAGGGCGTTGGCACTTTCTACGCAGACGAAGCGTTTCCAGCCATCTTGACCTAAATCGCCCATTTGCTCAGCTCTGGCTGCCCAGGGGTTCCAAACTACCGTGCTTTGGCTGCCAAGTTTGGCGATGTGGATGCGGCGATTACAGCCAGGGTCGACGATGGTGCAGCGCTCAGGGGTGTTGACGTAGACGCGGTCGACCTCGGCGGCGAAACCAATCGCACCGACTTGGTTGCCCTCAGTCCAGCCAGCGGCTTTGTCGTGAAAATGGACGCCGTCTAGGCCGTCAACCTGCACTTGGGCGACGTCGCTCACAGCAAAGTAGGTGTGCAGCGCCTCGGTAATGTTGAAATCAGAATCGCTCAAGTTACGAGTAATCAGAGCGATTTTGAGGGAAGCACCGACGTTGATGAGCATGTCCAGCTGCGCTTGGTGCGGCCACATGGTCTGCATGGCGGTGGTGATGGGCAGGGTCAGGCTGATTTCGGTCGAGCCGTCGTCCAGACTGCGCGTACTTTTAACTTGCCACGGCTGGGTGCGGGCAAAACCGTGGGCAGGAAAGGCTGACTCAGAGCCATGTGCGCCAAACCATGGCCAGCAGACGGGAATGCCGCCGCGAATGGGGGCTTTTAGGGCAAATTTGGCGTCTGGGGACATCCAAATGACGGGTTCTAAACTCGAAACAGGCTGCCAGCTGAGCAAATGACCGCCTTGCAGGCAGATGCTGGCCGACGCGTGCGCGTTGGTGATGTCGGCGGAAATTAAACCATCGCCCAGCGCAATGAAGCGCAGTTTGAAGGGGATGGCAAAGCGGTCGTTGAGGTCTTTAAGCGTGGCTTGTAAGTTGACTTGTGTTGTATTTACGGCATCCATGGGTAGTGGATTGTGCCACTTATTTCAAGAGCAATTTCAAATCTGACGCCAAGGCTTCTGCCCCGCTGCCGTAGCGGGTGTAGAGGCGCACATTGCCTTTGGTGTCGTACACAAAGCTGCCGGCCGAGTGGTCCATGCTGTAGCTGGTTTCTGTGCGGCCTGGCACTTTTTTGTAATAGGTTTTGAAGTTTTTAGCGAGGTCTACCAACTTCTCTGGCGTGGTGCGCATGGCTAGGAACGTAGGGTCAAAGTTGCCCATATAGGCTTTGAGCACGGGCAGTGTGTCGCGTTCAGGGTCTATGGTGATGAAGAGACCCTGCACTTTGTCGCCGTCACCCTTGTTGTTGTTTTCGAGCAGCTTTTTGGCTTCGGCCAGCTCAGCCATGGAGGTGGGGCAAACATCTGGGCACTGGGTGAAGCCGAAGAACAAGACGACGACTTTGCCGGGGAAGTCTTTGACGCTACGGGCTTGGCCATTGTGGTCAAGCATGGTGCCATCGGCGGTGAAGTCTTTGGCGTAGTCTGCACCGGTGATATCCACCGATTTGAATGCCATTTTTTGCTCTGTACAGGCAGTAAATAAGACTACAGCCGGCGTAATTATTGCTAGTGTAGCTATTGATTTAATAGCGTATTGCAGCAAAGAACGTTTTTTCAAATTCATGGGTATGCCCGGTTAATTTCTGGTCAAAAAAGGTAATGATCTATCAACAAAGCGGCAAACAGCACGCTGAGATGAATCAAAGAGAAGCGGAAGGTTTTTCGCGCCAGCTCGTCTGAATAATTACGCCACAAGGCGAAGGCGTAGCCGGTGAAACCGATGCTCAAAACCACGGCTGTTGCCAAATACAGCCATGAGCTCATGCCGAACACAAACGGCATCAAACACGCAGGAAATAGCACGAGGGTGTACAAAAACACCTGCAAGCGGGTGAATTCGTTGCCGTGGGTGACAGGAAGCATGGGCAGGCCGGATTTGCGGTAGTCTTCGACACGGTAGAGCGCCAGCGCCCAAAAGTGCGGCGGCGTCCACAAGAAGATGATCAAAAACAAAATCAAAGCCTCAGGGCCGACACTGTTCGTCATCGCCGCCCAGCCGAGCACGGGCGGCATCGCACCTGACGCACCACCGATGACGATGTTTTGCGGGGTGAGCGGCTTCAAAATCACGGTATAGATGACGGCGTAGCCAATAAAAGTGGCGAAAGTGAGCCACATGGTGAGCGGGTTGACCCAAAAATACAGCAATGCAGAGCCTAGAGCGCAGAGCACGGCGGAGAAGATGAGGGTTTGCGTATCGCTGAGCTCGCCTTTGGCGGTGGGACGCCAAGCGGTGCGCTTCATCTTGGCGTCAATGCCTTTTTCAACGATGCAATTGAACGCAGCGGCAGCGCCTGCAACCAGCCAAATACCGAGGCAGGCGAGCAAACCGACTTTGAACTCGTCTGCGGAAGGCATGCCTGGCACGGCCAACACCATGCCGATCAGAGCGCAAAAAACGATGAGTTGCACGACTCGCGGTTTGGTAAGGGCGTAAAACTGCTGGAAAACTGTCATAGTTACTGTCGTAGGAAGAATCATGACTTATTTTATGCGGTGCTTGCTGAGTATCCACGTCAGCGCCATGACCAAGCCGGCCGCACCCGCCGTGTGCGCCAGTGCGGCAAAAAGCGGCCAGCCCATCACGGCGTTGGTGACACCGGTGAAAAACTGCCACAGCGCAAGCCAAATCAACCAGTTTGAATACTTCTTGAAGCTGGGCGTTTTGTGACTTACGGCGGCTTTAGAGAGCAACCAAGCGCTGTAACCCAAGGCGATGAACACCACATAAGCAGACAAACGGTGTGTGTAATGGATGGCGGTGAGCGCTGAAAACGGTATGTTTTCACCCAATGAAGTAAGCCCCAACTCTCGCCACAGGCTAAAGCCGTTGGCAAAGTCCATCTGCGGCCACCAGCTTTTTTGGCAAGCGGGAAAGGTGTCGCACGCCAACACAGCGTAGTTGGTGCTGACCCAGCCACCCAATGCGATTTGCAGCCAAACGAGGGCGAAGGTGATGATCAGCGCTGCGTGTAAGCGCTTAGGAACAACTGCAGTATTGGGCTCCAAAGTCATTTGCCTTGTTGCTAAATCGTAGTGCTTGGCTTGGCGAGTCAACAAAGCCAACAGCAACAAAGCGCCCAACAAATGCAGGGTGACGATGGCGGGAAAGAGCTTCAAAGTCACCGTGAGTGCGCCAAATGCACCGACCACGCAAACCCAAACCAAGCTGGCCGTTGGCCACCACGGGCTAATTTGCTGACTTGTATTGAGTTGGTACTGCGATATTTGATGTACTTTTGTCTGCGCCTGTTTGCGTGCTGTGAAGCGCGTCCACCAGCTGTGGGCAGTCAAGGTCAAAATCAACACACCCACGCTTGTGGCCAAGTAGCGGTGCAGCATTTCTATCCATGCTTTGGTGGTAGTGACAGCTCCTGTGGGCATCGCGGCTTGTGCTGCATCCACATGCACTTTCGCGCCAAAAGGTGTAGCGCTGCCGTAGCAGCCTGGCCAGTCGGGGCAGCCCAAACCGGAATCAGTCAAGCGGGTGAACGCACCGAAAATGACCAAATCAAAGGTTAAAAACAGCGTGAATGCCGTTAAAGCTTTCAATCGTTTGATGCGTTGCCCCTGACTATTGGCGCTTTTGTGCTGCAGCCACCACCAAGCCAACGGACCGCTGGCAACCGTCAACCCAAGCAACATGACTTTTAAGAGGGGCGTGAGATTGACTAAGCTAATCGTTTCCATCCGTTTTAGCGCCCCGCTTTGTCCCAAGATGCCGATGCCCGCATGACGCGGTCAATATCACTCTTGGCTTTCTTCGCGGCGGCAGCATCTAAGCCAGGCGGAAAGCGCATCATCCAATTGCCCATGGGGTCGATCAGATACAGGTGGTCTATCAGTTGCTGACCTGCTGCGGGTTGCATCCAGGTGGTAATTTGATCTGCAGGCAGGCGTAAAACGGTTGCGCCCTTGAGTGCAGGTAGCAACGCATCAGGTACAGGTGCAGCATCTGACACCAGCCAAACCCAATCAAGCCGGTCTTTTTCTTTACCCAAGCTTTCACGCAATTGGCGCTGCAAGTACAAATGCTTTTGGCAAACCGCATCGCAAGCGCCGCCAGACACACTAACCAGCAACCACTGCCCCGTCAGGGTTTGCACGTTGACGCCAGCCCCGCTTAGCTGGGTGGCGTTGAGGTTGGGGACGATTCTTTGTGGATTGATCAACTCACCAAAATTACGTCTGCCCTCGGGTCGAATGAAGTAATAGGTGATGTAAGACGCGACGACTGGTGATGCACAGAGCAGCAAAACAAGCAACATTTTCCAACGACCTGTTTTAGTGCGCGCTGCAGCAGCGGCGTTTTGAGGTACTGAATCACTTTGTGGCATGCTGTGCACGGTCATTTCCAGCGGATGCGGTGGTTGTTTGGCGTCGTTATTCATGGGAGTTGTTGTTCTTTAAATTTTTTAACTTTATTCTTTGACTTTATTCTTTGGATTTATGCTTTGATTTTATGTTGGGGCGTATCAGTTGAAACCATACATATAAGAGTGTGATCAATGCGCTCAACGCCCACCACTGAACCATATAGCCATAGTTTTTTTCAGAACCGTAATTGGGTTGCGCCCAGCGGCGCTGCAGTTGCTTTTGGCCTTTGTCGGCATTGACACTGGTCGTATCAAGCTGAAGCAATGAATAAGGCAACAGATCAAGTTTGAGCTCTTTGGCGAGTGCTTCTATCTCAATATTTTGACGCAAAGCGCCACTTTCCGCGCCTTTGAACTCAAATAACTTGGATGGCGACAGGGCAATACGGCCAGTTACCGCAACCTCAGCAGCATCAGTCACAACTTCAGGCAGTGCATTGCGATCTAAAAAATTCCTAGGCAACCAACCCCTTTGCACCAAAATACTTTTTTTAGCCAAGGTTACGGGTTCTGTAAACTCAAAAGGCGTTAGAACAAACAAACCAGGTTTGTTGTCCATTTGTCGATTGTCTAAAAACAGAGTGTGCTGCGGTAGCCAATGGCCAGTCAGAGTGATCGTTCTATGTAAGACGGCTGTGGCACTTGCACCCTGCTGCAATGATGGCGTAGATATTGACTGTATCAATGCAGATGCATTTAAGCTGGGCAACTCTGCTTGGGCTTGAATAACCGCCTGCAGAGCCAGCTTCTCATGAGCTCGACTGAGTTGCCAAAAACCTAACTTCAATGTTACCGCTGCGGCAAAGCTGGCGGCCAAAGTGATTAGCCAAAAACGACTGTTCAAGGTCTTTAAACTCACGCGATAATCTCATTCATGACATACATTGCAATTATTGGATTTATAGCTATTTTGGGCAGCCTTGGTGCAGCCATGTACTTCATGCTCAAAGGTGGTGAAAAAGACAAACAAGATGCCAAATCAAAAGCCAACAACATGGCACGTGCTTTGGCGTTTCGGGTTGGTTTTTCTATACTGCTCTTCATTTGCGTTTTGATTGCTTGGCGCTTTGGCTATATACACCCTACTGGGATAGCCGCAGGGCGTTGATTGTTCCAATCTTTGATCTCTTGAAACACAAAAAAGGCGCTTGAAAGCGCCTTTTTAAATACCAGCTAAGCTGCCATATTTACATCCAATAGATCAGAATGTACAAACCCAACCAAACCACGTCGACAAAGTGCCAGTACCAGGCCGCACCTTCAAATCCAAAATGGCGCGTTGGTGTGAAATGCCCTTTTTGTAAACGCAAGGTGATGAACAACAACATCAACATACCCACAAACACGTGAAAACCGTGGAAACCAGTCAGCATAAAGAAGGTCGATCCGTATATGCCAGAAGCAAGTGTCAAGTTCAATTCACTATAGGCATGATAGTACTCGTAGCCTTGTACGAACAAGAAAGTTACACCAAGTAAGACCGTGGCCCACATGAACAAAATAGTCTTGCTGCGTTGACCCGCTACCAATGCATGGTGCGCTATGGTCAATGTGACACCTGAAGTTAACAACAGAGCGGTGTTGATAGTCGGCAACCAAAATGGCCCCATGGTCTGGAATGGCTCAACAATGCCTGCAGGAGATGCGGTAGAGCCGGCAACTACGCTAGGCCAAACTGCTTTGAAATCAGGCCAAAGCAATTGCTGGTCTAAGCTACCGAGTTCAGGCACTGAGTGGGCACGCGCCCACCATAAAGCGGTAAAAAATGCACCAAAGAACATCACTTCAGAGAAGATAAACCAGCTCATGCTCCAGCGGAACGACAGGTCGATTTTGTGACCATATTGACCGCCCTCGCTCTCTGAAACCGCTTCACTGAACCATTGAAACAGGACAGTCAGCCATATCACCATACCAGCCAGCAAGGAGTACTTTCCCCAGTCAGCGCCATTAACCCACTGACCAGCACCCAAGATCACAAACAACAAGCCCAGTGCGGCAAGCACAGGGTGGCGTGAAGGATTTGGAATGAAATAGTGCGGTGCCGAACCTAGTGAATGACCTGATGTATTACCTTGTGCATGTGAACTCATCTGAACTCCTAACTCTCTCTTTATTTATAAGAAACCAAAACTGAAATTAATACTTAAAACTAAACTTTAAGTCATT
>JAYSZH010000181.1:0-3064 GCA_043738155.1 Polaromonas sp. | reverse complement strand
TCGGGCTGGACGGCAGCTGCATCATCTACGGCCGCAGTGACGCCACCATCAACCGCCACGGCCTGCGCATGGGCACCAGCGAGCTGTACAGCGCCGTCGAAGCCCTGCCCGAAGTGGTGGATTCCATGGTCGTCGACCTTGAATACCTGGGTCGCGAGAGCTACATGCCTCTCTTCGTCGTCCTGCAAACCGGCCTAACCCTAGACGACGCTCTGCGCACCAAGCTGGTAAACGCCATCAAAACCGCCCTCTCCCCCCGCTTCGTCCCCAACGACATCTTCCAAGTAGCCGAGATTCCGCGCACCCTATCTGGCAAAAAGCAGGAGCTGCCCATCAAAAAGCTGCTGCTAGGCCAGCCGATTGAGAAGGTCGTCAACAAAGACGCTATGGCGAACCCGGGGTGTTTGGATTGGTATGTGGCGTTTGCGGAGGGTAGGAAAGTGGAAAATGCCTCGGTTTAAAGGATATTTTTGGATGTAGCCGGCGTATTTATTGACTAATAAGCTATATTATTTATAGCATTTTCTCACAATCCAACACGCTCAACCGCCTGCGTAATGTGATGATGAACGCGACCCTTGAAGTAGCGCTCTAGCACCGCTTCGGTTGCGGCTTTGGCTGCGGCGCGCTGGGGGCTGGCTAGGGCGGTGTCTACGGCTGCGTGGGTGGGGTAGCTGATGGCTAGGATGAGCGGCATCTCGGGGGCGCCTTCGTCGCGCTCGTTTTCAAAGCAGACGCGCACGGCTAGGACGTCGGGGAAAGATTGCCAATGCGGCAGCACGTCGGCCAGGATGGCGGCACGGAAGGCTTCGGTTTGGCCGGTGTGGATGTGGCCTTCAAACAGGGCGTAGCGGGTGATCATGATAGATATTTAAGTGGGTTTCTTTGAGAATTACGCATGCACAGTCGTTTGGACGGATAACTTCATCCCAAGTCCGCGAATGACGCGAAGCAAGGTATCCGCACTGGGCACGCGATCACCCGACAGCCCTTTGTACAAACTTTCACGAGAAAGCCCCGTGTCTTCTGCCAGCTTAGCCATACCACGCGCTTTGGCAATATCGCCCAAAGCACCAGCTATCTCAGCAGCTGTGCCATCTTCAAGCATGGCGCTCAAGTACAGCGCCATTTCTTCGTCGTCACGTAAATAGTTGGAAACTTCAAATGTCGGCAAATCTGCAATATTGATTTTTTTAACTGCGCTTTTTGTGATATTTTTAGTCATCATTTACTCCTTAGCTTCATTAGGCAAAAACAGTTGAACCGCAAGTTTTTTGGATATTTCAATATCAACTTGCTGAGTCGCTTTATCACCACCGCCCAGCATGATGATGAGCACCTTTCCGTGCTGCACGTAGTACATACGCCAGCCAGGGCCAAAAAATTCTCGCATTTCAAAAACACCGTCACCCACTGACTTCACATCACCTAAGTTACCGGCAGCTACACGAACCAGTCTTTTAAGCAAACGGACACGGGTAGTTTTGTCTTTCAGTCCATTCAACCAATCGTCAAATTCTGGCAGTGGTTTGATGGTGTACATGCATTCAATTGTAGCCCGCTGGATACTTTTGTCAAATATCTAGTTATAACTGAATAGAAGTGACGTTTCCTCATATTTGTTGCATTTGCATTTAAATTATGATGTAATTGCATCATGAATGCACAAACTGTTGCTCCTTACTTTGTCAGCCAACGCGACAAGACCATGTCTATGTTGGGTGAGTTCATCGATATTGATGCCTTGGGTAGCCTTGGCAAGCCGCCTGCTTTTCTAGGGGTGAAAGAAGCAAATCCGTGGAGCAGGGATGATTTAGGTTTGCCTACTACTTCTTCGTTTACTTCTGCCCTCGCCGCTTTCAACAGCGAAAAAGCCGTCTCCATCTTGCGGCAAGGCATTTCTAGCCGGGCGATTGAGCCGCTGTCTGACTTGTTTGGCGTGGGCAAAGGTGATTTTGCGGCTTATTTGGATTTGGACCGCACTACTGCCCTGCGCCGCGCAAACAAAGACCAAGCGCTGCCCATGCACGCGGCTGAGGGGGTTTTGCGGCTGCTGGAATTAGAGGCGATGGCGACGGACACGTTTGAGTCTGACGATGCTGCCCACGGCTGGCTGCGCCGCCCGCACGCTATGCTGGAGGGCGAATGCCCGCTGGAGGCGGCGAAAACATCGTTTGGCACACGGCGGGTGAAGGACATGCTGGTTGCCATCAAATATGGCGGTGTGGTTTGACCGTTGGGCTGGCGTCTGGTGTCCATGTCTGGCGAATCGCCTATTCGGGCGCTTTGAACTTGGCCAGCCTCGGTTTTGGCTCGACTTTGGGCGATGGGCGATGGCACATGGGTGCGCCACAGTCGCCACAAATTGTCTACGCCGCCAGCAGCCGTGCGTTATGCCAGCTTGAAAAACGGGTGCATTGCAACGGCGCAGCACCTAAAAACATGGCGCTGATGCGCCTGGAGTTGCCCGAAAACGCAGTTTGCTTGGACGCTGAAAACCTAGGCTTGCAACCAGATTGGCGTACCCAGCAGGCCAGAACGCAGCAATTGGGTATGCAGTGGCTAGCGTCAAAAGCCAGTCTAGGGCTGTGGGTACCGTCGTTTGTAGAGCCAGCAGAGCACAACTTGCTGATCAACCCAGCGCACCCAGATTACAACCAAATCAAGCTGGTGGTTGAGAAAAACCCGTTTTTGTTTGATCCTAGGCTGTTTTAATAGAAAACAGACTTTTTACGCATATCATGCATCCATAGCCAGCGTATTCATTGCCCAATATGCTATATTATTTATAGCAAAATTGCAAAGTCGACTTTTGGTAATTTTAACCTATCAAATTCGACTCTAGCCGGCGTATTCATTATCTAGACTGCTATCATATTTGAGTCAAAATGGCTTACCCGTGTCAAAGCACTCAAATCTTTTTTTAAATCAAGCACTTAAAGCAATTCGCACAATTCCGCCAAGCTTTTTACATGGCGAAGCGACTGGTGATGCGGCTCGGGCTGCTCGTGCGGCCAATCTTTGCCTTCGCGGTTGAGCCAGGCGGCATGCATGCCGGATTGGA
>JAYSZH010000180.1:0-7839 GCA_043738155.1 Polaromonas sp. | reverse complement strand
ATGGTCGGAAACAGCGCCCAACACCCCGGAAAGCGGCGCTCAGGGTTGATGAAATAAACGCCCAAAGCAAGTATTAATATGCCAGCCCAAGCGGTGATGTTGTTTGATCTTGACGGGTTTTGGGGTTGTGCCTGTGGGGCGGTACTGAACTTGCCAGCCGCTATCTGACGCCAATGTAAGCTGTGTAGCTTGGTGTAAGCCAACATAGAGCCAATCAACAGCTCCCAAAAACGCGATGCGGGCGAGTAAAACGCGGCAACAGGGCTGCCTTTGGCGGTGGCGATGTTGATGATGAACGAAACCACAAACAAGGCGATGCAGACTTTGAGCAAGTTAACCTGCCGCTTCCACAGAAACCAAGCAATCAAAGGCCAAAAAATATAGTATTGCTCCTCAATGCCCAGCGACCACAGGTGCAGCAAGGGTTTGAGCTTGGAGCCGCTCTCAAAATAGCCAGATTCGCTCCAAAAAGCAAAGTTAGACACAAAAGCCGCGCCTGCCGCCATGTGTTTGCCCAATTGTTTGTAGTCAGCCGGCAGCAAAACGAACCACCCGCATGCAAAGCTGGCCAAAAGCACCAAACAAAGCGCTGGAAATATGCGTTTAACGCGGCGTTTGTAAAAATCCAAGAAGCTGAACGTGCCCTGCTCAAGGCTTTGAAAAATGATGGTACTGATTAAAAAACCAGAAATCACGAAGAACAAATCGACACCAATGAAGCCGCCCGGCAGCAGTGGCGGAAATGCATGGTGGAAAACCACCAACAAAACCGCGACAGCACGCAGACCGTCTATGTCTGCACGGTAGGCGGGGTGAGCCAGCGTAGGCTTGTCTGGCGGTGGCTCGGTGTGTGACGACATGCGAGAAAAACTAAGAAGAGGGCGTGTGCGGGTGGTAAGTGCGTAGTGATTGCGTCTTTAGCGCATGCGTTTGTACAAAAACACGCTTGCCGCAATCAGGCTAGGAAAAACAATAAAAATGAATAAATGCGAAATGGTGGCAAATGTTAGCGCCTGCTCGCCCGAGATCTGCGTGGTTTCAACCGTAGCCATTTTAACGAGGTAATGAATGCTGCCAATCGAGCCAGGCGTGGGAATCAGCGAGCCCACAGAGCCTATGGTGAAAATAATCAAACATGTGATGGCGTTGATTTTGTCTTGCAGGCCAAACGCAAACACCATCAAGTAAAAGTTTAGCCAATAGGTAAACCAAATCAATATACTTAACAAGGCAATGAAGGGGAAGCGGGCATAACTTCTTAGCGACCCAGAGCCTTGGTTAAACTGCGTTGCCAGCTCCGACAACTTGGTGCTCATTTTGCCAGGCAAATGCCGTTGCACAAAGCTGATGCCCATAGATTTCATGGCTATGCCGCCAATATGGGGCAACAACAAAAGTCCAACGACGGCCGCCACAATCAACACCATGCCAGCCGTGACCAAGCTGGGTATACGAGACAGCACATCACTGGGCAGAAAAAGCAGGGTCAATCCCAGCAAAATGGCCAGCATGGCGACATCCAGCATGCGGTCAATCAGCATGGTGGCCAGCACGCCCGCCCAAGGCAGCTGCTCAGTTTTGCTGATGGAAAACAGCCGCGCAACTTCACCGCCTCTGGGTAGCACAATGTTGACCGCATAACCCATCAAAACCGCGTAAAAGGCGTTGAATTGCCCGATAGCTTGCTCAGAATCGGCACGCAGTGGCTTCAGCAGCAGTGTCCAGCGGTAAGAGCGCAAAAACGTGCCCACCAGCACAGAAATGCCGACCAGCAAGGCAGGCGCAACCGAAACCTCTTTGGAATGCGACAGCATTTCCGAAAAATCTACCCCATTGAACGCTAACCATAAAAAAATTACAGTCGTTGCCGTGACGAGCAGTAATTTAATCACTTGACTAGATATCGACGTAGTAGTAGTGTCCGACATAAAAAATGAGACGTAAAAAAACTGACTTTCGACCACCAAAGCATGGCCGAAAAGTCAGTTGTTGGATGGCTAGAGTTTAGCCTGCCAGGAGCTTAAAGTTTACCATTAGGTGTGAATGTCCCGCTTAGCACCCCGTGCACATAGCTGTCAGGGGCTGGGTGGAAAAATTTACCATAGATGTTGTTGTTCGCATCAACACCGCCATTCATTTCACCTTGAGAGCCTTGGCCAGACCAAATGAGGTTGAATGTGCCGTCTTTATTCACACTGCCGCCGATGCTGTATTCATAGGCATAGAAAATCATTGTTTGCCCAGCAATCACATTGCAATTGCCATCAGTCTCAAACTGAAAGCTTCCCGCCATCCAAATGCCACCGTCTGGTGGGCCACCACCTGCATTAGCGTTGTCAATATCGTCATTGCCTGTAACAGCAATGCCGCGGTCGTTGAGTGAGCGGTTACGCATTTCAATACGTGTTGCCTGGTCAGGCATGGAGTAACCACCCACGTAGGAACCCATGCAGCCGGACTTGGTCGGGCTCGAACCGGTCGTCGTGGTTGTGGTCGTACCGCCGGCCGTGGTCGTTGTCACGGTGTCTGTTTTGCCAACGTTGCAGCCGCTGGCAACCAAAGCCGCGAGTAGCGCGGTAGAGAGCAGAAAGGCACGTTTGCCTTCACCATTTGGATTTAATTTATTCAACCATGCCATGATTTTGATTCCTTAAATGAAGATACTAAAGACCTAAGTTCTCAATTTTTATTGTTTTGTAACAGTCACTTAGCGTGAAGTGTTAAAGCGCTATTCACCCTCACTGCGATTTTGCATGAATTATATTGAGAATAGGGTATCAATTTGTAAAAACGCTAAAAAGGGGTTGATTTTTCAATTAGTTGGAGAAAAAAGTTACTTTTTTGTGGCGTTTAGCAACACCCGCAAATCGTCTTTGGCCGCATCCGCTAAAAACCGCCCACCAAACTCACTGAAATGCTCGTGGTCGACATAGTAAATGCGTGTGCCGTCGGTTACTTTGCAGTTGGCTTCGTCGCACATGTATTTATACGGGTCAAAAAAATCGACCTTCAACTGGTCAAGCAGCGTGACAAAAGCTTTACGGTAACTGCGTGCGTTATTCATGGCTTCTTGCAAACTAAGCGCGCAATTATTTTTAACCGTCAGCCGCATGGGGCGCAGCACGCAAGCGCGAGGATTTGCGCCTGTAGGCGGTGCTAGAAAAACAATGACTCGCTTGCCCTTGTTCTGGTAATAAGTGATGGTTTGTTTGAATGCCTCTTCAAATTGCTCGGCTGTAATGGCATTTAGATCCTGCCAGTCATAGCCATAATAATAAAGCGGCCAGTTAGCCGCAAGAATCACGGTATCTATGCTCGGAGTTTTGTCAATATAGTTTGTAGCTGCTGCAGTTAGCTCTGTGCATCTCATTGAGCCAATTCCGTTCAACATCGGGCAAGCGCCACGACCGAATTGACGGAAAACAAACGGCGCATTGCCATTGACAGCATGCTCCTTCGCATAGGTGAGCAACATGGGCGAGAAGCCATTGCCCACGCTGTCGCCAATCAGCAGTGTTGTCGGCGGTTTATCGGGGGCGTTGCCGATATTGCACCAATCGTCGTGATTCGGCTCGTTGGTGATGAACTTGCAAGGAGTCGCAAAAGTGAGATTGTCCCAAGTGTTCACGCCGTTGATTTGCGCTGCCGCACGTGCTGGAACACCATCGTTTTGAAAAATCGCAACACCAATCAAACCCAGAACGGCGACGCAGGCCGATAAAACTGTGATTTTAAGGCTGCTCGTAACGCGTTTACTGTCCAAACGAATTGGCTTCTCAACAAAGTAGTAGGTCATCCAAGCCAGGAACACGCTGAGTCCCACAGCCAAAATGCGGTAGCCCAAGCTGGGAGTCTCGCTTTCAACAATCCGCATGAACGACAACATCGGCCAGTGCCACAAATACAGTGGGAAGCTGATGAGGCCGACCCAAACCAACACACGGTTAGACAGCACAAAATGGTTAAACCAAGCTGCGGGGCCAGCAAAAATCAGCAAAAAAGAGCCTAAAACTGGAAGCAAAGCCCAAGTGCCCGGAAAAGGGCGACCGCTGTCGATTCTGTACAGTCCAAAAGCAAGCAGCAAAACGCCCAAGGTTGAGGCCAATTGACGCGTTGTTTGACGTGCGTGCCAAGCCGAAGAAGCCGTCGCGGTGTTTTGCTTGGCCTGTGTGTTGAATTGTGTGCTGAAATATGCCAGCAAAACGCCAGTCAGCAGCTCCCAAATGCGCGTCGCAGGTGAGTAAAACGTGGCGGTGGGGTCTAAGCGAACAAGGTGCACGTTGTAGGCGAAAGAAGCCACGCTAAGACCGATAAAAATGCCTAAAAACAACCACTTACGCTTCCACGTCAACCACACAATGAGTGGCCAGACGATGTAAAACTGCTCTTCAATCGCCAGCGACCACAGGTGCAAGAGCGGTTTGGTTTCGGCCGCATTGTTGAAATAACCCACCTCTTGCCACAAGAAAAAATTAGACACAAAGCCCGCACCCGCCGCCATGTGCTTGCCCAGCTGCTTAAACTCATCGCCCAGCAGCCCAAACCAGCCAAAAACAAGGCAACTGAGTAAAACCAGCGTGAGCGCAGGAAAGATACGCTTGATGCGGCGACCATAAAACTGTCCAAAGCTGAAGCTGTCACGGTCTATGTTTTCAAAAATAATGCTGCTGATGAGGTAACCCGAGATGACAAAAAAGATGTCCACCCCGATAAAGCCAGACTTCAAGCTGTTGGGAAATGCGTGGTAAATAACCACGCTGAGCACCGCAATCGCCCGCAGCCCGTCAATATCGGGGCGGTATTTGGGGTGCGACAGTGCAGGAGCGGGTGGCGAACCGTCGGATTTCACGCTAGATGACATCAGCTCAGCGACTCCCAACGTTCCATGGCGGCTAGCAGCAGTTCGTCCAATTCAGCATCGCGCTGCGTCAGCTGCAATGCCAGTGCAGGGTCGCTGCTGTAGATGCTGCCATCGGCCAATTGGGCGCGAACTTGCGCTTGTTCAGCTTCTAAAACTTCTATTTTCTTGGGTAATTCGTCCAAATCGCGCTGCTCTTTGAAGCTCAATTTGCGCGTTTTCGCCAGATTTTTCAGCGCACCCGTCGATGAGTTTGCGCCAGTCGCCGGTGCGTTGAAGACGTTGATTTGCTCAGAATGCTCACTTTTTTGTAGCATTATAGGCAATAAATTCGCCGGTTTGAGTGCTTTTTTGGCATCTAAAGTGGCATTTTTGGCTGCAATTTCTTTCGCGCGCTTGCTTTGCACCAGCCAATCCTGCACACCGCCCTCGTACTCGCGCCATGCACCGTCTCCTTCATAAGCGATGGTGCTGGTCACCACATTGTCTAAAAAAGTGCGGTCGTGGCTGACTAAAAACACAGTGCCCTCGAAGTTTTGTAGCAAATCTTCCAGCAATTCTAAGGTGTCGATGTCCAGGTCGTTGGTCGGCTCGTCCAGCACCAGCACGTTCGCGGGGCGGGCGTAGAGGCGGGCCAGCAGCAAGCGATTCCGTTCGCCGCCCGAAAGGCTGCGAACGGGGGAGCGCGCCCGCTCGGGGCTGAACAAAAAGTCGCTCAGGTAGCTTTTGACGTGTTTGCGCTGATTGCCGATTTCGATCCACTCGCTGCCGGGGCTGATGAAGTCTTCCAGTGTGGCGTCCAGGTCCAGGTTATTGCGCATCTGGTCAAAATACGCCACATCCAGCTTGGTGCCTTGTTTGATTTTGCCGCTGTCAGGCTGCAAATCGCCCAAAATCAGCTTGAGTAAGGTGGTTTTTCCTGCGCCATTCGGGCCCAACAGGCCAATTTTGTCGCCACGCAAAATCGTACCGGTGAAGTTCTTGACGATCACTTTGGTGCTGATGACCTTGCCATCCGCATCCAAGGTGTTAAAAGATTTGCTCACATTCTCCAGCTCGGCGACGATTTTGCCGCTGCTTTGGGCCGAGGCGACGTCCATTTTCACGCTGCCGACCACGTCGCGGCGCGCTTCGCGGGTGCTGCGCAGCTCGCCCAAACGGGTAATCCGGGCGGTCGCGCGGGTGCGGCGGGCTTCCACGCCTTTGCGAATCCACACCTCTTCTTGAGCCAACAGCTTGTCGGCACGGGCGTTGATGACGGCTTCTTGCGCCAATTGTTCTTCTTTTTGCAGCAAATACTGCTCAAAATTTCCTGGGTAGGACAACAACTTGCCACGGTCCAGGTCGACAATGCGGGTCGCCACGCGGTTCAAAAAGCTGCGGTCGTGGGTGATGGTGATGACGCTGCCTTTGAAGGCGATCAGCAGGTCTTCCAGCCACTCGATCGAGTCCAAATCCAGATGGTTGGTGGGCTCATCCAGCAGCAGCACGTCGGGCTGCGACACCAAGCCCTGCGCCAATGCAACGCGTTTTTTGTTACCGCCCGACAGCGTGCCAATGATGGCGTCGCCATCCAGGTGCAGGCGCTGCAGGGTTTCCGTCACGCGCTGTTCCCAGTTCCAGCCGTCCACAGCCTCGATTTGGCTTTGCAGCGCATCCAAATCACCCAAACCCGTCATATATTCGTCCATCAAGGCGATAACCGGCGCAATACCTGCCTTGACTGATTCAAAAATAGTAGCATTTTGGTCTAAATCAGGCTCTTGCGACACATAGGCCATGCGCAAATTGTTTTGCAATTGCAGGGTGCCGTCGTCGACTTTTTCAAAACCGGCCAAAATTTTGAGCATCGACGACTTGCCCGCCCCGTTGCGCCCAATAATGCCCACGCGCTCGCCCAGCTCCAGTGAAAAATCGGTGTGGTCCAGCAGCGCAACATGGCCAAAAGCGAGTTGTGCGTCCAATAAAGTAATTAAAGCCATGGGTGAATATCGTTCTAAAAAAGCGGAGAAAAAATCAGAGGATTAACCCTAGATTGTCCTTCATTGGGGCTAACCCTTAAAAATGTCTAGTCGCTATAGTGTTAAATCGATATTAAATATTACTTGGGAAGCCAAAAACTGATGGAACTTCAAATAAATGGCAAAGCCATGACGGCAGATATTGACCCGACGATGCCGCTTTTGTGGGCGCTGCGGGATGTGTTTAACCTGACGGGGACGAAATACAGCTGCGGTGTGGCGGCTTGCGGGGCGTGCACGGTGCGGGTGGATGGGCAGGCGGTGCGGTCTTGCGTGACGCAGGTGTCTACCGTGGTGGGTAAGAAAATTCAAACCATTGAGTCGCTGGGCACAGCCGACAAACCACATGCGTTGCAGCAAGCTTGGATTGCCGAGCAAGTGCCGCAGTGCGGTTATTGCCAAAGTGGGATGCTGATGGCGGCAGCGGCGCTGTTGGAGAAAACCCCGAAACCGACCGATGCGCAGATTGACGAGGCGATGAGCAATATTTGCCGCTGTGGAACATATCAGCGTGTGCGGGCGGCGATTCATAGAGCCGCAGGAGCAGTCAAATGAAGCGCCGCACGCTGATTTTGAGTGCTTTGGGCGCGAGCAGTGCGTTGATCGTGGGCTGGGGCGTCATGCCGGCGCGGTCGCGTTTGGGCGGCAAGGAGCTGATGCTGCCCAAAGAAGGCGATGTCGCGCTGAACGGCTGGATCAAAATCGCTGCCGATGGCGCCGTGGTCTTGGCTATGCCGCGTAGCGAGATGGGGCAGGGCGTTCACACGGCGCTGGCCATGCTGGCGGCTGAAGAGCTGGATGTGCCGCTGAGTGCGATGCGGTTGGAGCAGGCGGGTTCTGATGCAATTTATGGCAATGTGTCCATGCTGGTCGCGTCTTTGCCGTTTCACCCGCTGGAGTCGGAGGGGGAGCACAAGGCCACCAAGGTCAAAGTAGGTGAGTGGGTGGTGGGTAAGCTGG
>JAYSZH010000179.1:0-7840 GCA_043738155.1 Polaromonas sp. | reverse complement strand
AATAATGAACTCGGGATCGGTGTACCTTCGAAATATTTAACCTTGTCGCCCCCGCCTGACAATGTCTCGGCAGTAACGTTGTACCGGGCAAGTCGACTAACACCGCAAGCCACAAAATACAGCAGCACCACGCGATCCCAGAGTCCGTCCATCCCGATACCATAGGCGATCACTGCGGGCGCGACGCCGAAAGAAATCACATCTGCCAATGAGTCCAATTCACGCCCAAGCGCGGACGATTTTTGCCGCCAACGGGCAATACGACCGTCAAAAATATCAAAAATTAGCGCGGCCAAAACCAGTGCACATGCAAAATAGATGTGCATTTTGTCCAGCGTTTCCAAATAGCTCATGGTCGAAAACAAAGCGCCAGTGCCACAGACAGCGTTACCCAATGTGAACCAGTCAGCAAGATGAAATTCCCGAATCATGGAGAAAGGTTTGGGTTTGGCTGGTGTAGCTGGTGTAGCGCTTGAATGGGGTAGATTACTCATATGGTTGCAATATAGCCTAATAAGTGATGAACGGCTATCGACTATCGGCTAACGTCTATAGAGTTGACACAGATCTGCCAATTGCTGCGCATGTTGCGGCTGGACTTGGCTCCAGCTAAAGCGCCATTCCCAATAGCCTTCGCCCACGCCTGGCAGGTTCATGCGGCAATCGCCGCCCAAGCCCAGCACGTCTTGTAGAGGGTGAATGGCAGTGTCCGCCACGCTGGCACAGGCGCTGGCGATCAGCTGCCATTGGATGTTTGGTTCTTCACGCTCCGAAAATCGCATATACGCACGGACGTGCTGGCGCTCGGTGGCGGAAGCTTCTTGCCACCAGCCTAGCGTTGTGTTGTTGTCGTGCGTGCCGGTATAAACGGCGGTGTTGGCTTCATAGTTGTGCGGCAGGTAGGCGTTGCCATTGTCAAACGTGTCCCCACCAAAAGCGAAATGTAAAATTCGCATACCGGGCAGGTTGAATTGGCGGCGCAGAGTATCGACTTCTGCTGTGATGATGCCCAAGTCTTCGGCAATGATGGGCAAATCGCCCAGTTGGGCATGAATAGCGTCAAACAACGCCGCGCCAGGACCCGCTTTCCAGCGGCCATGGATAGCGGTGGGCTCGTCGGCGGGAATTTCCCAATAGTCGGCAAAGCCTCGAAAGTGGTCAATCCGTACCATGTCGACCAACTCAAACGTGCGCCGAATACGCTGTATCCACCACGCAAAACCATCGGCTTGGTGCGCGCTCCAGCGGTACAGCGGGTTGCCCCAGCGTTGCCCGGTGGCGCTGAAAAAATCTGGCGGCACACCGGCGACGACTTGCGCTTTGCCGTGGCTATCGAGTTCAAACAAATCTTGCCGTGCCCAGACTTCAGCGCTTTGGTAGGCGATGAAAATGGGTGCATCGCCCACGATGCACACGCCGTGCTGGTTGGCATAGGCTTTGAGCTTATGCCATTGCCTGAAAAAGCACCATTGGCAGAATGTCCAAAAAGCGACTAGTGGCGCGTAATGCTCTCTAGCGGTTTGCAGCGCTTGCGGCTGACGTTGCGCAAGGTCTACAGGCCAGTCGCTCCAATCCTGCCAGCCGTACACATCGTTCAATGTCATGAACAGGGCGTAATCGGGTAACCAGTCGGATTGTGAGGCTTCAAATTGCGCTAATTCGGCTATTTCGTGGGCTGAGGCTGTGGCTGCAAAGCGTTTTGCCGCAAGTTCTAACTTAGCCATGCGCCACGGGACAACGGCACTGAAGTTGAGTCGTTCATCTGAAAATGCGGTGGCTGTAACGCTGTCAGGAGTGACATCAGCAGTATCTAACCAGCCGCGCTCTACCAATTCGTTCAAGTCAATCAGCAGCAAGTTGCCCGCAAAAGCGGAGCTGCTCATATAGGGAGAATTACCCGGGCCGATGCCGCCCAAGGGCAGAATTTGCCAAAGTTTTTGGCCCCCTTTAACCAGCCAATCTACGAAATGGTAAGCCGAAGCCCCAAAATCTCCCGAACCATGCGGGCCGGGCAAACTGGTAGGGTGCAACAAAATGCCGCTTTGGCGAAGGAGTTTCATGGGAGACTTGAGTAGTTAACTTTTTTGAAGCTTTAAATGGCTTGAAGTTGCTTGAAGTAAAACCAAGCTGTGAGCCCCCAGTGGGTAGCTATGCTCGTCTTGTCTGAACTGTTCTGCTAGACCACGCGGGTGCGTTGTGTCTAGCAGCGCTTGCCAGTTACCTGTGGGCAGAGTGAATACGTGGTCAGCATGCTCAGCGTTGATCAACATCAGCACAGGCGCGGATGACAAACCAGGTTCACCAATCAAGCAACCCATGACTTGGCTTGACGGGTCTTGCCAGTCGTCACCTTGCAATGGCGATCCGTCAGCATTCAGCCAAGCCAAGTCGTGTAAACCCGCAGCGTTGACAATACCGCTGTACCAGTGGTTGCCCAAAGGCAGTATCTGCATGCGCAGGTTAATGATGTGGGCGGTGAAGGCAATCAAGTCGTCATCGGCATGATCCCAATCAATCCACGTTGTCGCGTTGTCCTGGCAATAGGGGTTGTTGTTGCCTTGCTGGGTATGACCCAACTCATCACCTGCGCACAGCATGGGTGTGCCTTGTGCGAGCAGGGTAGTAGCCAGTAATGCGCGCTGTAAGCGGGTCCGTCGCGTGTTGACTTCAATGTCGTCAGTAAAGCCTTCAACCCCGCAGTTATAGCTCAAATTGTGTCCATGGCCGTCGCGGTTGTTTTCACCATTGGCTAGGTTGTGGCGCTGGTTGTAGCTGAGTAAATCTAGAAGCGTGAAGCCATCGTGCGAGACGACGTAGTTGACAGATTCTGCCGGTGCACGACTGCGTGGTTGGTACAAATCAGACGAGCCACACAATCGCAGCGCAAAATTGCCACGGGAGGCATGTTTTTTGTGCAGCCAAAAACTGCGCATGGCGTCGCGGAAATGGTCGTTCCATTCCAGCCAACCCCGTGGAAAATTGCCAGACTGGTAGCCACCCGGGCCAATGTCCCACGGCTCAGCGATCATCTTCACGCGTGAAAGCACAGGATCTTGCGCGACGGCGGTGAAAAATGCCCCATCGCGACTGAAACCGTGGTCGCCTCTGCCCAGCACCGGCGCTAAATCGAAGCGAAACCCATCAACATGCATGTCATTGACCCAATAGCGCAGGCTGTCTAACACCAGTTGCAGCACACGGGGTTGGCGAATGTCTAAGGTGTTGCCACAACCGCTGTAGTTGTCGTAATGTGCGAGTGATTCAAGAGGTAGCCGATAGTAGCTGGCGTTGTCCAAACCGCGAAAACTCAACGTTGGGCCTGTTTCGTTGGATTCAGCTGTGTGGTTGAACACGACATCCAGCAAAACTTCTAGCCCCGCGCTGTGCAAGGCTTTGACCATGGTGCGAAATTCGTCTCTTGGCGACTGTTCTGTGCTGTTGCTGGCTAAGCGTGGGTCAGCGCAGAAGAATCCTAGGGTGTTGTAGCCCCAATAATTGTGCAAGCCCAGTTTTGCCAAGCGCTCTTCATCAACTGAGAAATGCACGGGCAGCAGGCTAACAGCAGTGACACCCAGTTTTTTCAGATAAGCGATGGATGCTGAATGCCCAAGTCCAGCATAAGTACCACGTAGCGCCTCTGGGATCAGCGTATTTTGCTTCGAAAAGCCTTTGACATGAACTTCGTATATGACCGAGCTGGCTAGCGGGTGATGTAGTAGTTGGTCTTGCTCCCAATCAAAATCATCTTTAGCCAAACGCGCTTTGAGAGCAAATGCTGCGTTGTCGCGGGTATCAGGGTGTATAGGGAGGTCTCGGTCATGGCCAAAATGCTCATCTCGCCATTCAAACGAACCAACGATTTCTCTTGCATATGGGTCGAGCAGCAGTTTAGAAGCGTTAAAACGATAACCACGCTCAGGTCGCCATGTGCCATGGGCGCGCAAGCCATAGATCAAGCCGGGTTCTGCCTTCGGTAAATAACCATGCCAAACATCGCTGGTATGACAAGGCAGTTTATAACGTGCTACTTCTAATGTCCCCGATGCATCAAATAAACAAAGCTCTATGCGTTGGGCATGGGCTGAAAATACAGCAAAATTAACGCCTTTGCCATCCCAATGTGCGCCCAACGGCCAAGGTTTTCCTTCTTCTAAACCATCCATTAACTCGTTCCTACGCTTTCCATTCAAGCATCACGGTGGCCAAAGGGGGTAAATCTAACAAGACAGAGTGCGATTTGCCATGCCATGCAATCGGCTGCGCAGTCGCTATGCCCAAAGGCGTGCCCACATTGCTGCCGCCATAGTGGGCGGAATCTGTATTAAGCCGCTCCCTGTACGCTCCTGCCTGCGGCACACCTAAACGGTAACCTTTTTGTGCAACAGGTGTGAAATTAGTCACGACGACCATGTAAGTGCTGCTGTCATGGCCATGACGAATAAAGCTGATAACGGATCGCTCAGCGTCGTTGTGCTCAATCCACTCAAAACCGGCGGGTACAAAATCTTGCTGATAAAGTGCTGGTGTCGTTTGATAGAGGTGATTCAGGTCACGCATGAGGCGCTGCACGCCTGCATGCATAGGGTTGTCTAGCAAATGCCAATCTAGGCTTTGGTCATGGTTCCACTCACGCTCTTGTCCAAATTCGCAACCCATGAACAGCAGTTTTTTGCCTGGGTGACCAAACATGAAGCCGTAATACGCACGCAGATTGGCAAATTTCTGCCACGTGTCACCAGGCATTTTGTTTAACAATGAACCTTTGCCATGAACCACTTCGTCGTGTGAAATGGGTAAAACGAAGTTTTCGTTGAAGGCATAAACCAAGCTGAACGTTATTTCACCATGGTGGTGTTTACGGTGAACGGGGTCACGCGCCATGTAGGCGAGGGTATCGTTCATCCAACCCATATTCCATTTGTAGTGAAAACCTAAGCCACCTGCATAGGTTGGGCGGGATACAGCTGGGAATGCCGTAGATTCTTCGGCGAGTGTTATCGCTTCTGGTCGCTCTGTGCCGACAACTTCGTTCATACGTTTGAGGAAGGCAATCGTTTCTAAGTTTTCGCGACCGCCGTGTTTATTGGGTATCCATTCGCCGGCTTTGCGGCTGTAATCACGATAAAGCATAGAGGCAACGGCATCAACCCGCAAGCCATCAACGCCATACCGTTCCAACCAATAAAGAGCATTGCCAATCAAAAAATTACTGACTTCTGTGCGCCCCAAGTTATAAATGAGGGTGCTCCAGTCGTTGTGAAAACCTTCGCGAGGGTCAGCATACTCATAGAGGTGCGTGCCATCAAAATTACCCAACCCATGCGAGTCAGTAGGGAAATGAGCGGGCACCCAGTCCAGAATCAAACCAATGCCTTCAGCATGGCAGCGTGCAACAAATCGCACAAAACCTTGTGCATCACCGTAGCGTGATGTTGGGGCATAGAGACCGACCGGTTGGTAACCCCACGACCCATCAAACGGGTGCTCGCTGATGGGTAGCAACTCTAGGTGAGTAAAACCCATGTCTTTGGCATAAGGCAACAAGGAACCACCAAGTTCGTCCCAGTCCAACCATCGCCCAGCGCCGTTGTTCGAACCATCAGATTCACGCCGCCATGAACCTAGGTGCACTTCGTAGATGCTAACTGGTGCATCTAAGGCATTGGCTTTTTGACGAACGGGTGAGATCGCAACCATACTGGGCATTGACGCAACGACGCTGGCTGTGGAAGGTCGCAATTCTGATTGCCGCGCGTAAGGGTCTGCTTTTGTTGGTAAAAGCCTACCAGCTCCATCTGCAAGCTCATACTTATATAAAGCACCATCAGTAACTTGCGGTAAAAACAATTCCCAAACACCACATTCTGGCCTCAGCCGCATTGGGTTTTGTCGACCATCCCAATGGTTAAAGTCGCCAATCACGCTCACTCTTGAAGCATTGGGTGCCCAAACTGCGAAGCGCGTTCCCTTCGCGCCATTCAGCACGAAGGGGTGAGCGCCCAAGACTTCATAGGGTCGTAAATGCGTGCCCTCGGCAAGCAGCCAAACATCGAGATCACTCAACAATAGCGAGTCTAATGGTGGGGTAAGGCCTGTATCATCTTTGGCGTTTGGCATAGCACGACCTCTCATTCGATGTTTTCGTTGTAATGGTTGACGATTAAGTAAGGCAGCTTTGCTGTTTAGTTTAAGGTGTATCCGACTCAATATGCCAAATTTGACGCGCATATTCTCGAATGGTTCGGTCCGAAGAAAAAACGCCCATTCCCGCGACGTTGGCAATAGCGCGCTCACACCACTGGGTCGGCGTGCGATACAGGTCATCCACCCGCAACTGCGTCTCCACATACGATGCGTAGTCAGCCAGCAGCATGTAGTGATCTCCACCACCGATCAACGAATCCACCAATGGGCCATATCGATGCGGCTCTTCTGGCGAAAATTGGCCACCAGCAACAGCGTCTAAGACCGACTTCAGCACCGGTAAACTGTCGTAATAGTGTCTTGATACATAACCGCTTTGACGTAATGCTTGCACTTCGGGTGTTTTTAAGCCGAATATGAAAATATTGTTGTCCCCGACGTTTTGCCTGATTTCAATGTTCGCACCGTCGTCGGTGCCAATGGTTAAAGCACCATTCAGCGCGAGCTTCATATTGCCAGTGCCCGAAGCCTCAGTGCCAGCAGTTGAAATTTGTTCTGACAAATCAGCGCCTGGCATGATGATTTCAGCTACGGAGACACCATAGTTGGGGATAAATACCAGTTTAAGCTTGTCACCCACACGCGGGTCGTTGTTAATCACGCTGCCCACATCATGAATCAGTCGAATAATAGATTTCGCGGTGTGGTAGCTTGATGCAGCTTTACCTGCAAAAATAACGGTTCTGGGCACCCATGCTGCATCTGGGTTGGCAAGGATCGCTTGATAACGCGTGATAACGTGAAGTACATTCAACAGTTGTCGCTTGTACTCATGAATACGCTTGACTTGGACATCAAACAAACTGTCTGGGTTGACCTTGAAGCCCGCCGTGCGCTCAATATAAGCTGCGAGGCGGGCTTTGTTCGCCCGCTTGATCGTCATGAACGAATTTTGAAACGTAGCATCGCTCTTGAGGGCGTTTAATCCTTGAAGTTGATCAAGATTGAGTCGCCATGTGGTGCCTAGAGTCCGATCTAGTAAGCCTGAAAGCTCGGGATTGGCTTGCGCCAACCAGCGACGCGGCGTCACGCCGTTGGTCATGTTCGTGAAACGGTCTGGCCAGATGCTGGCGAAGTCAGCAAAAATAGTTTGTACCAACAAATCCGAATGCAAAGCAGAGACACCATTGACTTTGTGGCTACCAACAATCGACAGGTTCGCCATTCGCACACGTCGTTCACCACTCTCGTCAATCAGCGACAGTCGGGATAAAAATCCATTATCGTCAGGTCGATGACGAGCTGCCATCTCAAGAAATTCTTTGTTAATTTGGAAAATAATCTCCAAATGACGTGGCAGCACATGCTGCATCAGCGCTACGGGCCAAGTTTCCAAAGCCTCTGGCATCAAGGTATGGTTGGTGTAGGAAAACGTCTTACAGCACAATGCCCAGGCTGTATCCCAAACCATATGGTGTTCGTCACACAGCACGCGCATCAACTCTGCCACGCCTATCGCAGGATGGGTGTCGTTCAGATGAATCGCAACTTTATCCGCTAAATTTGCAAGGGTTGGATGCTCTTTTAAGTGACGCTGCACCAAATCTTGAATCGACGCTGAGACAAAAAAGTACTCTTGTTTCAATCGAAGCTCACGGCCCGCTGGTGTGCTGTCGTTGGGGTAAAGCACCCAAGA
>JAYSZH010000178.1:0-22336 GCA_043738155.1 Polaromonas sp. | reverse complement strand
GCGACAATGCGGACGACGTGGCACGTGCCACTTCTGAGGTGGTGCGGATTGCCAATTCGCGCAACGGCGAAGGCTTCATCGCCATCAGCCCTGAAGCGCGTAAAAAGTTTTGGTTGGACCGCAAGCGCACCGCAGCCATTTCAAAGCACACCAATGCCTTCAAGATCAACGAAGACGTGGTCATCCCGTTGCCGCGCATGGCGGAATACACCGATGGCATTGAGCGCATCAACATCGAGCTGAGTTTGCAGAACAAAATCAAGCTGTGCGATGCGCTGGAAGATTTCTTCAAGCAAGGTCAGTTAAAAGGCAATTTGCCGCTGAGCAAACAAGATGATGCGGCTGGCATCACGTCCAGCGAGCTGCTTGAAGACCGCGTTGCGCAAGCTTTGGCGTTGATTGCAGATGTGCGTAGTTTATGGGTGGGTTGGTTGGCGAATGTGGAGATTCTGTTCCCACAATTGCAAGACCACACCTTACGCGCCAGTTGGAAAACGGATATTCGCGCCAAGTTGCAATTGATCTTTACCGGTGCAGCGTTTGTACCGGTTTTGGATGAATGTACAGCGATTCACAAACGTGTTCTCAAAGGCCGCGTTTGGGCGGCTTTGCACATGCACGCGGGTGATGGCAATGTGCATACCAACTTGCCGGTGAACAGTGACGATTACGAAATGCTGCAGTCGGCACACGCTGCTGTAGCGCGCATCATGGTGTTGGCGAGAAGTTTGGATGGTGTGATTTCTGGTGAACACGGCATTGGCATCACCAAGCTGGAGTTTTTGACGGATGCTGAGCTGCAGCCCTTTGCCGATTACAAACAGCGCGTTGACCCTGAAGGTCGGTTCAACAAAGGCAAGCTCTTGCGTGAGAGTTTGATTCGTCCTGAAGTTGCTAGTAACGTAGCAATTTCACTGCAAAAAACAGAGCAGTCTAGGCAATCAATACGCCGGCTACGGGCTGATTCATCTGTTAAATTGAACGATGAAGCAAAGACTTGGAATTCAGATCTAAGCAATGCCTACACGCCAAGTTTTGGGCTGATGGGACATGAATCCATCATCATGTCGCAAAGCGATATTGGCGCGATAGCTGACAGTGTGAAAGACTGCTTGCGCTGCGGCAAATGCAAACCCGTTTGCGCCACGCATGTGCCGCGTGCGAATTTGCTCTACAGCCCTCGCAATAAAATTTTGGCAACGTCTTTGCTTGTGGAGGCGTTTCTGTACGAAGAGCAAACGCGCCGTGGTATCAGCATCAAGCATTGGCAGGAGTTTGAAGATGTGGCGGACCATTGCACGGTGTGCCACAAGTGTTTGACGCCTTGCCCCGTCAATATCGACTTTGGTGACGTGTCCATGAATATGCGCAATTTGCTGCGCAAAATGGGGCAGAAAACATTCCGTCCTGGCAATGCGTTGGCGATGACGTTTTTGAACGCCACAAACCCATTCACCATCAACCTCATGCGTACGGCCATGGTGGGTGTCGGCTTTAAATTGCAGCGCTTAGCCAACGATGTGTTGCGCCCGTTTGCCAAAAAGCAAACCGCCAAACCCCGCCCAAGTGTTGGCTTGCCGCCCATCAAAGAGCAGGTAATTCACTTTATCAACAAAAAAATGCCGGGCGGTTTACCGAAAAAATCAGCCCGAGCTTTGTTGGACATTGAAGACAACGATTACGTGCCGATTATTCGCAACCCCAAAGGGACGAATGCGGAGTCGGAAGCCGTGTTTTACTTTCCTGGTTGCGGCTCTGAGCGTTTGTTCAGCCAAGTCGGTTTGGCGACGCAGGCGATGCTGTGGCATGCAGGCGTGCAGACGGTCTTGCCGCCGGGCTATTTGTGCTGCGGTTATCCGCAAAAGGGCAGTGGTCAGTTTGACAAGGCCGAAAAAATCATCACCGACAACCGCGTGTTGTTCCACCGCGTTGCCAACACGCTGAATTACCTCGATATTAAAACCGTGGTGGTGAGCTGCGGGACATGCTACGACCAGTTGCAAGGGTATGAATTCGACAAAATCTTTCCCGGATGTCGCATCATCGATATTCATGAGTATTTGCTTGAAAAAAATATCAAACTCGATATGAATACTGGCGTTGGTGCGGGATATCTGTACCACGACCCATGCCATAGCCCGATGAAGCTGCAAGAGCCGATGAAAACCGTCAAAGCCCTGCTTGGCGACAATGTACTGCAAAACGAGCGTTGCTGTGGTGAATCCGGCACGCTAGGTGTCACACGCCCAGACATTTCAACGCAAGTGCGTTTCCGCAAGGAAGAAGAATTGCAAAAAGGCGCTGATAAGTTACGAGCGGTTGGCGCTGTCGGCGAAAAAGCGAATGTCAAAATTTTGACCAGCTGCCCAAGTTGTCTGCAGGGTTTGAGCCGCTATGGCAATGATTTGAACAATGGTTTACTTGAGGCGGATTACATCGTGGTTGAAATGGCGAATCAGATTTTGGGCAAAGAGTGGATGCCTGAATATGTTGCTTTGGCGAACAATGGCGGCATTGAACGGGTTTTGGTTTAACGCGTGCTGTTTTTAATTATTAAGGAATCATCATGGCAGGCTTAACATCAGGTTCACCAACTCCAGAAGAACTCACCGTTCACTCAAAATCTAAGGTTTTGGAGATTCGGTTTTCTGATGGTGCTAATTTTTCAATTCCTTTTGAATTGATGCGCATTTCGTCGCCATCTGCAGAGGTGCAAGGTCACGGCCCAGGTCAAGAGATTTTGCAAACGGGTAAGCGTGATGTTGGGCTAGTAGGCATAGAGCCCATTGGTAATTACGCCATTCAGCCAAGTTTTACCGATGGACACGATACGGGCTTGTTCACGTGGGATTATTTGTATTTCCTGGGCTCACAACAGGCTGAAATTTGGCAAGATTATGAAACGCGACTGAAAGCTGCTGGTATCAGTCGTGATGCACCCATGGTCGAAAAAGCTGCCAGCGGTTGCGCTAGTCATTAAATGTTAAGCAACTTTTTAAATAAGTTTTTATGAGTCAAACACATTTCGGATTTAAAACCGTCGAAGAAACAGAAAAAGCCAAACATGTGCGCGGCGTGTTTGATTCGGTCGCGCCCAAGTACGACATCATGAATGACCTGATGTCTATGGGGCTGCACCGCGCTTGGAAGGCCTACACGGTGATGGTGGCGAACGTGCAAGAGGGCGCACAGGTGCTGGATATTGCCGGAGGAACGGGTGATTTGGCGCTGGCGTTTGCACCAAAAGTCGGAAAAACTGGCCGTGTTGTGCACACTGATATCAATGAGGCGATGTTGCGCGAAGGGCGTGATCGTCTTATCAACGCCGGCGTGGTTTTGCCTACCTTTGTATGCGATGCGGAGAAATTACCATTTTCTGACAACCATTTTGATGTCGTGACCGTAGCGTTTGGCTTGCGTAATATGACGCATAAAGACGTGGCACTGAAGGAAATGAACCGAGTTTTGAAGCCAAGCGGAAAGCTTTTGGTGCTGGAATTCTCAAAAATAGCCAAACCATTGTCTAAAGTTTACGACTGGTATTCTTTCAATGTGTTACCCAAAATCGGTAAATTGGTGGCGGGTGATGATGCGAGTTACCGATATTTGGCCGAGTCGATTCGCATGCATCCCAGTCAAGAAGAGCTTAAATTGCTCATGAAAACAGCGGGTTTTGGTCATGTGGATTTTCATAATTTGACGGGTGGCGTGGTGGCTTTGCATGTGGGGATTAAATGTTGATCCTAGGTTTCTGCGCCTAAGCTGTGTGAATATTCACAAATAGCCACCGAATTAACCTTATTCTTACTAAGTCTCTGTAAGCACCTATTGAAATACACAGCTTTTGCCCCTACATTTATGGGGTGTTGATGTCAACATGTGTGTTTGGAGAAAACATGAAACTTTGGTCTGCAATATTGGTTTGTGCACTTGCTTTTTCAGGCTTGAATGCGGAGGCTGCGCGTCGTATGGGCGGCGGTGGTTCAATAGGCAAGCAATCTAGCAATGTGACGCAAAAAAGCGCAGCGCCAACTGCACCTGCACAAAACGCAAACAGTGCTGCTGCTAAACCTGCTGCTGCTGCGCCGGCAGCGGCTCCTGCTGTTGCTCCTAAAAAGCCTTGGGGTGCGATGCTTGGTGGCTTGGCCGCAGGTCTGGGCTTGGCTTGGTTAGCTAATTCTTTAGGCTTGGGTGGAATGTTGGGTGGCATCATGCAAGCCGTCATGTTTGGTTTATTGGCGTTTGGTGTGATTGCTCTTGTTATGTACTTTATCCGCTCACGCGGCAAAAAGTCTGACGGCAATACGTTCAACTCGGGTAGTCCTTATGCGATGCAAGGTGCTGGCAGTGCATCACCTACAGACGCTACCGCACCACGCTCTTACAGCCCGCAAAACGTCGGCAATGATGCTTCTGCCCGTCCTTGGGAAGGCAATACAGCCGCATTTGACAGTTCAAATGCTGGTCAAGCGGGTAAATCTATGATTGGCTCTGGCTTGCAATCCTCCGACAATGCCACCGGCTTGTCTGGTTCACAATCTTGGGGCGTTCCTGCAGATTTCGACACAGCTGGCTTCTTGACTGCTGCAAAGCGCAATTTTGTGACCCTGCAAGACGCATGGGACAAAGCGGACATAGCCGCACTTCGCGCCATGATGACGGACGAGATGGCTGGCGAGATCAAATCTCAATTGGCTGAGCGTGGTGTACAGGCTGGCGTGGTCAATAAAACCGACGTGGTGATGTTGGACGCTCAGTTGCTTGGCATTGAAGAAATGGCGACTGAATACATGGCTAGTGTGGAGTTCTCAGGCATGATTCGTGAAGATGTGTCTGCTGGTCCAGCGCCCTTCCGAGAAGTCTGGAACATGACCAAGTCCAAAAATGGCGGTGGCTGGCTGGTGGCAGGTGTGCAAGCGCTGCAGTAAATTTATAAACCTTGCGATTTTAAAAATCGCAAAAGTCGTGAATAATTGGGGACTATGGCAACATCGTCCCCTTTTTCATTTTTAAATTCTTTATTTGGTGATTTAGCCAGCAAGCTCCCTGGTCTGCAACCACCTGATTGGGTTGTTGACGAAGCGCAGCACAGACTCGTTTTGCTGCTAAACCATGTGCTGATGCAAGAGCCCGAGGCAACCGTGCGCCTAGCTCGGCTCAAGGGCCGTGTCGTTCACGTCCAGTGGCGAACCTTGTCAATCAGGCTTGCAGCTACACCCGCAGGTTTGCTAGAGCTCGATGCCAGCCGAAAGGCCGCTGATTTGAGTTTGTTAGTAGCTGACGATTCACCAGTATCACTGGCTCAAACCGTTTTGTCTGGTGGTAAGCCATCTATCAAGATTGAGGGGGATGTACAACTTGCCGCAGAAGTGAACTGGCTTGTTGACCATGTGCGCTGGGACATCGAAGAAGATTTGTCGCGTATTTTGGGGGATGCGCCAGCTCATGCTGTGATGAGTGTTGCAAAGCAAGTCGTTTCTGGATTGAAATCTTTTTTAATCACCAAGGTCTCTGACACAGATTCAACGAAGGCTGCCTCATGAGACGGTTGTTTCGTGGTGTATTCATTGTTTGGATAGCGTTGCGCTTTGGTTTAGACCAGCTGGTCTTGACGAGTTTTCAAAAACCGTGGCTCACCGTGATAGCCCGAATCGTATCGATAGGGCGCAATCTCAAAGCCCCGCGCGGACAGCGCTTGCGGGAAGCTTTGGAGAGTCTAGGACCGATTTTTGTTAAATTTGGTCAAGTCTTATCAACAAGGCGCGATTTGCTGCCGCTGGATATTGCCGATGAGTTGGCTCGTTTGCAAGACCGTGTGCCGCCGTTTGATTCGCGCATTGCCGTGGAGACTATAGAACGCGCTTTTAAAAAACCACTTGCAGAGATTTTCAACTCATTCGACCACACGCCGGTAGCGAGTGCCTCGGTGGCGCAAGTGCATTTTGCAACTATCACAGACAAGCAAGGCATTAGCCGCGATGTTGCCGTTAAAGTGCTGCGCCCCAATATGTTGCCCGTGATCGATAAAGATTTGGCTTTGATGCACATGATGGCTGGCTGGGTGGAAAAACTCAGCGCGGATGGCAAACGCCTCAAGCCACGCGAGGTTGTCAACGAGTTCGACAAATACTTGCATGATGAACTTGATTTGATTCGTGAAGCCTCAAGCGCCGCGCAGCTCAAGCGCAACATGTCGCTGCACAAGGCGGAAAAAGACTTGGTGATGATTCCTGATATGTACTGGGACCATTGCCACCCCGAGGTGATGGTGATGCAGCGCATGAAAGGCGTACCCATCAACCAAACGCAGATGCTTCGTGACGCAGGGGTGGATTTTAAGAAGCTAGCCAGAGACGGTGTAACCATTTTCTTTACCCAGGTCTTCAGAGACGGGTTTTTTCATGCCGATATGCACCCAGGCAATATCCAAGTCAGCCTAGAGCCCGAGACTTTTGGGCGCTATATCTTGCTCGATTTTGGCATCATCGGTAGCCTGACAGAGGTTGACAAAGAGTATTTAGCTCAAAATTTCACTGCTTTTTTCAGACGTGACTACAAGCGGGTGGCTGAGCTGCACATTGAATCGGGTTGGGTGCCCAAAGCAACGAGGGTGGACGAACTGGAGTCTGCCATACGCGCCGTTTGCGAACCATACTTTGACCGTCCGTTGAAGGAAATCTCCCTCGGTTTGGTGCTGATGCGACTTTTTCAAACTTCACGTCGTTTTCATGTGGAAATTCAACCGCAGCTGGTTTTGTTGCAAAAAACCTTGCTGAATATTGAAGGTTTGGGTCGTGATTTGGATCCTGATTTGGATTTATGGAATACCGCTAAGCCATTTTTAGAAAAATGGATGCTGGAGCAGATTGGTCCGCAAAAGCTCATAGAAGAATTGAAAAACCAAGCACCGCAATACGCCAAATTGTTACCTGAACTGCCAGCATTGCTGGCAAACTATTTAAAGCACAAATCTGCTGATACGTATCAAGAGTCGCAGATTCTCAAAGATTTATTGCGGGAGCAGCAGCGAACAAACAAGCTCTTGCAACGTTTGATGTACGCTGGTTTTGGCTTTATTGTGGGTTTGATCGTCATGCAATTGGTGTCACGCCTGCACATATTTACGCTTTAATTTTGTGTTAATTTTTTAAATGCAATTAAAAATTACATAAATATATCTGTAGCCAACGTATTTATTTACTAGTTAGCTATAAATCTTATAGCAATCTTAGCTAACTTTCTGTTGATGAACTTGATAGAGATGAAAAAGGCTAAACGCATTTCTACCTGCGAACAGGCAGAGGCTAAGCCACTTATAATGGAAAGTTGCGCAAAAGCGGTGATTTCAGTGCTTTTGCGTCTTTATGACGCTTTAACCCCCTCTTTTTTATGCCTATTTACGCTTACAAATGCGACGTTTGCGGTCATGCCAAAGACGTTTTGCAAAAAATGTCGGATCCGCAACTCACCGATTGCCCTTCTTGCGGTCATGCGGCCTTTAAAAAACAGCTTACTGCCGCTGGTTTTCAGCTCAAAGGTACGGGTTGGTACGTGACTGATTTTCGCGAAGGTGGTGGGAAAAACAATACGCCTGCGGTAGATGCCAAATCTGGGGACTCGCCTGCATCAACAGTTGACGGCGCTGTTAGCGCCTCTGAGAGTAAATCAGCAGCCGCTATCCCTGCTCCGGCACCCACTCCTGCCGCACCAACATCCACGCCTGCAGCTTCACCAGCTTCTAGCGTCTAACCTTCAACACCCTAGGAAGTACATGTCTAAGTTGCGTAAATGGTTGTTTGCTGGATTACTGGTCATCGTACCGATTGCTATCACGATTTGGCTGTTGGAGTGGATGCTCAGCACGCTTGATAAAACGCTGCTGATTTTGCCAGCTGCTTGGCACCCAGATAAGCTGATAGGTTTTCATATTCCAGGTTTTGGCGTATTGCTGGCACTGGCTATTTTGCTATTGGTTGGTGCTGCAGCTAGTAATTTTTTAGGCCGCCAATTGATGACTTGGGGTGATGCATTTTTGAATCGCATTCCTGTAGTTCGCTCCATATATTCAAGCGTCAAACAAGTGTCTGACACACTGTTTGCTGACGGTGGCAGCGCATTTCGCACGGCCGTCTTGGTGCAGTGGCCGCGTGCAGACGTTTGGACCATTGCTTTTGTGACCGGTACGCCGGGCGGTGATGTGACCAATCACCTCAAAGGTGATTACCTCAGTGTTTATGTGCCCACGACACCCAATCCGACGGGTGGTTACTTTGTCATGCTAAAAAAGTCTGATTGCATAGAGCTAAACATGAGTGTCGATGATGCCTTGAAATACATTGTGTCAATGGGAGTAGTTTCACCCACAATGTTGGCACCGCTGCTCCCCAAATAACCGAAATCATTAACGAATTTATTAACGAATAGAGTAAAAAAAATTATGGCAATGCGTACCCAATATTGTGGTTTGGTGACTGAGGCGTTACTCGGTGAAACAGTTAGTTTGTGTGGTTGGGTTAACCGTAGGCGAGACCATGGCGGTGTGATTTTTATCGATCTGCGTGACCGCGAAGGTTATGTGCAAGTGGTGTGCGACCCGGATCGTGCAGAGATGTTCAAGCTTGCTGAAGGTGTGCGCAATGAATTTTGTATTCAGATCAAAGGTCTGGTGCGTGCACGACCTATAGGGACGGTGAATGACGGTTTGAAGAGCGGCAAGATTGAAGTGCTTTGCCATGAATTAATTGTTTTAAACGCATCTGTGACGCCTCCATTCCAGTTGGATGATGAGAATTTGTCTGAAACGACGCGTTTGACACATCGTGTGTTGGATTTGCGCCGTCCGTACATGCAAAACAATTTGATGCTACGCTACAAAGTGTCTATGGAGGTGCGTAAGTTTTTAGATGCGAACGGCTTCATTGACATCGAAACGCCGATGCTGACCAAGAGCACACCGGAAGGTGCGCGTGATTATTTGGTACCCAGCCGCGTGCATGATGGGCACTTTTTCGCATTGCCGCAGTCACCTCAGCTCTTTAAGCAGTTGTTGATGGTGGCTGGCTATGACCGCTATTACCAAATTGTGAAGTGTTTCCGTGACGAAGATTTGCGCGCAGATCGTCAGCCTGAATTCACGCAAATCGATATTGAAACCTCGTTTTTGGATGAGCAAGAAATTCGTGACATGTTCCAGGGCATGATCACAACAGTGTTCAAAAACACCATGAATGTGGATTTGGGTGAATTCCCAGTCATGACCTACCAAGACGCTATGCATGTGTATGGATCTGACAAGCCCGATTTGCGCGTGAGTCTTAAATTTACCGAAGTGACTGACGTGATGGCAGATGTAGACTTTAAAGTCTTCTCCGGCGCAGCAACCATGAAAAATGGCCGCGTCGTTGCTTTGCGTGTGCCTGGAGGCGCACGCGAGGTAGGTGGTTTGAGCCGTGGTGAGATTGATGGCTATACGGAATTTGTCAAAATCTATGGTGCTAAAGGTTTGGCATATATCAAAGTCAACGAATTAGGCAAGGGTCGCGATGGTTTACAAAGTCCGATTGTTAAAAACATTCATGACCGAGCGATTGCAGAGGTCTTAGCTCGTACGGGTGCGCAAGATGGCGATTTGATTTTCTTTGGCGCAGACAAGGAGAAAGTTGTGAACGATGCGATTGGTGCACTTCGCATCAAAATCGGTCATAGCGAGTTCGGTAAAAAGAATGGTTTGTTTGAGAAAGCTTGGCGTCCGATGTGGGTGGTTGACTTTCCGATGTTTGAATACGACGAAGAAGCACAACGCTACACAGCAACACACCATCCGTTCACCGCACCAAAAGATGGTCACGAAGACTGGATGGTTACTGCCCCTGAGAAATGTATCTCTAAAGGGTACGACATGGTGCTGAATGGCTGGGAGATGGGTGGCGGTTCTGTGCGCATCCACCGTGCAGATGTACAGCAAAAAGTTTTTGACGCACTTAAAATCACACCAGAAGAAGCGCAAGTCAAATTTGGCTTTTTGCTAGATGCATTGCAGTACGGTGCACCGCCGCATGGTGGTTTGGCTTTTGGCTTGGATCGCATCGTGACGCTCATGACTGGTGCAGAATCGATTCGAGACGTGATTGCCTTCCCGAAAACCCAGCGTGCGCAATGCTTGTTGACGCAAGCACCGTCTTTGGTTGACGAAAAACAACTCAAAGAATTGCATATCCGTTTGCGAAATGCTGATGCGGCTAAAACGGCCACATAGGAATCTTGCCGGGAAATACATTCAACAACAATGTTGTTATAAGTAAATAACGAAGAAATTTCCCTATGGCCATGTATGCCAAACATGGCCAAAAAGGGAGTTTCAACCAGCCAGCGACTGCGCATAAAGGATCGCCTACAGCCGGTAGCCAAGCCAGTAAGCAAGCTTTCGGCCCTAAGCTTTCTAGCCATTGCAACGCTTTAGCGTGACTACGTGAACTTGTGTATTTGTCCACAACCCGGTGGGCGCCATAACCCATCCACCAATCAATTGCACCACCAATGGTGTTGCCTACTGTCGCCACCAATATTGTTGGCCAGAAAAGTTCTGGATTGAGTTTGATGAGTCCAAAAACAACAGGCTCTGAGCCAAGCGGAACCAGTGTTGCGCTGATAAGCGAAACGACAAAAACAGTAGATAAGCCAAACTTAGGCAAAGCCAGAATGACCAATAGTTGTTCTAACCAAATTTCCATTTAAAACCAAGTGTCAAAGTTAACCAAAAAGACAAAAAAGAAGTCAAAAAAAGACCAGCTACACCTAGTATAGAGCGGTACAATTGTGCTTCATTTTTAAGCAACTCACTTACCTTCCCCTTTTTTATTCTGCATGAACATTGGTCAATACATATTGCCGAATAATCTGTTCGTTGCGCCCATGGCTGGCGTGACAGACAGGCCATTTCGTATGCTTTGCAAGAAGCTGGGAGCAGGTTATGCAGTAAGCGAGATGGTGACGTCTAAACGCGAATTATGGAGCACGCTCAAAACATCTCGCAGAGCTAACCATGATGGCGAAAGTGCTCCAATTGCGGTGCAAATCGCTGGAACATCAGCCGAAATGATGGCAGAGGCAGCGTTGTACAACATTGACAATGGCGCGCAGATCATTGATATCAACATGGGCTGTCCTGCAAAGAAAGTTTGCAACAAATGGGCGGGTTCCGCGCTGATGCAAGACGAAAGCTTGGCGCTGTCAATTGTTGAGGCAGTTGTGGCAGCTTGCGCGCCACGAAACGTTCCCGTGACCTTGAAGATGAGAACTGGTTGGTGTCAGACTCATAAAAATGCAGTAGTTTTAGCACGTGCTTTTGAACAAGCTGGCGTGCAAATGCTTGCTGTGCATGGTCGTACACGTGAGCAGGGCTACAAAGGTAAGGCTGAATATGAAACGATAGCCGCAGTGAAGGCTGCTGTTTACATTCCTGTCGTTGCAAATGGCGATATTTCAACACCAGAGAAAGCGCGTGATGTATTGGCATTAACGGGAGCGGATGCCATCATGGTTGGTCGTGCTGCGCAAGGTAAACCATGGATTTTTCGAGAAATTGCGCACTTCATAGCAACTGGTTCACATTTGGCATCACCTTTGGTTGCCGAGGTGAGGCGTCTATTGTGTGATCATTTGTTGGATCATTACGATTTATACGGCGAATTTTCCGGGGTGCGCACTGCACGCAAACACATTGGCTGGTACGTACGTGCATTGCCTGGTGGTGACGTGTTTCGTGATCAAATGAACACCCTTGAAACTTGTGAATCGCAGCATGCTGCTGTGGTGCGGTTTTTTGATGGGTTAGCTGATCAACATGAACGTTTGCCACAATCAATTGCACATTCTCAAGCTGAAAAAGCTGATGTGTTGGTTTAATTATTGACAATTCGAAAATTAAAACGAGCGTAATAGATGAGTAAAAAACAAATAGACGAATGCGTACGCGAAAGCTTGGAGGCTTACTTCAAAGACTTGGGCGGTGAGCAACCGCACGCTATGTATGACATGCTGGTTAAGGCGGTTGAGAAGCCGTTGCTTGAAGTGGTGATGAAGCAAGCTGACAACAACCAATCACGAGCTGCAGAATGGTTGAACCTCAATCGCAATACTCTGCGCAAAAAGCTCTTAGACCACAATCTAATTTAGTTTTACAAAATTTCAAAAAACCATTTATTTTAATTTCCCTCAACAATACAAACGATGAATGCATTAATTTCAGTTTCAGACAAAACCGGTGTTGTAGATTTTGCCCGCGAATTACATGCCTTGGGCATCAAACTCTTGTCTACCGGAGGCACTGCAAAACTCTTGGCCGAGCAAGGTTTACCAGTTACAGAGGTTGCTGAGTTAACAGGTTTCCCAGAGATGTTGGATGGCCGTGTCAAAACTTTGCATCCTAAGGTGCATGGCGGTTTACTGGCTCGACGCGACTTGCCTGAGCATATGGCTGCATTGGCTGAACACAATATTGACACTATTGACTTGTTAGTGGTTAATCTTTATCCGTTTGAAGCGACAGTTGCCAAAGCTGGCTGCACTTTGGAGGATGCCATCGAAAACATCGATATTGGTGGTCCAGCCATGGTACGTTCGGCGGCTAAAAACTGGAAGGATGTCGGCGTCTTGACTGACTCATCTCAATATGCCGTTGTGCTCGCTGAACTCAAAGCCAGTGGCAAGCTGACGGATAAAACTAAATTTACGTTGTCTGTTGCTGCCTTCAATCGTATCAGTCAGTACGACGGCGCCATCAGCGACTACCTGTCCCGTATTCAAGAGGACGGCAGCCATTCACTTTTCCCAGCGCAATCGAATGGACGTTTCATCAAGCTGCAAGATTTGCGTTATGGTGAAAATCCACATCAGCAAGCTGCGTTTTACAGAGATTTGTACCCTGCACCGGGATCGCTCGTTACAGCGAAACAATTGCAGGGCAAAGAGCTAAGCTACAACAACATTGCCGATGCTGATGCGGCCTGGGAGTGTGTCAAAAGTTTTGATGTTCCAGCTTGTGTCATCGTCAAGCACGCCAACCCGTGCGGCGTTGCCGTGGGGGATGATGCGTTACAAGCGTACGAGAAAGCTTTTAAAACAGATCCAACCTCAGCGTTCGGCGGAATCATTGCCTTTAATCGTATTGTTGATGTGCCAGCAGCGCTACAAATATCAAAACAATTTGTTGAGGTATTAATAGCTCCCGATTACACGCCAGAAGCACTGGAACTCTTTAAAGCCAAGGCAAATGTGCGTGTATTGCAAATTGAGTTACCTGAGGTTGATGGTAATTCGGGCAACTCTGACTGGGACAATGGCCGCAATGCCGTTGATGTCAAGCGAGTCGGCTCAGGTTTGCTGATGCAAACAGCGGATAACCATGAATTGACTTTGGCTGATCTGAAAGTCGTCTCTAAAGCGCAGCCAACACCTCAGCAATTGCAAGATTTGTTGTTTGCTTGGAAGGTAGCAAAATATGTCAAATCAAATGCGATCGTATTCTGCGCTGGCGGTATGACCATTGGCGTAGGCGCTGGTCAAATGAGCCGTTTAGATTCTGCGCGCATTGCGAGCATCAAGGCGCAGCATGCGAGTTTGTCACTGCAAGGTACTGCTGTTGCCAGTGATGCGTTTTTCCCTTTTCGTGATGGGTTAGATGTGGTGGTGGATGCCGGTGCGACTTGCGTGATCCAACCGGGTGGCAGCATGCGCGACCCTGAAGTGATTGCTGCGGCCGACGAGCGCGGCGTGGTGATGGTGTTCACGGGCGTGCGTCACTTTAGGCACTAATTGAGACACTAAATCAACCTCCATGACCGTACCAGACCCAACACAACATCCGCGTGAGTTTTTAACTTATCTGTTTCAAACGGCGGTTAAACGTGCGTTGCCGCTGCATAACACTGCCGCCTATTTGCCTTCGCCACCTGCAAACGGTGGGCGTACCATTGTGCTGGGTGCAGGCAAAGCGGGTGCGGCAATGGCGCAAGCGGTCGAAGCGCATTGGCCTGTTGACGTACCTTTATCAGGATTGGTGGTTACCCGTTATCACCACACGCCAATCAGACCCGCTGAGCTTGATGGCAAACCGGCCCGCATCGAAATTGTGGAAGCCTCACATCCTGTGCCTGATGAAGCTGGGTTACAAGCCGCTCAGCGTATTTTGGATTTGACACAGGGGCTCACAGCTAATGACGTGGTTTTGTGTTTGATTTCTGGCGGTGGTTCAGCACTATTGTCGCTGCCCGTTGAGGGCTTGGATTTTGCAGATAAGCAACGCATCAACCAAGCTTTGCTTAATTCAGGTGCGCCGATTTCTGAAATGAATTGCGTACGTAAACACCTTTCTCGCATCAAAGGTGGTCGTTTGGCTGCTGCCTGCTTTCCTGCGAAGGTTGTGACTTTAACTATCAGCGATGTCCCTGGCGATGACCCCAGCATCATCGCCAGTGGACCAACCGTGCCGGACGATACCACTTGCGCTCAGGCCTTGGCCATTTTGAAACGCTACAAGATTGACATACCTGATTCGATTGCTGAGCGATTGACCTCTGGTGAGCTTGAAACGCCTAAGTCCAACGATCCGACTTTTGAGGGGCATGTTGTTCATCTGACCGCCGCGCCACAGCAAAGTCTGGAAGCTGCAGCCGAAGTGGCGCGAAACGCAGGTTTGCACGCCTATATTTTGAGTGACGACATGGAGGGTGAGTCACGCGAGGTCGGCACTGTTCATGCTGCCTTGGCTCGCTCAGCGGCTAAAAGCACCGCAAAAAGTGGTGATTTAACTCAGGCGCAAACCTTTATTCGACCTTGCGTCATTCTGTCTGGCGGTGAGACCACGGTCACTGTTCGTCCACGCTTGCCTGGCGCTGCCAAAGGGCGGGGTGGACGGGCAGGAGAGTTTTGTCTCGGTCTGGCACAATCTTTGCAAGGTTTAGACCATGTGTATGCTTTGGCTGCTGATACAGACGGCATTGATGGCGTGCAAGACAACGCTGGTGCGTACGTTGCCCCCACCACGCTGGCACGCGCCGAGGCACAAGGCATGAAAATTCATGACTTTCTAGACCGTAACGATGCTTACGGCTACTTTGAACCTTTGGGTGATTTGGTCATTACGGGACCAACCTTTACGAACGTGAACGATTTCAGAGCTATATTAATTCTTTAAAAGACTTTAAAAAAATAATCAACATGACTGATGTGACGCCTAGATTGCAATTGACATCCATATCGAAACGGTATGCGTCAGTATTGGCCAATCAAGACGTGTCACTGACCGTGTTGCCGGGTGAGATTCATGCACTTTTAGGTGAAAACGGTGCCGGTAAATCGACGCTGGTCAAAATCATTTACGGTTCGGTCAAGCCTGATGCGGGCATGGTCAGCTTTAACGGTTTAGCCGCGCATGTTCGCAACCCGCAAGAAGCCCGCGTGTTGGGTATCAGTATGGTCTTCCAGCATTTCAGTTTGTTTGAAACTTTGAGCGTGGCTGAAAACGTCTGGCTTGGCTTAGATAAACACCTGACGTTGGCTGAGGTGACGCAACGTATCGTAACCAAAGCCAGTGAATACGGTTTGGATATTGACCCTAAGCGTCCAGTGCATACCTTGAGCGTCGGTGAAATGCAGCGCGTTGAAATTATCCGTGCGTTGCTCACTAATCCTCAATTGCTAATTTTGGATGAGCCCACTTCCGTGCTCACGCCGCAAGCGGTTGAAAAACTGTTTGTGGTGCTCAAAAAACTGTCATCAGAAGGTTGCAGCATCCTTTACATCAGTCACAAACTGCACGAAATACGTGAGTTGTGTACCGCTTGTACAGTTTTACGGGCTGGCAAAGTCACGGGGCATTGCAATCCACAAAACGAGAGCAATGCATCACTCAGCCGCATGATGATTGGCTCTGAACCGCCAGCGCTAGAACATCGCGCCGCAAAAGTAGGCGATATTGTTCTAGGTGTTCACCAGTTAACGCTCCCACGGGTTGATCAATTTGGTATGAATCTCAATGCTGTCTCTTTGAATGTCAGAGCCGGCGAAGTCGTTGGCATTGCCGGCGTTTCAGGCAACGGACAGCGTGAGTTGATGTATGCCTTGTCAGGCGAAGATACCCGCGCAGATACTGGTATGGTGACTTTGTTTGGTGCAGCGGTCGGGCATTTGGGACCCACAGAACGCCGACGCCTTGGTGTGCAATTTGTACCCGAAGAGCGTCTTGGCCGTGGTGCTGTGCCGAGCATGAGCTTGGCACATAACTTGATGTTGACTCGCGATAACGCTGTTTCAAAAACCGGTTGGAAAATTGGATGGATTCGTGTCAAAGACTTAGCGAAGCAGGCCGATAGCATCATCGCCCGTTTCAAAGTCAAAGCCAGCGGTGCGCAAGCGACTGCCAAATCTCTGTCAGGTGGTAATTTGCAAAAATTTATTGTGGGCAGAGAAATTGATGCCGAGCCTAAGCTTTTCATCGTCTCGCAACCCACTTGGGGCGTTGATGTTGGCGCAGCAGCACAAATTCGTGGCGCAATATTGGCTATGCGCGACGCTGGCTGCGCAGTACTTGTGGTGAGTGAAGAGCTGGACGAGTTGTTTGAAATCAGTGATCGCCTTCACGTTATGGCAAAAGGGCAGCTATCGCCATCGTTGAAGCGTGCCGACGCGACAGTTTCAATGGTCGGCGAATGGATGAGTGGCTTGTGGCTCGCCACGTCTCCATATGTTGCTCATGTTTCGACAGATAAGGAAATCGCGTGATGCGTTTAAAACTAGAACCGCGTACACAAAACTCTGTATTTTGGAGTTACGGCTCACCCGTTTTAGCCTTGTTGTTGACCGTGGTGATTGGTGTTTTGCTGTTCATGGCGCTGGGCAAAAACCCTGTTCGTGGTTTGCAAATGTTTTTCTGGGAACCGATTCGTTCTGGCTATGCTTGGGGCGAGTTGATGGTTAAGGCCACACCACTGTTAATCATCGCGTTGGGTTTAGCCGTTTGTTTTCGCTCCAATGTGTGGAATATTGGTGCCGAAGGCCAATTCGTCGTTGGTGCACTGGCTGCGGGTGGCGTGGCACTTTTGGCCACCAAAGAAACCAGCCGTTGGATTGTGCTGGTAATTTTGATGGCCGGTATGTTTGGCGGCATGGCCTGGGCAAGCATCACGGCATTTTTACGCGATAAATTCAATGCCAATGAAATTTTGGTGAGTTTGATGTTGGTTTATGTAGCCGATTTACTCTTGAGCTATATGGTTTACGGCCCATGGAAAGATCCGAACGGGTTTAACTTCCCGCAAAGCAAAACCTTTGAATCGGTGACGAGCATTCCCAGATTGATGCAAGGCTCACGTATGTCAATTGGCTTACCTATTGCTATGGCTGCGGCCGCTGGATTATGGGTATTCTTATTTCGCACCCGAGCTGGTTTTGCGCAGCAAGTGGGTGGTTTAGCACCTGCCGCAGCACGCTATGCTGGGTTTTCCAGTCGTCGCGCACTGTGGGTGGCGATGTTGTGCTCGGGCGCGGCTGCTGGTTTGGCGGGTGCGCTTGAGGTCGCAGGCCCGATTGGGCAACTCACGCCCTACGTGCCAGCGGGTTACGGTTTTGCGGCCATCATTGTGGCGTTTGTGGGGCGTTTGCATCCGGTGGGGATGGTTTTTTCAGCCGTGTTGATGAGTATGTTTTACATTGGCGGCGAGCTGGCGCAGTCGCGCTTGGGATTGCCTAAATCGATCACGGGCGTGTTTCAAGGTTTGTTGTTGTTCAGTTTGCTGGCTTGCGATACCTTGCTTGCCTACAAGTTGACTATCAAGTCAGATGCTAAATCTGTCGTTAAATCTACCTTAAGGGGTGCTGCTTAATGGAAGCCTATGCACTTTTAATTGCGGCCACACTCAATGCGGGTACGGTGCTGGCCATCGCCGCGCTGGGTTTACTCATCAACGAAAAAGCCGGTGTTGTTAACTTAGGCGCAGAGGGCATGATGCTGTGCGCCGCAATAGCGGGCTTTGCCACCGTTGTGCACACAGGCAACGTCTGGCTGGGTTTTTTGGCCGGCATGGGCGCAGGTGCGTTTTTAGCAGCGATTTTTGGTGCTTTGGTGATTTGGCTGGGTACCAACCAATACGCCACAGGCTTGGCTTTGACACTGTTTGGCACTGGTTTTTCAGCCTTTGCCGGCATCAAGTACGTGCAAGAAAAACTGTCTGAGCAAACGCAATACAGCATCCCGGTTTTGGGTGACATCCCGCTCATTGGACAAGCCTTGTTTCGCCATCACCCCATGGTTTACATCACGATGGGGTTGGTGTTTGGCTTGATTTGGTTTTTGTACCGCACTCGCGCCGGTTTGGTGCTGCGCTCGGTGGGGGAATCGCCTGAATCCGCTCATGCACTGGGCTACCCAGTACGACGCATTCGGCTGTGGGCGGTCATGGCAGGCGGTGCGCTTTGCGGACTGTCTGGTGCTTACTTGGCGACGATTTACACGCCACTGTGGGTGGAGGGCATGGTTTCGGGTAAGGGTTGGATTGCTTTAGCGCTGACCACGTTTGCCACTTGGCGACCTGCCCGGGTATTGTTAGGTGCTTATTTGTTTGGTGGTTTCACCCTTTTGCAACTGCATTTGCAAGGTGCGGGGGTGGAAATACCTAGTCAATTCCTCAGCATGATGCCTTATATTGTTACGATTATCGTTTTGGTGCTGATTTCTAGAAATTCAGCTTTTATTCGGGTCAATATGCCAGCATCGCTGGGTAAGCCTTTTATGACTTAAATATTTCGCTAATTTTTTTGGCTTGTTTCTTGCATAATTATTTTATTATTTTCTTTCTCAAACGCTTTCTACTCAACTAAAAAGGACTTTTTGACATGACAGACTTTCAAAAACGCACACTGTTAAAAGTTGCCGCTATGACCACCATCGCCGCTGCCGCTTTGGTCGGTTGTGGGAAAAAAGAAGAAGCCAAGCCCGCTGAAGCTGCACCAGCAGCGCCAGTTGCTGCCGCACCTGCTAAGGTCGAGCCGCTTAAAGTTGCTTTTGCCTATGTTGGCCCAGTGGGTGACGGTGGTTGGACGTTTGCACACGACAACGCGCGCAAAGCCGTCGAGAAAGAATTTGGCGACAAAATCGTCACCAGCTTCGTCGAAAAAGTGCCTGAGTCTGCCGATGCAGAGCGCGTTTTCCGTGACTTGGTTGGCCAAGGCAATAAGTTGATTTTCGGTACCACCTTCGGCTACATGGAGCCTATGCTCAAAGTCGCCGCTGACACCAAAGGTGTGAGCTTTGAGCACGCCACCGGCTACAAGCAAGCCGATAACATGCGCACTTACGACAGCCGCACCTATGAAGGTGCGTACATGGCTGGCGTGATCGCTGGCAAAATGACCAAGACCAACACGCTTGGCGTCGTTGGTTCTATTCCAATTCCTGAAGTGATTCGCAACATCAACAGCTTCACCTTGGGTGCGCAATCCAGCAATCCGAAGATCAAAACCAAAGTGGTTTGGGTCAACGAATGGTTCAATCCAGGCAAAGAAACCGAAGCGGCCACGACTTTGATCAATGGCGGCGCCGACGTGTTGATGCAAAACACCGACTCGTCCGCTGTACTGCAAACCGCTGAAAAGTTGGGCAAACGCGCTTTCGGCTGGGATTCTGACATGACAGCCTATGGCCCGAAAGCCCATTTGGGTTCAGCCGTCATCAACTGGGCACCGTACTACATCAAAGCCACGGGCGAAGCCTTGGCCGGTACTTGGAAAGGTGGCAGCGCCGCTTGGTGGGGCGTGAAAGAGGGCGCAATTGACATGGTGAATGTTGCGGCAGACGTACCAGCTGAGACCAAAGCCAAGGTCGACGAGGTCAAAGCTGGCCTGAAAGCCGGCACCTTCGCTATCTGGAAAGGCCCGATCATGGGCAACGACGGTAAAGAAGTATTAGCTAAAGATGCAGTGGCTGATGACAAGTTTATGGGCGGTATCAACTTCTATGTCAAGGGTGTAGAAGGCAAAGTGCCAGGCGGCGACAAGAAGTAAGCTCGGCTACTGCGCGGGCTTCAGGCTTCGTTGGGCGGTGCGCGCAATCCTCATGGACCTGAAGTCCACTCCGGTTGCTGTGCTCCGTCCGCCTAACCTGAAACCCGCTCGCTACGCCTCGGTTTCGTAGTGTTCAAAAAGCTGCTCTCGGGCAGCTTTTTTATTGCAAAATAGAACTATGTATCAAGTTAAAAACATCCCTACAGACCGTCTGCCCGATTTGCTTCGCGCTATGCCCAAAGCCGAGCTGCACATCCACATCGAAGGTTCGTTAGAGCCCGAGATGATCTTCAGCCTAGCCAAACGCAACGGCCTGACTTTGCCCTACGCCAGCGTGGACGAGCTGCGTCGAGCCTATGCGTTTACCAATTTGCAAAGCTTTTTGGACATCTACTACGCAGGCGCTAGCGTCTTGCTCACAGAACAAGACTTTTACGACCTAGCCAGCGCATATATTGCCAAAGCAGCTATAGATAATGTAGCAGTTTGTGAAATTTTCTTCGACCCACAAACCCACACTGACCGTGGTGTGAGCATGGCAACTGTCATCAACGGCCTGCACCGCGCCTGCGTGGAAGCGCAAGCCAAGCATGGCATCAGCGCCAGTTTGATCATGTGCTTTCTGCGCCATTTGAGCGAAGAAGCCGCCTTTGAAACGCTGGAAGCTGCTATGCCTTTCCGCGACAAAATCATCGGTATCGGCCTCGATTCAGGCGAAGTGGGCAACCCGCCTGAGAAGTTTGCCAAAGTCTTTGCCAAATGTCGCGAGCTGGGCTTGCACCTTGTCGCCCATGCAGGCGAAGAAGGCCCGCCGGCTTATGTGTGGACAGCACTTGATTTGCTCAAAGTCGAGCGCATCGACCACGGGGTGCAGTCCAGCAAAGACGCCTTGCTCATGACGCGATTGAAAAAAGACCGCATCCCGCTCACCGTTTGTCCGCTGTCCAATTTAAAACTCTGTGTTTTCAAGGACTTGCGCGACCATAACCTGCCGCAATTGCTGGACGCTGGTTTGGTCGCCATGGTCAATTCTGACGACCCGAGCTACTTCGGCGGCTACATGAACGACAACTTCCTGCAAACCTTCGCCGCCACCGGCATGACCGCCCAACACGCCTACCAGCTAGCGCGCAACAGCTTTGAGGCGAGTTTTCTTGACGAAACGGCCAAACGCAGCCATATTGACAAATTGAACGAGGTTTTTGAAACCTTTTAAAAGTTAAACAATGATCAAAGCCTACCGCGCCCGTATTTTGAGTTTCGATGCACAGGCTGCGCCGTCAAATTCCGCAAGGTTAGATGAAGACGGTTTGCTCGTCATAGGCGCAAACGAACAGGGCAGGCAAGTGGTGCAGATGGTGGGCGACTACAACTTGCTGGCAAATAGCTTTGAGGCGTTCAAAGCCCGCCACCCTGATGTCGACGTGCAACACCTGCCAGACCGCATCATCGCCCCCGGTTTTGTCGACACCCATGTGCATTACCCACAGACGGATGTGATCGGTTCACCCGCTGAGGGCTTGCTGCCGTGGCTGGATGGCTACACTTTCCCAGAGGAAAAACGCTTTGTAGACAGCGATTATGCTGCCAAAGCAGCTACGTTTTTTATAGCAGAATTGCTGCGAAACGGCGTTACCACCGCGCTCACTTTTGCCACATCACACGTCGCGTCTGTCGATGCTTTGTTCGCTGAAGCGCAAAAAAACAGCCTGCGCCTCATCACCGGCAAATGCATGCAAGACCGCAACAGCCCGGATGGTGTGCGGGACCAGCCCAGTTCGAATGGGCTACACGATGCCGCTGAGCAGAGTTTGATCGACACCGAGCTGCTCATGCACAAATGGCACGATGTAGACCGCCTAGGCTACGCCTTCACCCCCCGTTTTGCCCCCAGCTGCAGCGACGCCCAGCTGCGCGGCTTGGGCGACTTGGCCGCCAAGTATCCCGATGTCTGGATTCAGTCCCACGTCGCCGAAAACGTCGAAGAAATCACCTGGGCACTGTCGCTTTTCCCCCAGGCACGCTCGTATTTGCAGATTTACGACGACTTCGGCCTGATGCGTCAACGCTCGGTTTACGCCCACTGTATCCACCTAGACGCCACAGACCGCGCCTTGATGCACACCACTGGCGCAGCAGCAGCTGTATGCCCAACCAGTAATTTATTCTTAGGCAGCGGCTATTTTGACTACCGTGCGGCAGACGATGCTGGTATGCAATACGCGCTGGCCAGCGACGTAGGCGGCGGCACCAGCTTCAGCCCCTTCCACACCATGCTGGC